>NZ_JASZYM010000040.1:0-24161 GCF_030317005.1 Variovorax sp. J22R115 | reverse complement strand
GCGAAGAGGGCGCCACCGGCTTCGCCGCGCCGCAGGGCGAGCGCGAGGCCTGCATCGCGCAGGTCTGGCAGCAGGTGCTCGGGCGCGCACGCATCGGGCGCGAGGACAACTTCTTCGACCTCGGCGGCCATTCGCTGCTCGCGACCCAGGTCGTCTCGCGCCTGCGCGAAGCGCTCGGTGTCGAGCTGGCGCTGCGCGCCCTGTTCGAGTCGCCGACGGTCGCCGGCCTGGCGCGCCATGTCGACGCCGCAGTGCGGCCGACCCCCAGCGCCGCCGTCCCGGGGATCCATCGCGCGCCGCCCGGCACGCCAGCAGTGCTCTCGTTCGCGCAGGAGCGGTTGTGGTTCCTCGACCAGCTCGAGCCCGGCAACCCGTTCTACAACGTCCCGATTGCGCTGCGCCTCACCGGGCCTCTCGACGTCGCGGCGCTCGCAGGCAGCATCGACGCGATCGTGCAGCGCCATGAAGTGCTGCGCACCACATTCCCGGCCACCGACGGCCGGCCCGCACCACGCATTGCCGCGGTGGCAACGGCGACGCTCGCGCTGCCGGTGATCGACCTGGCGGCAATGCCGGCCGCCCAACGCACCGCCGAGGCCGAGCGGCTGATCGTCGCCGAGGGCCGCGAGCCGTTCGACCTCGCGCGCGGTCCCTTGCTGCGCACGCGGCTCGTGCGGCTCGCACCCGACGAGCACGTGCTGCTGTTCACGATGCACCACATCGTGGCCGACGGCTGGTCGCTCGGGGTGCTGGTGCGCGAGCTGGAGCCGCTCTACCGCCACCGTGGCGACGCGCAAGCCGCCGCGCTCGCCACGCTGCCCATCCAGTACAGCGACTTCGCAGCCTGGCAGCGCGACCGGCTGCAGGGCGACCTGCTGCACGCCCAGCTCGCCTACTGGAAGCAGCGCCTCGCCGACGCTCCGCCGGCGCTCGACCTGCCGACCGACCGGCCGAGGCCATCGGCGCAGTCGTACCGTGGCAGCAGCGTCCAGACGGCGATCGACGCGACGCTGGCCGAAGCGTTGCGCCGCCTGGGCCAGCGCACCGGGTCGACCCTTTTCATGACTCTGCTGGCCGCGTTCGCCACCCTGCTGCACCGCTACAGCGGCCAGTCCGATCTGGTGATCGGCTCGCCGATCGCCAACCGCACCCGCGGTGAGACCGAGCCGCTGGTCGGATTCTTCGTCAACACGCTGGCGCTGCGCGTCGATCTCGCCGGCAACCCGACATTCGAGGAACTGCTGGCGCGCGTGCGGCGCACCGCGCTCGATGCCTATGCCCACCAGGACCTGCCGTTCGAGCGGCTGGTCGACGAGTTGCAGCCCGAACGCGACCTGAGCCTGAACCCGCTGTTCCAGGTGATGTTCGCACTGCAGAACGCGCCGATCGGCCGCCTCCAGCTGGCGGGGCTGTCAGCCGAGCTGCTGCCCACGCGCCACCAGTCGGCGCTGTTCGACCTGGTGCTCGACATGTGGGAAGCCGACGGGGCGCTCGTGTGCCTGCTCGAATACAACCTCGACCTGCACGACGAGGCGAGCGCGCTGCGCATGCTGGGCCACTTGCGCACGCTGCTCGCGTCGATCGCCGCCGATCCGGCGCGCCCGATCGCCGACCTGGCCTGGCTCACCGACGACGACGAACGTGCCCTCCTTGCGACCGGCACCGGTGCGCTGCGTCGCTACCCGGTCGAGCGTACGCTGCACGACCTGGTCGCCGAGCAGGCGGCGCGGGACCCCGGGCGCATCGCCGCGACCCACCGCGGCCGCTCGATCACCTACCGCGAACTCGACACCTGCGCCAACCGCCTCGCGCACCGGCTGCTGGGCCTGGGCCTCGCGCCAGGCGAATTCGTCGCGCTCCTGGACGACCGCGGCATCGACCTGCTCGCCGCCATGCTCGGCGTGCTCAAGGTCGGCGCGGCCTTCGTCCCGATCGACCCGAGCTATCCGCCCGGGCGGATCGCCCACATGCTGGCCGACAGCCGCGCGCCGGTGCTCGTCGCGCGCAGCGCGCGGCTGGCGCAGCTTCCGCCACTGGCCCACGCCGTGCGCGTGCTGCGGCTCGACGCCGGGGATGATCTCGACGAGCCCGCGGCACCGCCTGCGCGCCGCGGCAGCGGACGTGACCTCGCGTACATGCTCTACACGTCGGGATCGACCGGGCTGCCGAAGGGCGCCATGGTGCGCCACGACGGCGCCATCAACCATGTCTGCGCCGAAGCCGAGCTGCTCGGCCTGGACCGCGACACCGTGTTGCTGCAGAGCGCACCGTCGTCGTCGGACATCTCGGTCTGGCAGTTCCTCGGGCCGCTGCTGATCGGCGCGCGAACGGTCATTGCGGACTACGAAACGGTGTGCGACGCGGCGGCGCTGCACGCGGCGATCCGCGCCGAGGGTGTCACGCTGATCGAACTCGTGCCAGCGGCCATGAAGGCGCTGCTCGACCATGCGGTGGCGCTTCCCGCCGCCGAGCGAGCGCTGCCTCGGCTCACGACGGCGATGGTCACCGGCGAGGCGGCGACCCCGGCGCTCGTCGACCAGTGGCGGGCCACCTATCCGGGCGCGATCCTGGTGAACGCCTATGGCCCGACCGAGGCCGCCGACGATGTCTGCCAAGCGGTGCTCGACCGGCCGCCCGCTGGCGATCGCCGCACGGTGCCGATCGGCAGGCCGCTGCCGAACCTGACGCTCTACGTGCTCGACGCCCGCCTGCGACTGGTGCCGTTGGGCGTGCCCGGCGAGATCTGCGTCTCGGGCGTGGGCGTGGGCGCCGGCTACTGGGGCAACGAGGCGCGCACCCGCGAGAGCTTCGTCGCCAATCCCTACGCCGCGCCCGGCCGCGGCGAGGTGCTCTACCGCACCGGCGACCGCGGCCGCTGGCTCGCCGACGGCGCCCTCGAATGCCTGGAACGCATCGACCATCAGGTCAAGCTGCGCGGGTTTCGCATCGAGCTCGGCGAGATCGAGGCGCTGCTCGCCAAGCATTCGGCGATCGGCCAGGCCGCGGTCGTGGTCCACGGCGCCGCCAGCGGCGACGCCCGGCTGGTCGCCTGCATCGTGCCTGACACGCAATCGGCCACGGTGCGCAGCGCGCTCGGCGAACTGCAGCGCCTGCAGGTCGGACTGTGGCAGGACCTGCACGAGGACAGCTACGGCGGTGAGCCGTCGGCGGGCGACCCGACCTTCAACGTGGTCGGCTGGGACAGCAACTACACCGGACGGCCGCTGCCCGAGGCCGAGATGCGCGAGTACGTCGCCTTCACGGTCGAGCGCATCCGCTCGCTCGGCCCAGGGCGCGTGCTCGAGATCGGCTGCGGCAGCGGGCTCGTGATGTTCGCGTTGCTGCCCCACTGCGCGTCGTACAGCGGCATCGACCTGTCGACGCAGGCCATCCGCAGGCTGCGCGAGCTGCAGGCGTCGTGCGCACTGCAGGCGCGGATCCCGGGACTGGAACGCGCGGCACTGTCGTGCCAGCGCGCCGACGACGGCGCCGCGACCGCGCCCGGCAGCGTCGACACGGTCGCGCTGCCGTCGGTCGTGCAGTACTTTCCGAGCATCGACTACCTGCTCGACGTGCTCGATCACGTCTTCAGCCACGTGCTGGCCCCGGGCGGCTCGGTGTTCGTCGGCGACGTGCGCAGCCTGCCGCTGCTCGAAGCGTTCCACGCCTCGGTCCAGCTCCACAAGGCGGCGCCGGGTGAGCTCGCCGCCGCCATTGCGCAGCGCGTGCGCCAGCGCCTCGCGCAGGAGCAGGAGCTGGCCGTCGATCCGGGTTTCTTCGAGGCGCTGAAGCAGCGCCATGCGTCGATCAGCGAGGTGCAGATCCTGCCGAAGCGCGGCTCGCTGCACAACGAAATGACGCGCTTGCGCTACGACGTGCTGATCCGCACCGCCGCTGGCGGGGCGCGCAGGCCCGCGGCGGCCATGCCGTGGGTGGACTGGCTGCGCGAGCGGCCCGGCATCGATGACCTGGCCCGGCGCTGGCGCACGGAGCGGCCCGCGGCGATCGCGTTGCGGCGCATCGCGAACCCGCGCACGGCCGAGGCCCTCGCCGCGGCGGACGCGGTGCTGCGCGGCCGTGCCGATGCCGAGGCTGCCGAGCTGCGCGCGCAGGTGGCCGCTGCACCCGCAACGGGCATCGAGCCCGAGGCGTTGTGGCGGCTCGGCCGCGAATGCGGCGTGCAGGTCGACCTGAGCCTCGCCGGCGGCCATCCCGATGGCAGCTACGACGCGGTGCTGCGCCCGAGCGGCGATGCGCCCGCCGACGCGCCCGGGCTGGCGCCGGTGGCGTGGCCCCTGTGCGAGAGCGCCTTGCGGCCGTGGAGCCGCTACGCGAACGCACCGCTTTACGAGAAGCTCGGCCGACGGCTCGCGCCAGCGCTGCGCGAGTTCCTGCAGGAACGGCTGCCGCACTACATGGTGCCGGCGTCGTTCGTCATGCTGCCCGCACTGCCGTTGACGCCGGTCGGAAAGGTCGACCGCGCAGCGCTGCCGGCGCCGAGCGCAGGCGACGGTGCGGCGCCCGACGCGTCTGCGTTGCCACGCGACCGCGAGGAGCAGGTGCTCGCGGCCCTATGGGCCGAGGTGCTCGGGCTGGCGCAGGTCGGCATCCATGACAACTTCTTCGAACTGGGCGGCCACAGCCTGAAGGCGACCCAGGTGATGAGCCGCATCCAGCGTGAATGCGGCGTCGAGGTCGCCCTGCGCGAACTGTTCGCCCATCCGACGATCGCCGAGCTGGCGTCGCGGCTGCGCTCGGCGCAGCCGGCCCATCCGGCGAGGTCCGCCGCGATCCCGAAGGTGCCCGATGCGGATCACCATCCGTTGTCGCACGCGCAGCGGCGCCTGTGGGTCCTGTCGCAGCTCGACGGCGCGTCGCCCGCGTACAACCTGCCGCTGGCCCTGCGGTTCGACGGGCCGCTCGACGCCGGGGCGTTCGAGCGCGCGTACGCGCAGCTGCTCGAACGCCACGAGTCGCTGCGCACGGTGTTCGTGGTCGTCGACAACGCGCCGCGCCAGCGCGTCGTCCCGCCCGGAGCGGCCACGCTCGCCGTGACCGACCTGCGACGCGACCCCGACCCCGAAGCGGCCGCACGGCGCCTCGCGCTGGCCGACGCGATGACGCCGTTCGACCTGGAACGCGGTGCGGTGCGCGCGTCGCTGCTGCGCGTCGGCGACGCGCGCCACGTGCTGCTGCTGACGATGCACCACATCGCCTCGGACGACTGGAGTCTTGGCGTCATGGCGCGCGAATTCGTGCAGCTGTACGCATCGCACCTGCACGGCGAGCGCACCCTCCTGCCGCCGCTCGCGTTGCAGTACCGCGACTATGCGTGCTGGCAGCTGGACTACCTGAGCAGCGACGCTGCGGCGGCGCACCGCGCCTACTGGCACGCGCGCCTGGCCGGCCAACTGCCGGTGCTCGACCTTGCAACCGACCTGCCGCGCCCGCCGGTGCGCACGCAGCGCGGCCGCTCGGTCGCGAGCCGCCTCGAAGCACGGCAGGCGACGGCACTTGCCGCGCTTGCGCGCGCGCGCCACGCGAGCCTGTTCATGGTGCTGGTCGCACTGGTCCAGACCCTGCTGCATCGCCACACCGGGCAGGACGAGCTGATGCTCGGATTCCCGATCGCCGGGCGCGACCATCCCGACCTCGAAGGCCAGGTCGGCTTCTACGTCAACCTGCTGCCGCTGCGCTTGCGGGTCGATGGCGAGGCGCCGTTCGTCGAGTTGCTCGACGCGGTGCGCGACGCCGCCACCGAGGCCTACGAGCACCAGGCCTATCCGTTCGACCGCCTCGTGGACGAACTCGACGTCGCGCGCGACATCGGCCGCGCGCCGATGTTCGACGTCGTGGTCGTGATGCAGAACGCTGCCGCGCCGACCCAGGCTCCCGAGGGACTCGCTGTGAGCGCGTTCGTCACCGATTACGAGGTCGCCAAGTTCGACCTGTCGTTCACGTTCGAAGAACGCGACGGCGCGCTGCTGATCGACCTGACCTACAGCCCCGACCTGTTCCTGTCGGGCCGGATCGAGCAGCTGGCCGGCCATCTGCGAACCCTCGTGGAGAGTGTCATCGCCGATGCGACGATGCCGGTCGCGCGACTGCCGATGCTGCCGGCGGCCGAGCGGCGTCAACTGCTCGCGGGCGACCGGCCGCGCGCCGTCGCCGCGCCCTCGGCCGACACGCTGGTATCGCTGTTCGAGCAACAGGCGAGGCGCGATCCGCACCGCGTCGCGCTGGTCTGGCCCGAAACCGCGCCCGAACGGGCGCCGGGTGAAGCCGGGCCGAGGCACGCGCTGACCTACGGTGAACTCGATGCGCGCGCGGGGCGCCTCGCCGACCGGCTGCGCGGTCTCGGCGTCGGTCGCGACCTGCGCGTGGGTGTCTGCCTGCCGCGCTCGATCGAGCTGGTCGTCGCCCTGATCGCGGTGCTCAAGGCCGGCGGCGCCTACGTGCCGCTCGACGCCGCGCTGCCCGCCGAGCGCCGCTCGTTCATGCTCGATGACGCCGGGGCAGGCCTCGTGGTGACGCGACGCGGCCTCGCGCCCGGTTTCGCCGGGGCCGGCGCCACGCTCGTCTGCCTCGACGACGATGACGACGATGAAGACGGGGCCGCGGCCGCCGCCCGGTCTTCGCCGGCCGCCGCGCCCGCGCCCGACGATCTGGCCTATGTGATCTACACCTCGGGATCGACCGGCCGGCCCAAGGGCGTCGCGGTCACCCATCGCAACGTCGTGCGCCTGTTCACGACGAGTCGAGCGCTGTTCGGCTTCGACGACCAGGACGTGTGGACGCTGTTCCACTCGTGCGCGTTCGACTTCTCGGTCTGGGAGCTGTGGGGTGCCCTGCTTCACGGCGCGCGGCTGGTGGTCGTGCCGCAGGCGGTGAGTCGGGCGCCCGAGGCCTTCCGGGCGCTGCTCGCACGCGAGCGCGTCACGATGCTGAGCCAGACGCCGTCGGCGTTTCGCCAGCTGATCCACGCCGACGCCGACGCCCCTTGCGGACCCGGCCTCGCGCTGCGGCACGTCGTCTTTGGCGGCGAAGCGCTCGACGTGCAGTCCTTGCGGCCGTGGTTCGCGCGCCACGGCGACCAGGTGCCGCGGCTCGTCAACATGTATGGCATCACCGAAACCACGGTGCATGTCACGCATCGCGTGCTCACCGCCGCCGACCTGGAACGCCCCGGCAGCTGCATCGGACGAGCGCTGCCGGACCTGAAGCTGCTGTTGCTCGACCGGCACCTGCAGCCGGTGCCGGTCGGCGTGGCCGGCGAAATCCACGTCGGCGGCCCCGGCGTCGCGCGCGGCTACCTGAACCGGCCCGAGCTGACCGCCGAGCGGTTCATCCCCGATCCCTTCGACCCTGCGTCCCATCGCCACGGGCAGGCGCGGCTGTACCGGTCGGGCGACCTGGGGCGGCGGCTCGTCGACGGTGAGATCGAGTACCTGGGCCGCATCGACCAGCAGGTGCAAATCCGCGGCTTTCGTGTCGAACCCGGCGAGATCGAGGTGCTGCTTGCCGCGCACCCGGGCGTGCGCGAGGCGGTCGTGCTGCCGCACGGTGACGGCGAGCGCAGGCACCTCCGGGCCTACGTCGTCACCGCCCCTGGCGCGCAGGCAAGCGCCGACGCGCTGCGTCGCCACCTGCAGGCGCAGCTGCCGGACTACATGGTTCCCGCGGCGTTCATCGACGTCGAGCGTCTCACGCTCACCGCCAACGGCAAGCTCGATCGCGACGCACTGCTGAAGCTGGACCTGGCCGGCGGCCATGCGCCGCTCGCGGCCACGGGCGCACCACCACAGGGTGAGCTCGAACGCACGGTCGCCGCGCTGTTCGACGAGGTCGTCGGCGGGTCGAAGATCGGACGCGACGACAACTTCTTCGACGCCGGGGCCAATTCGCTGCTGCTGATCCAGCTGCAGCGCCGGCTGCGCGAGAGTCTGCAGCGCGATGTGCCCGCGCTCTGGCTGTTCCAGTACCCGACCGTTGCCGTGCTGGCCGCCCGCCTCGGCGGCGGCGAGACCGGGGCAGCGCCGGCATCGGGCGCGCCGCCGGGCCGCGAACGCGGCGAGCAGCGCAAGGCCGCGCGCGCGGGCAGGAAACGGTCGGCCACACCGTCGCTGTCCGATGCCTTCGCGGCGCCGAGCGGGCCCCTGGGCGCCGATCCCGGAGATCGATCATGAACGACGACGCCATCGCGGTCATCGGCATGGCCGGCCGTTTCCCCGGCGCGACCGATGTCGCCCAGTTCTGGGACAACCTGCGCAACGGCGTCGAGTCGGTGCGATTTCACGGCCGCGAGGAACTGGCGGCGCAGGGCGTCGCGGCCGAGCTGCTCGACGATCCGCTCTACGTCCCGGCCAGCGCGCCGCTGGACGGGGTCGAGCTGTTCGATGCCGACTTCTTCGGCTTCACGCCGCGCGAGGCCGAACTGACCGACCCGCAGCACCGCATCTTCCTCGAGTGCGCGTGGGAAGCCCTCGAGAACAGCGGGTACGACGCGGAACGCCACGACGGCCAGATCGGCATCTATGCCGGCGCGGGGCTCAGCACCTACCTGCTCGGCTGCCTGCTGCGCCGTCCCGACGTGATCCGCTCGGCTGGCGCCCTGGCCTTGCAACTCGGAAACAACAAGGACTACGTGCCGCTGCGGGTCTCGTACAAGCTGCGGCTGCGCGGACCGAGCATCAACGTCAACACCGCGTGCTCGTCGTCACTGGTTGCAGTGCACCTGGCGTGCCAGAGCCTGATCGACGGCCAGTGCGACATCGCGCTGGCCGGTGGCGTCGGTATCCAGGTGCCGCAGCAGCATGGATACCTGTATGCGCCAAACGGCATCCTGTCACCCGATGGCCACTGTCGCGCGTTCGATGCCGACGCGCAGGGCACGGTGAGCGGCAACGGCGCCGGCATCGTCGTGCTCAAACGCTACGCCGACGCGGTCGCCGACGGCGATGCGATCCGCGCGGTGATCCTCGGCTCGGCGGTCAACAACGACGGCGGCAACAAGGTGGGCTTCACCGCGCCGAGCGTCGACGGCCAGGCAGCGGTCATCGGCGAGGCGCTCGCCGTGGCCGGCATCGACCCGGCCGCGCTCGGCTACGTCGAGGCCCACGGCACCGGGACGCCCATGGGAGATCCGATCGAGGTTCAGGCGCTGACCCGCGCCTTCCGCTCCCGGACGCAGGCGACGCGGTATTGCGCACTGGGCTCGGTGAAGACCAATGTCGGCCACCTCGACGAGGCCGCCGGCGTGGCCGGGCTGATCAAGGCCGTGCTGGCGCTGGAGCATGCCGAGATCCCGCCGAGCCTTCACTACGTGCGCCCGAATCCTGCGCTCGAGCTCGAGACGAGTCCGTTCTACGTGCCGACCCGACTTGCGCCGTGGGATGGCGGCGGACGGCCGCGGCATGCGGCGGTCAGCTCGTTCGGCCTCGGCGGAACGAATGCGCATGTCGTGCTGCAGGAGGCGCCACCCGCATCGCAGGCCACACCGTCGCGTCCATGGCAGCTGCTGCCCGTGTCGGCGCGCACCGGCACCGCGCTCGACGCGCAGCGCGCGCGGCTCGCGACGCACCTGCGCGCGCACCCCGGGCTCGCACTGGCCGATGTGGCGTACACGCTGTGTGTCGGCCGCAAGGACTTCGCGCACCGTGCGATGGTGGCATGCAGCGACCTCGACAGCGCCGTCCGGGCGCTCGAATCCCCATCGTCGACCGGGGCGCCTGCCCCCCTCGCGCCGACCGCGCCGCGTCCGGTGGTGTTCATGTTTCCGGGACAGGGAACTCCCTATCCCGGCATGGGGCAGGGCCTCTACCGCTCGGAGCCGGTGTACCGCGAGTGGATCGATCGCGCGGCGCAGCGGCTGCTGCCTTGTCTGGGGTTCGACCTGCGAGAGGCGCTCCATCCACGGCCGGAGCAGTCGGACTGGGCCGCGCTGCGACTCAACCGCACCGACATCGCCCAGCCGGCATTGTTCGCGGTCGAATACGCGCTGGCCCGGCTGCTGGAAAGCTGGGACATCCGGCCGCAGGCAATGATCGGTCACAGCCTCGGCGAATACGTCGCCGCGTGTCTGGCCGGCGTGTGGTCGTGGGACGACGCGTTGGACCTGATCGCCGAGCGGGGCCGGCTGATGCAGCGGATGCCCGCCGGTGCCATGCTGGCGGTCGAACTCGCCGAGCCGGAGCTGCGGCCGCTGCTGGCACCGGGTCTCGCGCTCGCACTCGCCAATGCGCCGTCGCAGTGCGTGATCGCCGGCGACCCGCAGGCGATCGATGCACTGGAGGCGCGGCTCGAAGCGCGCGGCGCCGGCTGCCGGCGCCTGCCGACGTCGCACGCGTTCCATTCCGAGGCGATGGAGCCGGTGCTCGAACCCTTCGTGCAGCGACTGCGTCAGGTGCCGTTGAAGGTGCCTGCGATCCCCTGCGTCTCGAACCTGACAGGCCGCTGGCTCACCGCCGCCGAGGCGACCGACCCGCACTACTGGGCACAGCACCTGCGCCGCACCGTGCGCTTCTCCGAAGGCATCGGACTGCTGCTGGCGCAGGACGACCGGGCGTACGTCGAGGTCGGGCCCGGCCAGTCGCTCTCGGCGCTGCTGCGGCGGCAGGCCGGCGCCACCGCGCCGCCGGCGATCGCGACGATGCGCCACCGTCACGATCCGCGCGACGACGCGGCGTGCCTGGTCGATGCACTCGGCCGGCTCTGGCTGGCGGGCGGCTGGCGCAAGTCGGGCGCGCTGCATGCGGGGGAGCCACGCCGGCGCGTGCCGTTGCCAACCTACCCCTTCGAGCGTCGTCGGTTCTGGGTCGACCCGCTCCCCGACAACGCCGCCGCGGGAGCCTCGCCCGCCGAGCCGGCTGTGGCGGCCGTACCGGTGCAACTTCCACCGCCGCAGCGCGCGGTCGAGGACTGGTTCCACGTGCCCGTGTGGAGACACCGCGCAGCGCGGCCGGCCGCGACCGGGACGCCGGCCGAGCCGGCGGGGTGGCTGGTCTTCGTCGACCGCTGCGGTCTCGGCGAACGCATCGTCGCGCGGCTGCGCGGCCAGGGCCAGCGCGTGGTCGAACTGGCCACCGGCGGCCGGTTCGCGCGCGAAGGCGAACTGCGCTACACGCTCGATCCGCACCGGCCCGAGGACCTCGACCGGGTGTGCGACGAGCTGGCGGACGCATCCTTCGTCCCGCGCCATGTGGTCCACCTCTGGTCGTTCTCGGCCGCCGCGCTCGACGGCACGCCGGCCGATCGCTGGCATGACGCGCAGGCCCTCGGCTTCCACTGCCTGCTGCGGCTGGTGCAGTCGGCAAGCCGCCGCGACCTCGCGACCGACCTGACGATCGATGTGGTCTCCAGCCGGATGCAGCAGGTGGTCGACGATGACGCGCTGCCGTGCCCGGAGCAGGCGACGCTGCTCGGGCCGGTGCGCGTGGTGCCGCTGGAGTATCCGGGCATCCGCTGCCGCAGCATCGACATCGATCCGGTGCTGCCGCCAGCCCACGGCGTCGACCTGCTGCTGGCCGAACTGCAGCGGCCCGCCACCACCGCCACCACCGCCACCACCCCGGTGCTCGCGATGCGCGACGGCACGCTCTGGGAACAGGCGTTCGCGCCGCTGCGCCTTGCGGCGCCAGTCGAAGCGCCCGCGCGGCTGCGTGAACGGGGCACGTACCTGATCACCGGCGGCCTCGGCTCGATGGGCCTCGCGCTCGCGCGCTGCCTCGCGCGCGAGGTCCGCGCCCGGCTGGTGCTCGTCGGCCGTACCGGGCTGCCGCCCGAGGCCGAAGGGGCGTCAGGCGTGCCGCGCCAGGACCGCAGGGACACGGCAGCACACGACGCACCGATCGATGCGGCCGATGCCGCGCACGTGCGATCGATCGAGGACGCCGCGCGCTCCGAAGCGCGCCTGGCCGGCATCGACGCCGACAGCGGCCTGCAGCAGCGGCTGCATGCCTTCTGCTCGGCGCTGATCGGACGCTATTTCGCCGAATGCGGTGTCGCGCTCGACAACGGCCGCCGCTGCGAGCGCGAGGCATTGCAGCGCCAACTCGGCGTCGTGCCGCGCTTCCGCGGCTTCCTCGACTTTCTCGTCGCTTCGCTGGCGGCGGACGGCGTCATCGTCGCGGACGCCGAGCGCATCGAGTTCATCGACACCGAGGTCTTCGACCGACTCGATGAACTGCGTCGCCGCATCGTCGCGGACCATCCGCGCTTCGCCGGTCTCCTCGAACTGCTCGAAGGCTGCGCGGGCCGCTACCGGCAGGCGCTGGCCGGCGCGGTGCCCTCCATCTCGGTGCTCTACCCGGACGGCACGCCGGCCTGGATGGACGCCTGCCGGCGCGACGTGCCGGACTACGCCTGCGACGGCATCTACCTGCGGACGGCGGCCCGGCGGGTCGCCGACCTCGCCGCGCGACCCGGCGCAGGGACGCTGCGCATCCTCGAAGTCGGCGGCGGCGGCGGCACGCTCACCCGCGCGGTGGTCGATGGGCTGAAGGCGGTGCCCGCGGCGTGCAGGGTCGACTACCACTTCACCGACCTCGGGCCGACCTTCGTGCGCCGCGCGCAGCAGGAGGCCGTGGCCAACGGGATCGACTTCATGCGCTTCGGCGTGTTCGACATCTCGCTCGACCCGGCGCCCCAGGGCTTCGCCGACGGCAGCTTCGACCTGGTGCTCGGCTACAACGTCGTCCATGCCGCGCCGCGCCTCGACGAGAGCGTTGCGCACCTGCGCCGGTTGCTCGCCCCGGGCGGGCAGGTGATGCTGGTGGAGACCACCCGGCTGCGTCGCTGGGACGAGATGGTCTGGGGTCTCACCGAGGGCTGGTGGCACTTTGCCGGCGATCCCCGGCGGAGCACTTCGCCGCTGATCGGGCTTTCGGCCTGGGAAGCGTTGATGCGCGAGCGTGGCTTCGATGCGGTCGCCGCGTATCCGCAGGACGAAGGCGCGCGGCACGGCAGCGATGCCGGGCTGATCGTCGCTCGCCGGCCGCTGGCGCCGGCGGCGGGCGACAAGGTCGGCGCCGCGATCGCGGCCGTCCACGACATCCGCGGCCTCGGTGGCGAGGTGATGGTGGTCCGGGCCGACGTCGCCGACGCCGCGCAGATGCGCTCGGCGCTCACGCACGCGCTGGAGCGCTTCGGGCGCATCGACGGCGTCATCCACACCGCCGGCGTGCTCGGCCAGGGGCTCGTGCACGCCAAGACACGCGCCGAGGTCGACGACGTGTTCTCTGCAAAAGCCCAGGGGCTGCTGGTCCTGGACGGGCTGCTGCAGGAGCACCACATCGAGCCCGATTTCATGATGCTGTGCTCGAGCCTCGCCTCGGTGGCGCCGATCATCGGCCAGGTGGACTACTGCGCCGCAAACGCGTTCCTCGATGCGTATGCGGCGTACCGCGCCCGCAGCGGCGGCGGGCGCACCACCGTGGTTTCGATTGACTGGGGGTTTTGGCAGGAGCTCGGGATGATCGAGCAGGCGCGGATGCCGCAGGCTCGCCGGCAGCAGGTCGTCGACGCGTTGCGCCAGTCGGGCCGTCCGGGTGCCGGCGTCGACGCCTTCCGCCGCATCCTCGGCCACGACGTCCCGCCACAGGTGCTGGTGACGCCGGATCCGCTCGAGGGCTGGCTGCCGGTCGCGCGCCCCCCCGGCGCTGTCCATCCGTGGTTCGACGCCGATCCCGTCGAGGGGCCGGGTTTCGAGGCCTGGGTCGCGTCGCTCGAGGCCGGTGACTGGGTGCTCGACGAGCACCGGCCGCTCGGCCGCGCAGTGCTGCCAGGCACGGCGTATCTGGAGCTGGCCTGCGCGGCGCTCGCGCTGCATTGCGGCGGCGGGCCCCGGCCGATGCAACTCGACGAGGTCTACTTCCTCGCACCGCTCATCGTCGACGACGACGCGACGGTCGAGCTGCGCACGATCCTCAAGCCGCGCGGGGCCGGCTTCGAATTCCTCATCGCGAGCCGGATCGCCGGCGGCACCGACGAATGGCTCGAACATGCGCGCGGCGAGATTGCGTTGCTCGACGCGAGCCCGCCGCCGGCCTGCGAGGTGGACGCGGTCGCGCGGCGCTGCCTCGAGGCCGACCTGCGGCTCGATGGGGACGCGACGTCCGGCCCGTCCGAGGCTGCGTTCGCGCAGCGCGTGCGGCACTTCACGCCGCACTGGCGCTGCTTCGAGCGGGTGCGGATCGGCCGGGGCGAGGGCCTCGCGACCCTGCGGCTCGCCACGGCGTTCGCCGCCGAGACCGCGTCACTGACGCTGCACCCGGCACTGGCCGACATGGCGACCGGGTTCCTGTCGATGATCGACGGCTTCGAGAGCGGCGTGCCGTTCGGCTACCGGCGCGTGCGCGTCTGGCGACCGCTGGGCGCCGCGGTCGCCAGCCACGCACGGGCCAGCGCAAGCTCGGGGCCCGGCGAGCGCAGCTATGACGCGACCCTCGTCGACCCCGACGGCGGCCACGTGCTGGTCGAGGTCACCGGCTTCACGATGAGGGAGCTCCGGGCTGCAGCGGATGGCGAAGACACAGCGCTGCCGCAGGCCGAGCGCAACTACTGTGTCGAGATCGAACGCCCGGGCACGCTGGCGACGCTCGGACTGCGCCCGAGCCGCAGGCGGGCGCCGGGCCCCGGCGAGATCGAGATCGAAGTCGCGGCGACCGGGCTGAACTTCATCGAGGTGCTCTACGCGCTCGGGCTGCTGCCCGAGCCCGCCGGCGGCGAGGTGGCGTTCGGACTCGAATGCGCAGGCCAAGTGGCCGCGGTGGGCCGCGGCGTCGAAAGCGTCGCCCCGGGCGACACGGTCTACGGCTTTGCGCCGCGCGCGCTCGGACGTTTCGCGACGACCGCCGCGCACGCGGTCGCCCCGGTGCCCGACTTCCTGAGCGTCGAGCAGGCGGCGGCGCTGCCCGCCGCGTACACCACCGCCTACTACGCGCTGGTCACCCGCGGCCGGCTGCGCCGCGGCGAGCGCGTGCTGATCCACGCGGCCGCGGGAGGCGTTGGCCTCGCCGCGGTCCAGGTAGCGCGCTGGCGTGGCGCCGAGATCTATGCGACGGCCGGCACGCCCGAGAAGCGCGACCATCTGCGCAGCCTCGGCATCGCCGGTGTCTGGGATTCGCGCACGCTCGACTTCGCCGCGCAAGTGCTCGATGCCACGCAGGGACGGGGCGTCGACATGGTGCTGAACTCGCTCGGCGGCGACTTCATCGCCGCCAGCCTCGGCGTGCTCGGGCGTTACGGCCGCTTCCTCGAACTCGGCAAGCGCGACATCCTGCGCAACACCACGCTCGGCCTCGCGGCCTTCGAGAAGCACCTGTCGTTCACGGCGATCGACGTCGGCACGGACCTGCCCGACTTCGCCACCGTCTGGCGCCAGGTCGTGCGGGCGATCCGCCAGCGCGCGCTGCCACCGCTGCCGCAGCGCGCCTTCGCGATCGAGCACCTGGTCGAGGCCTTCGAGCACATGGCCCAGGCGCGGCACATCGGCAAGGTCGTCATCGCAGCCGGCCGCGCCGATGCGGCTTTGAAGCCGCGGGCAAGCCACGGGCGACCGTTCGACGATCTCGTTGGCCGTGGCACGCGAACCCCCCCGGCACCGGCTCCTTCGCTGGCGCCGGCGTCGCCGGGCCACGTTCGTCCGGCGCTCGCGTCGACGTACCGCGCCCCGGCCGACGCCACCGAGGCTGCCGTCGTGTCGATCTGGGAGGAGTTGCTCGGCGTCCCGGCGATCGGCGTCGACGACAACTTCTTCGAGTTGCGTGGCGACTCGCTGCTGGCCGCCCAGGTGACCTCGCGCCTGTACGCGGCGTTCCAGGTCAAGCTGCCGCTCAGCAGCGTCTTCGAGCACCCGACCGCGGCGGGCCTCGCGTCGCGCATCGAACAGCTGCGCCAGTCGGCGCGCGACCTCGCGACGGCCCCGCCTGCACTGAGCGGCCAAGGCGAGGTGGAGCACGAACTGTGAAGCCGCTCGATACGTTCATCGCCGACCTGCGCGAGCGCGGGGTCAGGTTGTGGGTCGACCCCGAGGTGCCCGACAAGGTCAAGCTGCGCGCTCCCGAGGGCGTCCTGACGCCGGCGCTGCGCGACGCGCTCGGGCAGCGCAAGGCCGAGCTGCTCGCGTTGCTGCGGCCCGAGCCGGCCACGGCGATCGTGCCGCTGCCGCCGCAGGACAGCTACGCGCTGTCGGCGGCGCAGCGGCGGCTGTGGGTGCTCGCCCAGTTTCCCGAGAGCGCGGCGGCCTACCACATCCCGCTGCACCAGCGCCTGGACGGGCCGCTCGACCGGCGGGCGCTGCAGAGGGCGCTCGAGCGGCTGGTCGCGCGACACGACGCACTGCGCACGACGTTCACGCTGGTGGACGGCGAGCCGCGCCAGGTCGTCCATGCGCACCTGGCGATGACGCTCGGATTCCAGCGCCTGGGCGACCGTGCCGGAGCGAACGAACGGATCCGGCAACTCGGCCGCGATCAGGTCGACACGCCGTTCGACCTGGCTTCGGGACCGCTGCTGCGCGCCTGCCTGCTCGAACTCGCCGCCGGGCGGCACGTGCTGCTGTTCACGATCCACCACATCGTCGCCGACGGCGTCAGCCTCGGCGTGCTGGCGCGCGACCTGTCGCGCCTGTACGCGAGCGAGCGCGACGGTCGAGCGGACGGCCTGCCCGCGCTCGAGTTCGGCTATCCGGCCTTCGCGGCGTGGCAGAACCGGCTGCATGCCGATGCATCGATGGCGGCACCCCGCCGTCACTGGCACGAGTGTCTCGCGGGCGAACTGCCGCTGCTGGACCTGCCGGCCGACCGCCCGCGCCCGGCGCGGCCCAGCCATCGCGGGCGCGAACTGTCATTCACGCTCGCGCCCGGGCGGCTCGACGCGCTGCAGGCCTACTGCCGCAGTCGCAACGCCAGCCTGTTCATGGGGCTGCATGCGGCGCTGAAGGCGCTGCTCGGCCGCTATTCGGGCCAGGACGACATCATCCTGGGCACGGTCGTGGCCGGGCGTGATCACCCCGGGCTGGCCGACCAGGTGGGCTGCTACCTGAACACGCTGGCGCTGCGCTCGCGCGTGCGAGCCGACGTCGGGTTTGACGACTTCTTCGCCGAGATCGCCGAGCAGACCCGGCATGCCTTTGACCATCAGGCGTATCCCTTCGACCGTCTGGTCGGCGAGCTGAACGTCGGCCGCGATCCGAGCCGGTCACCGCTGTTCGACGTCATGCTGGTGTTGCAGAGCCAGGACGAGCCGGGGCTCGCGCTCGCCGGGCTGAACGTCGAGGCGGCGTTCGAGCACCCGGAAACCAGCAAGTTCGATCTGACCTTCTGCTTCAAGGCGCTGCCCGGCGGGCTGGTGCTCGCGATCGAATACGCCACCGACCTCTACGACGAGCCCAGGATCCGCCGCATGGGCGGGCACTTCCTGCAGTTGATCGACAGCATCCTGGCCGACCCGCGCACGCCGCTCGGCCGCCTGAACCTGCTCGGCGAAAGCGAGAGGCGGCAGCTGCTCGACGAATTCAACCGCACCGCATCGCCGTTCCCGCGCGAGCGCACGATCGTCGAGTTGTTCGAGACGACCGCGCGGGCGGCTTCGGAAGCCACCGCGCTCGTCTGCGGCGAGCGCTCGATGACGTATGGCGAGCTGGACCTGCAGTCGAGTTGGCTCGCCCGGCGCCTGCAGCACCTTGGCGCGGCGCCCGGCGACCTGGTGGGCCTGCACGTCCCGCGCTCGCTGGACCTGGTGGTCGGCCTGCTTGGCATCCTGAAGGCCGGCGCGGCCTACGTGCCGCTCGATCCGGCGTTCCCGTCCGAGCGCCTCGGCTACATCGTCGAGGATGCCGGCGTGCGGCTGCTCGTCGTGCGCGGCGGCCGGCCGGAGCTGGCGCAGGCTGGAACGCTCGCATGGCTCGACATGGACGGCGAGGACGCGGTGCCCGGCGCCGACAGCAGCGCGCCGCCGCTGCGCGGCGGCCGACCCGAGAGCCTCGCGTACGTGATCTACACGTCGGGCTCGACCGGCCGGCCCAAGGGCGTCGAGATCACGCACCGCTCGCTGGTCAACTGCCTGATCGCGATGGCGCAACGCCCGGGGCTGGCCGCCGACGACACGCTGCTCGCCGTGACGACCGTGTCCTTCGACATCGCCACGCTCGAACTGCTGCTGCCGCTGCTGTGCGGCGCGCGGGTCGTGCTGGCGACCGAGGACGAGGCCGCCGATGGGGCACGGCTCGCCGCGCTGTTGCGCAGTTCCGGCGCGACCGTGATGCAGGCGACCCCCGCGACCTGGCAGATGCTGCTCGCCGCTGGCTGGCAGGGCGAGCCGCGGCTGAAAATCCTGTGCGGCGGCGAAGCCCTGCCGGGGCGGCTTGGCGCGCAGCTGCTGGCGCGATCGGCATCGGTGTGGAACATGTACGGCCCGACCGAGACGACCATCTGGTCGACCTGCCGAAGGCTCGAGAGCAGAGTGTCGCAACCCCTTGCCGAGGCGGTCGAGCCGATCGGCCGGCCGATCGCCAACACCGAGCTCTACGTGCTCGACGCGCTGCTGCAACCGGTGCCGCTCGGCCTGCCCGGCGACCTGTACATCGGCGGCGAGGGGCTGGCCGCCGGCTACCACGGCCGACCCGGACTGACGGCCGAGCGCTTCATCGCGTCGCCGTTTTGCGCGGACCCGGCGCGGCGCTTGTACCGCGCCGGCGACAGAGCCCGCTGGCGCGACGACGGTGAACTGGAGTACCTCGGCCGCTCCGACCAGCAGGTCAAGCTGCGCGGCTTCCGCATCGAGCTCGGCGAGATCGAGGCCGTGCTCGCCGAGCATCCCGCCATCCGACAGGCCGTCGTCGACGCACGCGCGGACGCCGCGGGCGACCCGGCGCTCGTTGCCTGGTACGTCGGGCGCGACGAGCGCGATGCCCAGGCGATTCCGGCCGCGGCGTTGCGCGACCATCTGCAGCGCCGGCTTCCCGGGTACATGATCCCCGCGGCATTCGCGCGCGTTGCGGCCTTGCCCATGACACCGAATGGCAAGATCGACCGCCGGGCGCTGCCATCGCCCGACCGGCGCGCCGATCCCGCGGCCGGGGACGCGCCACCGCGCAGCGAATGGGAATGCCGGCTCGCCCGGCTGTGGCAGCAAGTGCTGGCCGTGCCCGAGGTCGGGGTCCACACCGATTTCTTCGCCCTGGGCGGCCACAGCCTGAAGGCGGCGGCGCTCGCCGCGCGGGTGCAGCAGGAAACCGGCGTCGCGCTCACGCTGGTCGACGTGTTCCACCATCCGACGATCGCCGCGCTGGCGGCCCGGTGTGAAGCCAGCGGCAGCGCGCTGGCGCAGCCGCACTTGCCGGCCCTGGGCCCGCCCGCCGCCGCAGGCGACGAGGTCGCGCACGCCCAGAGGCGCCTGTGGATCGTCGACCAGATGCTCGACGGCTCGGGCGCCTACAACCTCCCGGCCGCGTTGTGGCTCGACGGCGAGCTCGATGTCGCCGCGCTGAGCGCCACGCTGCACGAGGCGGTACGGCGCCACGAGGCCCTGCGCACGACCTTCCGGGCCGTCGACGGCGAACCGCGCCAGTTCGTGCATGACGCGTCCGAGTGGCCGTGGGGTGAGATCTGGCACGAGATCGACCTCGGCGGTGACCCGGACCGCGAACCGACGGCACGCCGAATCGCTATCGAGCACGCGGCGTGGCGCTTCGACCTGGCGCGCGGTCCGCTGCTGCGCGCGACGCTGGTGCACCTGACCCCGCAGCGCCACCTGTTGCTCTTCAACGTGCATCACATCGTCGCTGACCTCGCCTCGCTCGGCGTGCTGGTCGGCGAGATGTCTGCAGGCTACGACGCCTGCGTCGCTGCAAGGCTGCCATCGCTTGCGCCGTCTGCGGTGCAGTATCGCCACTTCGCGGTCTGGCAGAACCGGCGGCTCGCCGGCGACGAGGCCGCGGCGCACCGCGCCTACTGGCTCTCGAAGCTGGCGCCGCCGCCCGAACCGCTTGACCTGCCGGCCGACTCGGCACGGCCGGCGCTCAAGACCTACGCCGGGCGCGTCTGGCGCACCAGGATCGACGCCGCGATGGCGCAGCGCGTCGGCGCGTGCGCGCTGCGGCACGCGATGACGCCGTTCATGGTGCTCACCGCCGCGCTCGAAGTGCTGCTGCACCGCTACACCGGGGCCGAGGACATCGTCGTGGGCTTCCCGCTCGCCGGGCGCGACCATCCGGAGCTTGTCGGGCAGATCGGGTTCTTCGTCAACACCGTCGCGCTGCGCGTGCGCCTGAAGGCCGATGAAGACTTCGCATCGCTGCTCGGCCGGGTCCGCCACACGATGCTCGAGGCCTACGAGCACCAGGCCTATCCGTTCGACCGCCTGGTCGAAGAACTCGATCTGCCGCGCGACATGAGTCGCTCGCCGCTGTTCGACGTCTCGGTGAGCCTGGCGCATGCCCAGGCGCAGGCACTGCGGCTCGGCGAGCTCGAGGTCTCGGTGTGCGACGACGGGTTCGCCGCGGCGAAGCTCGACCTGTCGTTCGACTTCCACGAGACCGGTGACGCGTTCGAACTCGCCGTCACCTGCGCGAGCGATCTGTTCGGCGAGGCACGCATCCGACGCATGGTCGGCCACTACCTGCGGCTGCTCGACGCCGGCATCGCACGGCCCGAGACGCCGATCGGCCTGCTGCCGCTGATGTCGAGCGAGGAGGCGCACCAGTTGCGGGTCGACTTCAACCGCACCGAGCGACCGTTCGGCTCCGAGGAGAACGTCCTCGCGATGTTCCGCCGCCACGCGGGCGCGGCCCCGGACGCACCGGCAGTGCGCTTCGGCGGCCGCGAGTGGACCTATGCCCAACTGGCCCGCGACGTCGAGCGCATCGCGGCCCTGCTCGCCGCGCACGGCGTCACGACCGGCACGCATGTCGGGCTCTACATGGCACCGTCGGGCGATGTTCCGGCGGGTCTGCTCGGCATCCTCGCGGCCGGTGGCGTCTACGTTCCGCTCGACGCGGCCAACCCGCCGTCCCGGCTGCAGGCGATGCTCGAGGATGCCGGGGTGACGCTGGTGCTCACCCAGAGCGCGCTGCTCGGGCGCCTTGCCGGCTGCCACATGCTGCCGTGCGACGCGCCGACGCCGGTGGGCCCGCCCGCGCCGCCGGCACCCCCCGGGCCGCACGCCTACGTGATCTTCACGTCGGGATCGACCGGCCGCGCCAAGGCGGCATTGCTGCCGCACCGCGGCCTCCTGAACATTGCGCTCGAACTGGGCCGACTGTTCGCGCCCGCCCGCGGCGACCGGGTGCTGCAGTTCGCCGCGCTCGGCTTCGACGCGTCGGTGCTGGAAATCGTGATGGCGCTGTGCCACGGTGCGACGCTGTGCCTGGCGGCGCGTGACGACCTGCTGCCGGGCCCGGCACTCCTGGCGACGCTCGAGCGCGAAGGCATCAGCATGGTGTTGTTCCCGCCGACCGCGCTGGCCGCGCTGCCCGACGCCGCGCTGCCATCGCTGCGCCTGATCACCGTCGGCGGCGAACCCTGCCCGGCCGAGGTCGTGCGGCGCTGGGCGCCCGGGCGCACCTTCTACAACCTCTACGGACCGACCGAGGTGACGATCTTCGCAAGCGCCGCTCGCTGCAGCGCCGACCAGGGCGCACCGACCATCGGACGGCCGATCGGCAACACCCGCATCCACCTGCTCGACCGGCAGCTGCAGCCGGTGCCGCTCGGTGTGCCCGGCGAGCTCTGCATCGCGGGGGTCGGGCTGGCCGAGGGCTACCTCGGCCAGCCCGAGCTGACCGCCGCGCGCTTCGTGCCCGATCCCTTCGACACCCGGCCCGGCGCACGGCTGTACCGCAGCGGCGACGCCGCGCGCTGGCTGCCTGACGGATCGATCGAATTCGTCGGGCGCATCGACCAGCAGGTCAAGCTGCGCGGCTACCGGATCGAGCCCGGGGAGATCGAGGCCGTCCTCAACGGCCATCCGCAGGTGCGTGAAGCGATCGTGGTCGTTCGCGATGACGCGCCGTCCAGGCGTTACCTGGTCGCGTTCGCGACGCCCTGGGATCCTTCAGCGGTCGCGGATCCCCGCGCGCTGCGAGAGTTCATCCGCGAGCGGCTGCCCGACTACATGGTCCCGGCCCGCATCGTCATGGTCGAGCACATGCCGATGACGCCGAACCTGAAGGTCGACCGCCGAGCGCTCGTGGCCGTCGACGACGGTCGCCGCGCGGCCGACGCCGAGTTCGCCACGCCACGCGACGACCTCGAGCGCGCCTTGGCCGGATTCTTCGCCGACGTGCTGCACATCGGCCTCGATCGCATCGGCGCCGACGACAACTTCTTCGAACTCGGTGGCGACTCCTTGCTCGCGACGCGCATCGTCTCCCGCGTCCGCGACACGTTCCGCAGCGACGTGACGATCCCGCAACTGTTTCGCGCCGGCAATGTGCGCGGCCTGGCCGGGGCGGTGCGCGCCTCGCTGCCCGATGGCCACGCCGACGCCGTCGCCTCGGCGCTGCGCCGCCTCCACGCGATGTCGCCGGCCGAGAAGCAGGCCCTGATCGAAAGCCGCGCAGGCCAGCGCGCCTCTGCGACGGCCTCCCGACCATGACCACACCGCGCCCGCCTTTCGACGACCTCGAGCTGCTGGACCTGCTGCTCGCACGGGAGCAGCCGCCTGGCGTCGTGCCCGCACCCGCGCACCGGCGCGACGGCGAAGCACCGCCGATGTCGCGCGCCCAGCGACGGCTGTGGTTCCTCCAGCTGGCCGCGCCCGACAGTCCGGCCTACAACATCAGCAGTGCGGTGCGCATCGCGGGCGGCCTGGACGACGACGCGCTGCGTCGCGCGGTCGGCGAACTGGTGCGCCGCCACGCGTCGCTGCGCAGCGGGTTCGCATCGCTCGACGGCCGCCCGCATGTCGCGGTGCGCAGCGCCGCGGACGCGGACGCGGCGCTCGACTTCGAGCGCGAAGACCTGTGCGGCCTCGAGGACGACGCCCGGGCGGCACGGCTTGCCGCGCACTTGAGCGCGCAGGCGAGGCGGCCGTTCGACCTTGCAACGGCGCCGCTGCTGCGCGTCCGGCTGCTCCGGCTCGCGCCGCACGACCATGTGGCGCTGCTGGTCCTGCATCACATCGCAGCCGACGGGTGGTCGATCGGACTGCTCGTGAACGAACTGGGCCGCCTCTACGCGGCGTTCGCCGCTGGCCAGCCGTCGCCGCTCGCGCCGCCAGCGCTGCAGTACGGCGATTTCGCGGCCTGGCAGGAGCGCTGGCTCGCCGGGGAAGACGCCGAGCGACAGCGCCGGTGGTGGACCGACCGGCTTGCCGGACTCACGCCGCTCGAACTGCCGACCGACCGTCCGCGGCCGGCCCAGCCGAGCTGGCGCGGCGCGACCTGCAGGTGGAGCGTCCGGGCGGCGACCGCCACGGCGCTGCAGCAGATCGGACAGCGCGCGGGCGCGACGCCATTCATGACGGTGCTGGCCGCGTTCGCGGTGTTGCTCTCGCGGTACAGCGGCCAGCACGACATCGTGATCGGTGCGCCCGTGGCCAACCGCAACCGCCGCGAGTTCGAACCGCTCGTCGGAATGCTCGTCAACACCCTGGTGCTGCGCTGCGACCTGTCGGGCCGCCCGGGGTTCGCCGAGGTGCTGCGGCGCGTGCGCGACTTCACCGCGGAGGCACTCGCCCACCAGGACCTGCCGTTCGAGGAAGTGGTGCGTGCGATGGCGCCGCAGCGCGACGGGTCCGGCAACCCGCTGTTCCAGGTCGTCTTCACGATGGGCGGAGGGTCCGACGAAGCGCTCGAGCTCCCCGGGCTGACGCTCTCGCGCCTCGAGGTCGACAGCCGGGTCGCGAAGTTCGACCTGCTGCTCAACGCCGCGGCCGTGGGCGGCGAGCTGCACGGCGCGTTCGAGTACGCGTGCGACCTGTTCGACGCTGCCACCATCGCGCGCATGGCCGGCCACTTCGCGACGCTGCTCGATGGCATCGCCGCCGACCCGCAGGCCGACGTCGCGACCCTGGCGCTGTTGACCGAGGCCGAGCGCCGCCAGCTCGCCGGGTGGAACGACAGCGCGAGGCCGTATCCGCGCGACGACGGGCTCGGGCCGCTGGTTGCGCGCCAGGCGGAGCGGACCCCGCAGGCCATGGCGGTCGAGTTCGGCACCGTTCGG
>NZ_JASZYM010000004.1:0-441232 GCF_030317005.1 Variovorax sp. J22R115 | reverse complement strand
GCGAGGGACCAGCGCCTGCGGCGCTGGTCCTTCATGATCACTTCGACGGTATCCGTATTCCTATTCGTACTCACAGTCCTACTCCTATCTTCAAAGATAAGCGATGGACCGAGTCCTGTCATTCAAGGGGCCAGCTCAGTCTTGCCTGGTCGGGGTGCATGCCAGATCGCGCAGTGGCAGACGGAGACGGAGCGCGGTGGCGGAGAGTGTGTCCTCCTCCGCCGAACTTTTCGCCGCACCAAGCAGTGTCAACTCGACTCAAGAAATTCGACTTCTCCCTCTGACAACGAAGAAAACCGGAGTCAACCGGCATCCAACTGATAGCATCCAAGCGCGCTCTCTAAGTTGGGTCAGATGTTGGGCCGATTGTTAGTGCGCGCTTAGGAGAGCCCCGGATGCCCAAAATCGCACGTGAACTGTCAGCCCTGGAGGTGAGCCGCTTGACCGCCCCGGGGCTTGTCGCCGTTGGCGTCGTGCCGGGGCTGCAACTTCAAATCACCCCCAGTGGCGCGCGAAGCTGGGTCTTGCGCGTCAAGGTCGGCTCCAAGCGCCGAGACATGGGGCTCGGCAGCTACCCCGGCACGACGCTGGCGCAGGCCCGGGAGAAGGCCCGCCATGCCCGCAAAGAGATCGAGCAAGGGGTGGACCCCATCTTGCGCCGTGAGCGTGCACAGAGTGCGCTCCGGGCCGAGCAGGCGTCCGAGAAGACATTCACATGGTGCGCACAGCAATACATAGACGCCCACGGCGATACGTGGCGCAACCCCAAGCACCGCACCCAGTGGACCAACACGCTGGCGACCTACGCTTACCCCCTCATTGGAAGCATGCTGGTCCGTGACGTGAGCCAGTCCCACATCCTTCAAATCCTGGGTGCGATTTGGAAGACCAAAAATGAGACCGCCTCCCGTCTGCGTGGCCGCCTAGAAGTCGTGCTTGACTGGGCCAAGACACAACACTATCGCGACGGTGAAAATCCTGCCCGTTGGAAAGGGCACCTCGACAAGCTACTCCCAGCACCCGGAAAGGTGCAGCGCGTGCAGCACCATCCCGCAGTGCCCATCGACGATGCGGCGACGTTCTTTGCCGAACTGCGCCAGCGCGAAGGCATTGCAGCACGCGCCCTAGAATTTGTCGCGCTCACAGCAGCCCGGAGCGGAGAGGTTCGCGGTGCGACGTGGGACGAACTAGACCTCGATGCGGCAATCTGGATCATTCCGGGCGCGCGCATGAAGGCCGAGCGGGAACACCGTGTGCCATTATCCAAGGCAGTGCTGGCGCTGTTGAAGGCACTGCCGCGCATCGTCCAGCCCGAAGAACCGGAGCGTTCGGAGAAGGTCGCCGACCTAGTGTTTTCAGCCCCGAGGGGCGGCTCACTGTCCGACATGGCCCTAACTCAGGTCATGCGCCGGATGGGTCAACAGGCAGTCCCTCACGGTCTGCGCAGCACCTTCCGGGACTGGTGCGGCGAGCGCACCAACTTCCCGCGCGATCTGGCCGAGCAGGCACTCGCTCATTCGCTCGCCGACAAGACCGAGGCGGCCTACAGGCGCGGTGACGCCCTAGAAAAGCGCCGGGTGATGATGGAGACATGGGCCAAGTTCCTGACGACGCCTCGTCCGACCAGCGCGGCGGTGACACCGATTCGCAAGCGCGCCAACGCCTTAGCCTAAGAGAGAATCCCAGATGAACGAGCCCGGACATCCTCCCTCGGAATGGCAAGAGCTAGAGTCCAAGTTGGCAGCACTGGAGCCCGGCTCGATCTATGCCCCCGTGCTCGTCAAGGCACTGGCTGCGCTGCATAGCCCGGAATCGAGGATACCGGCGCACAGGCGCTTTCTGGATGTCTGCAACGTGGTGGACCTCGGCTACTCAGCCGGGGAGCCGTCTGAAAAAGAAATCCTCGCCAACACGCTCACTGTTCCGCTCGTTCGCTACGTGCTAAGGGCGCTTCGGTCCTACCACCTCCACGCATCGAAGCCGCCCGATGACGCTCACACCTCACATGATCGTGCGGACATGCTCACCACCGCATTCGGCGCGCGAGGTCCTGGCCGGGGAGGCAACACCCGCGCGCCCGCGTGGAGCATTGCGACCAAGATGGAGTTGGTTCATGTGTGCAGTGCCGAACTGGGCAGGCTGCACGATGCAGGGGTTCCCTATGAAGCGGCACTTCGAGGTGGCTTTCGGAAGGCCTACGAACACAAGCTAGCGTTCAATTCTGACGACCTCAATGGCCGTCCGGAGAGTCAGTCCAAGAAGAACCGGACTCTCGTTCGCAACCTCTTGGAGGAACACGGCTACGTCCTCTCGGACGCCGAGGCCAAGAAGGCACTTTCAAGTTAACTAGGAAAGACTGTTTAAAAGCTGCTCATCGCGATGAAATCCTCCCCAGCTGACGCCATCCCGGCTCAGCTGATAACGCAACATGAGGAACATTTTGAGCAACTGCATCGAAACTATTGGAAGCGCACTCGCACTCCGCAAGCGCGCGACGGCGGCTCTGGTCGGCGTCAGCCCCAGCACCATCGACCGCATGAGGAAGCGCGGCGACTTTCCGGCACCCATTCGCGTGGGTGAGCAGGCAGTCGCTTGGCTTCGCAGCGACATCGACGAGTGGCTCGCGACGCGCGCCCGGGCCATGCACTGAAGGGGGCAGCCCATGCCAACCATTCCGACTCCCGCCCATGTCGCACGAGTAGCCGAGCGCCACCATCAACAGTGCATCCAACACTACAAGGAAATGGCCGAAACGGTGCGCGCTTTGTTGATCACTGCAGCGCCCGGCAGTCCGCAGGAACGGCGCCTGCTCGACCTGTCCGGCAAGTTGATCTTCGCTAACGCCAATCCCCACATTGTTTGCCCATCGGAGAACCCGTCATGCAAGTGAACCACCTCGACGCCTCGCAGTTCGCCGACCTTTTCACCGACCCAGCGACCAAGACAGAGGACATGTTGGACTTTGAGGATCAGCGCACCTATGTCCTGACTTTCAACGGGCTGGACATCCTCGCCATCGGCACGCCCGACGGGGGTGCGACTGTCATCTACCCCTGCTCCAGCTTCGACGCCGAGAGCGGCGGCAGCATTCACGACCACGCACGGGCGATCAACCGCGCCGATGGCTCTGGAACGTAGCGCAGCCAGCACCGGGCCGGGGTCGGTGGAGGACGACCCAGTCCTCAGCCTTACCCCGCGCGCCGAAGGCCCTTTCAAGTCCATCACGGTGCTGGTGGCAGAGCGGCGCCATCAGGAGGGCCTACAGCGCTTCCGCGATGGCGTCCGCGTCCTACCCTCCGCCAGCACCCAAACGCTCGTCCTACGGCTCGCTACAACGTCCGATCCGCTCATGTTGTGGGCGCAGCACTTGGAACTAGACCGGCGCGGCGTACCGCCGTGCCAACGCTGGCCGGCGAACGAGATCACGCCTCAGCACGAGTTCATCACGTGGCTTGCAGACATGCTGTGGTTCGCCAAGCGCAACCCAGCGCACACGCCCCGGTTTCGGGGCTGGAAAGGACTGTTCGATAACCCGCCCACGAGCGCCAAGTGGCACGCAACGGCAATGCGGCAGTTCCTGCACGTCAGCAGCCGCTACAGCGTGGCCTACTGGTGCGCCAACGGTATGGGGCTGACCGAGCCCCAAAGGATGGACCTGATGACCACGCCGACAAAGGCGATGGTGGCCGAGCGCAGACAACTAGCACCAGCACCCTTTGCCGCGATGCGCGAGCGCCTGCTGAGCCATGCGATGCAGCACCCTGACCGCTCCGGAGCGCGCACCCCTGATGCCGTTGCTGCACGCCGTGCGCGTCTTCTTAGGGCCTTCATACTTTCCGGTAGGAGCGCGGCGACCACCGCAGCAAACTGGCGTTTGCTGACCGGCGAGACGATGACCCGGCAGGCCGTCGCTAAGCAGGTCGCAGCGGCCTTGGAAGTGCTGGACGGCGACCGGGCGCATTAGGTTGTTTGTGGTCCTTCTTATGTGCGTCCTAATTCCGAAGGAATTAGGGGTAGCCCCGCACCCCCTTAGAGCCCAATACTGGCGCCAGTTTTAGGGGTTGCGCCAATCACCTCGCGAAGGGGTTGCGCTCCCATCGTAGAGCGCAACCCCTTAGAACGCCCCGGACCAGGGGAAGGCAGGCGGGGGCCTAATCGATGGGTTTGATTTCGTGAACGACGCCGTCAAAGAAGGACACCATCCTTGTCTGGTAGGCCCAGACCACCGCTCGCCCGTTGCCGGGTGTCTTGAGCTCCGGTTTGCCCCAGTCACTTCGCAGCACATCGGCCATCGTGAACCCGGGCTTGATGCCAATTCTCCGGAAGTGCTTCTCCAGCGCGAGTTGGCTTTTGCGTGACTCGGCGGTGGCGACCTTCGGCCGAATCGAGAACAAACCGGGCATGTCCCTCGCAATGGCAAGATGCTGAGTCGAGGACTTCTCGAAGGTATCCACGGATACATACGCGATTTCCCCGTCGGCGAAGCGCACCCGATAAGCGCAGAACATGCTGTTCGCACGACAAGTGACCTTCGGATTCTTGAGTTCGTCGTCCGGCGACACCACCGCTTCCACGATGAACTCCCGAGGCGCCCGCAACGGGATTGCACTTGAGCAGTCCCCGCCCGTGTTGCACTCAATCGTCGGCCGGGGCGTGAATCGAGCGAGCCACAGGTTGAAGAGAGATTTCGGCGTGGCTAAGTACCCGTTGTCTTTGTCCACGATGTAAGAGGTTCCGATTCGGGAAAAGCGCTTTCCCGAGTCAGCTACGTCGGCGGCGGTCAATTCATCATCGGCATGCACAGCCGTGGCAAAAAGGGACGCGGCCAAAAGGAGCGCGAAAGTGGGCTGGCGAGCGTTCTGGAATCTCACGGTTTACATGTCTCGGAGTTGCGGCGCGCGGACTATAGTGCATAGGGCAAAGGCTAGATATAAGCAAAGCGCCCCTTTCTGCTGCCCATCGCCATCAAGAAAACATCCAGTTTTCCACGGCGAGCCCCGGGACGCACTGACCGTGATCCAGACCAGACCTAGACGTGTACGTCCACGTCCACGTCCACTCGGACCTTGACACCCCTTTGGGCACAGCGGGGGGCTTGAAGCCCTGCGTGAAGTTTTTTTCGTCTTTCCCAACGCTGGCACTTATAGAAACGCATGCTAAGTGCACCCGGAGCGCAGGCATTTCGGAGGTGTCACCAACCACCCAGCGCGTTGTTGGGTTCGATGTTGGGTGAGCGTAGAAATCGTCTGGAAACCCGCATGAATACTAGGGGTCCGGCGGAGAGTGTGAGATTCGAACTCACGGACGGTTGCCCGTCGGCAGTTTTCAAGACTGCTGGTTTAAACCACTCACCCAACTCTCCTGGACTGCCTCCATGCGCTTGGAGGCAGGGTCGCGATTTTAGTCGCTGCTTGGGGTCGATTCTTCGGACGCGCCAGCGGGCGCGGGCGCCCACCCTCGCATCACCAGATCAACGATGCCTTCTGCCCACGCGCGCCGCTCATCCGAACCGGCCAGCGGCTTCGAAATGAAGAAACGCACACCACCGAAAGCCAAGGTAGACAACTGCACGGCGGCCAGTTCAGGCGACGGCACGTGCAGCTTCCCAGCCTTGTGCGCTTCCGCCAGGTACTCCACGACGGGCGCGAGCACGTAGCTGTTTTCGGCGTACAGCGACTTGGCCAGTTCCGGAAAGCGCACGGCTTCCGCGATCACGAGGCGCAGGAGCGCGAGCGTCTTGGGCTCCGTGGCGCCCAGGTACATGCGATCAATCAGGTCGAGCAGCACCTGGCGCTCGCCGGCGTCGGGTTGCACGAGGGTGGCCTGCATCGTCTCGCGGGCGCTGCTCACGGCACGGTGCACCACCTCGCGGAACAAAGCTTCCTTGTTGTCGAACTGGCGGTAGATGGTGATCTTGGCAACGCCCGCCTCGCGCGCGATGGCTTCGATGCTGGTGGCTGCGTAGCCCTTGTCCAGAAAGGACTCCAGCGCCGCGGCAAGAAAGGACTCGCGCAGCGCGATGGCCTGCTCCGGGCTGGGTCGGCCGCGCGAACGGCGTTTGGTCTCTGGAGATTCGAGGTTTTCCATGGCTGTTGAAGTCGCTCAGGTGTCCGGCAGGAAGATGGCCTGAAGGTCACTCAAGAAATCGTATCCCCGAGTCGTCGGCCAGACGCGCGAGAGATCTCGTTCGATCAAACCCTTGCGCTCGGCTTCTTCGAGGCCGCGCTGGACGGCGGTGATGGCAAGGCCGGTGCGCTCGCTGAACTGGGCCAGCGTGAAGCCGCCCCTCAGTCGCAAGGCATTGAGCATGAATTCGAAGGGCAACGCAGAGATAGCGACATCGTCGCATTGCGCAACTGCCTGCATGGCGATGGCGTTGTCCATATAGAGACGCGGCTCCCGAAAGCGAACCTGTCGCACGATGCGGTGCGCAAAGCTCAGCTTGCTATGCGCGCCGGCGCCGATGCCGAGGTAGTCGCCGAACTCCCAGTAGTTGAGATTGTGCGCGCACTGATGGCCGCTGCGTGCGTAGGCCGAAATCTCGTAGCGTCCCAGGCCGTGCCCGGCGGTGCGCTCCGTGATGCGGTCCAGCATGGCATAGGCGGTGTCGTCCTCCGGCACCACGGGCGGGAACTTGGCGAAGTAGGTGTTGGGCTCGATCGTGAGGTGGTAGACCGACAGATGCGGCGGCGCCAGCGCCAGGGCCTGGTCGAGGTCCGCGTCCAGGCCTTCCAGCGTCTGGCTGGGAAGCGCATACATCAGGTCGAGGTTGAAGGTGTCGAAGGCAACTGCAGCCTCTTCCACCGCGGCAATGGCCTGCGCACGGTCGTGCACGCGGCCGAGCGCCTTCAGATGCTCGTCGTTGAAGCTCTGGACGCCAACCGACAGCCGCGTGACACCAGCCGCACGGTAGGCGCGGAAGCGATCGCGCTCGAAGGTGCCGGGATTGGCCTCCAGCGTGATCTCGCAATCGGGCGCCAATTTGAGGCGCGCGCGGAGATCGCCGATGAGCCGGTCGATGGATGCCGGCGAGAACAGGCTCGGTGTGCCGCCGCCGATGAAGATGGTGTGCACGGTGCGGCCCCAGATCAAGGGGAGCGCGGCGTCCAGGTCGGCAACCAGCGCATCGAGATAGCGCTGTTCGGGCAGCGCGTCGTCGCTACTTCGCCATTCATGCGAATTGAAGTCGCAGTACGGGCACTTGCGCAGGCACCAGGGAAGGTGGACGTACAGCGACAGCGGCGGGAGCGCCGACAGCTGCAAGGGCCCGGGCCGCATCAGATGAAGCGCATCGTTCGCGCCGGCGGGACTTTCCGCGGCGTTCGTCGAGATCGGGATGACGACGCTCACGACCACCGCTCGCGCATCAAGGCCAGCATCGCACGCGCCGCCTGACCGCGATGACTGTTGGCATTCTTCACGTCGGCAGGCAATTGCGCGAAGGTCTTGCCGAACTGCGGCAGGAACATCACGGGGTCGAAGCCGAAGCCGTTGTCTCCCACGGGCGTGCGTGCAATCTGGCCGGCCACTCGGCCTACGGCGATCAACGGCTCCGGATCGTCGGCGCTGCGCAGCGCCACCAGGGTGCTGACCAAGGCGGCGCGGCGATCGGTCTTCGAGGCGAGTTGCTCCAGCAACGCGCGCACGTTGTTCGCATCACCCTTCTCATAGCCGAACTGCGTGGCGTAGTACGCCGTGTCGACGCCAGGAAGGCCGCCGAAGGCTTCGACGCACAGGCCTGCATCGTCCGCTATGGCTGGCAGGCCCGTGACCGCCGCCGCATGGCGCGCCTTGGCCAGCGCGTTCTCGACGAAGGTGCGATGCGGCTCCTCGGCCTCGCCGACGCCCAGTTCCGATTGGCGCACGAGCACGACGTCGAGCGGCGCAAGCAGGGCCTGCAGCTCCACGAGCTTGCCTTGGTTGTTAGAGGCCAGGACCAGTTTCATCGTCGGCGTGCGCGGATGCGCGTTTTCTTCAGCTCGAAAGGGCCTGCGTCTGCAAGGCGGTCAATTCGGCGATGCCCTTTTCGGCCAGCGCCAGCAGCGCGTTCATCTCTTCACGCGAGAAGGCAGCACCCTCGGCCGTGCCCTGCACTTCGACGAAATGGCCGGCACCGGTCATCACGACGTTCATGTCGGTATCGCAGGCCGAGTCTTCGGTGTATTCAAGATCGAGCAACGGCGTGCCCTGCACGATGCCCACCGAGATGGCTGCCACGTGGCCGCGAATGGGCGACGCGGGAATCTTGCCTTCCGAAAGCAGCTTGTTGACCGCGTCCTGCGCGGCGACGAAAGCGCCGGTGATGGCCGCCGTCCGCGTGCCGCCGTCGGCCTGCAGCACGTCGCAGTCGAGATGGATGGTGCGCTCGCCCAGCGCCGCGAGGTCGAACACGGCGCGCATCGAGCGTCCGATGAGGCGCTGGATTTCCTGCGTGCGGCCGCTTTGCTTGCCACGGGCGGCTTCGCGATCGCTGCGGGTGTGCGTGGCACGCGGAAGCATGCCGTATTCGGCCGTGACCCAGCCTTCGCCACTGCCTCGCTTGTGCGGCGGAACCTTCTCCTCGACCGATGCCGTGCAAAGCACGCGCGTCTGGCCGAACTCGATCAGAACCGAGCCCTCCGCGTGAATGGTGAAGCCACGCGTGATGCGCACCGGGCGCAACTGATCGGCGGCGCGGCCGCCGCTTCGTACGAAAACTGTCATGGTGAAGAACGAAAAATGAAGAAAAACTAGCCCTTGCGGGCAGCGGAACGCTTGATGGCTTCGTTGATCTCGGCGATGGAACGCTCGATGGCGTCTTCGTCGAGATCGTCGAGTTCGCTGTCCGAAGGCATGCCGGCCTGGATGGTCGAGGCGAACACGCCGTCGCTGATGCTGTCGGTGGAAACACCGCGCTTCTGTCCCGGCTCGTCGGGTGTTTCCCACTCGAGCGCGATCAGCGTCACGTTGTCGCTGTGGGTGCCGCCGTTGCGCAGCGCCATTTCCGCGAGGTCAGGCGCGGAGTCGGAGACCGGTTTGCCGGACGAGAGGATGTGCACGATCACGCTGTCGTCCAGCACGCCCCAAACGCCGTCCGAGCACAGCATGATGCGGTCGCCGCGCTGCAATTGGAGTGGTGCCGACACATCGAACAAGGGCGGCGTGGGCGAGCCCAGGCAGGTCAGCAGCAGGTTGCGGTTGACGGGTTCAGGGCCCGAATTGGCGCGCGGTCGCTCGGCGTGCGAATGGTCGCGGGTGCGGGTGAGGAGTTCGCCATCGCGCACCACATACAGGCGAGAGTCGCCGCAGTGAATCCACGTCGCCGTCGTGCCCTGGATGACGGCAGCTACCACGGTGGTGCGCGGCGTGTCGAGCATGCCCTTGTTGCCCGCGTACCGCATGATCTGCTGGTGCGCCGACATGACCGCCGCAGTCAGGAAGGCCTTGACGTCCTTGACAATGGGCCGGGCTTCGCGCTGGTAGAGCGCCGCGATGGTCTGCAAGGCCAGTTGGGCCGCTACTTCGCCTTCGGGATGTCCGCCCATGCCGTCGGCCAGCACGAACAACCCCGATTCACGCGTGTAGCAATAACCCATGCGATCTTCGTTCTTGAGGCGGCCGCCCTTGCGGCTGACTTGGAATACTGAAAACTTCATGCCGGGCGTGTGGTCGGCGCTGCCGCCTTCGGCAGCCCCTTCTTTTCAAATGAGCGCATGTTGTCGATCGAAAGTCGGACTTTCTCGCCGACGGTGAGCTTGGTGTAGCGGCGTTCGCCTTCGCGGCTGAGCTCCTTCTGCAGCGCAAACACCGATTGCGGGCGCGACAGCGGATCGAGCGACATGCACCACTCGACCACTTCGATCAGGTTGTCCGAATAGATGCCGCGCAGGCGCGAGAGCGACAGGCCGAGGCGATCCTTCTCGATGCGCTGCGGCGCGTCGTTTGGGGGATAACCCTGCATGCACGCGTAGATGCAAGCACCGATGGCGTAAATATCGGTCCACGGCCCCATGGAGGAGTCGCGGCGGTACATCTCGGGCGCGGCAAAGCCGGGCGTGTACATCGGGCGGATGAAGTTGCCTTCCTTGGAGAGCACTTCGCGCGCGGCACCGAAGTCGATCATGACGGCGCGGTCGTCGTCGGTCACGAAGATGTTCGCCGGCTTGATGTCCAGGTGCAGCATCTTGTGCTGGTGCACGATGCGCAAGCCGCGCAGGATCTCGTCGAACAGGGAGCGAATCGTGGACTCGCGGAATACTTTCTGCTTCTTCAGATCGCGCGCGGTGACGATGAAATCCTGCAGGGTCGCGCCCTCCAGGTAGTTCATGACCATGTAGACCGTCTCGTTCTCGCGGAAGAAATTGAGCACGCTCACCACGGAGGCATGCGAGATCTGCGCAAGGGAGCGTCCTTCTTCGAAAAAGCTCTTCAAGCCAAGGCGGTAGAGCGAGAGCTTCTCAGGCGGTACCTGTGGCGCCAGCTCACCGGTGCCGCGCGTCGCCAGCGACGAAGGGAGATACTCCTTGATGGCCACTTGCTGCCCATCGTGGTCGACGGCGAGGTAGACGACGCCGAAACCGCCAGCGGAAAGCCGCCGCACGACGCGATAGCCGCCAATGACCGTATCAGGCAACAGGGGCGAAGGTTTGACCTTTGACATAATCCGGGAGTTTCGCCCGAAGGCGATGGTGCGGCAAGCGAACGCTGTGCCGACGCCACGGTGCGAGCAACAAATCACAGTGAGGCGCAATGCCAGTTTACAGCATGACCGGCTATGCCAGCGGCCAAAGCGGCCCCGCAGGCAGCCACTCCGAAGCCGACGCGCGGCCGCACGCCGCAGCCCGGCTCGGGGTCGAAATCCGCTCGGTCAACAGCCGATTTCTCGACCTGACCTTCAAGCTGCCCGAGGAACTGCGCCAGCACGAACCGGCGCTGCGCGAACTGCTCACAGGGCAGCTCAAGCGCGGCAAGGTCGAGGTGAGAGCGGCGATCGAAAACACCGCCAATGCCGGCATCGGCGAGCCCTCGGCCAAGCTGCTGCAAAGGCTCAACGGCCTGCAGGACAACGTCAAGGCATGGCTTCCGGACGCGCGCGAACTGAGCGTTGCCGACGTGCTGCGGCTTGCCGCCGGCGACACTGCGACCAGGGGCGACTGGGCCCCCGATCTGGCAGAAGTCACCGAAAAGACGCTCAAGGCGCTCCTTTCTGCACGGGAACGTGAAGGCGCCCGCCTCGCCAAGATGCTGCAGGACCACCTCACGCAGCTGCGAGCGCTCGCAACCCAGGCCTTGCCGCTGGTCCCCCAACTCGTCGAGCAGCAGCGCACGCGCTTTCTCGAACGCTGGCAGGAAGCCATGGGCCTGAGCGGTGGCACGCTGCCGGAAGCGGCTCAGGATCGCGCCCTCACGGAGGCCACGGCTTTCGCCATTCGCATCGATGTCGCCGAGGAACTGACGCGCCTGAATTCGCATCTCGATGAAATCGAGCGGCTCGTGAAAAAGGGCGGCGAGATCGGCAAGCGACTGGACTTCCTGATCCAGGAACTCCATCGCGAGGCCAACACCCTGGGCTCGAAGTCGGCAACGCTCGAACTGACGCGCATTGGCGTCGACATGAAGGTCCTGATCGAGCAGATGCGCGAGCAAGTCCAGAACATCGAATAGAGAAGCAGCGAATGGACTATCCCGGCAACATCTTCGTGGTCGCGGCGCCCAGCGGCGCCGGCAAATCGAGCCTGGTCAAGGCCCTCATGGAACTCGACTCCGCGGTGCAACCCTCGGTTTCGCACACCACCCGCCCGCCTCGCGGCCAGGAAAAGCACGGTCGCGAGTACTTCTTTGCATCCCATTCGGAGTTCGATTCCATGGTGGCGGCCGATGCCTTCGTCGAATGGGCGCACGTGCACGGTCAACGCTACGGCACGTCCAAGAAGGCCATCGAGGAGCGCATCGCCCAAGGAGCGGACGTCATCCTCGAAATCGACTTTCAGGGCGCTCTCCAGATCCGAAAGACCTTTTCGAATTCAGTGATGATCTTCATCCTGCCGCCGAGCTGGGAAGAGTTGCGTTCCCGGCTCGAACGCCGCGGGGAAGACAGCGCCGCGATCATTGAACTGAGGCTGAGAAACGCCGCCGAGGAGATGGCCCGCGCCAGCGAATTCGACTTCGTTATAATCAATGAGGTATTTGAGCGCGCACTTTTCGACTTGAAGGCGATAGTCCACGCTCAGCGGCTCCGCTACTCCGCACAGCGCCGCGCGCGTGCAAGCACCTTTGCCGCGCTGAACATCCCCTGATCCGCCCACCCCACCGCCGAAAGATCCTCATGGCCCGCATCACCGTCGAAGATTGCCTGCAACACATTCCGAACCGATTCCAGCTCGTGCTCGCTGCCACCTACCGTGCGCGCATGCTGAGCCAGGGCCATGCTCCCAAGATCGAGAGCAAGAACAAGCCCGGCGTGACCGCCCTGCGCGAAATCGCCGAAGGCAAGATCGGCCTTGAAATGCTGAAGAAGGTTCCCGGCTAAGTTGATGCTCACATGCAACAAGGAAGCACCGTACGCGGTGCTTTTTTTGTGCCTGAATGCGTCCCATTGGCTGGCACGCTAAAGTGGGAGTCATGAGCGCGGTCGTCAAGCCCCAGTTAGAGGCCTCCCCGAGCCCCCGGCCGAGCCCGGCGGCGCTGAATGCGGCCGCCGCCAGCTTCGCGGCGCTGACCGATCGCCTGGACTATCTGGGCGCGGAAGATGTCGAACAAGTCCGCCGCGCCTACCGCTTCGCCGACGAAGCTCATCTGGGACAGTTGCGCAACAGCGGCGAGCCCTACATCACCCATCCGATCGCCGTAGCCGCGCAGTGCGCGGAATGGAAGCTCGACGCGCAGGCCTTGATGGCCGCCCTGCTGCACGACGCGATCGAGGATTGCGGCGTCACCAAGTCGGAGTTGATCGAGCGATTCGGCGCCCCGGTCGCGGAGCTGGTCGACGGTCTCACGAAGCTGGACAAGCTGCGCTTCAACACGCGCGAGGAGAACCAGGCGGAGTCGTTCCGCAAGATGCTTCTCGCCATGGCGCGCGATGTGCGGGTCATCCTGGTCAAGCTGGCGGACCGGACGCACAACATGCGCACGCTGGACGACGCGCCACGCGAGAAATGGGCCCGCATCTCGCGCGAAACTCTCGAGATCTACGCGCCCATCGCCCACCGGCTCGGCCTCAACCAGACTTATCGCGAACTGCAGGACCTGTCGTTTCGCCATCTGCGGCCATGGCGCTACACCATCCTGGCAAAAGCAGTTGCCAAGGCGCGCGGGCGACGACGCGACCTGATCCAGAAGGTGCAGCAGGAGGTCGAAACGGCCTTCTCCGCCGCTGGCATGAGCGTGCGAATCGCCGGGCGCGAGAAGACGCTCTATTCCATCTACCGAAAGATGGACGAAAAGCATCTGAGCTTCGCCCAGGTGACCGACATCTACGGTTTCCGGCTGATCGTGCCAACGGTGATCTCCTGCTACACCGGCCTGGGCATCCTGCACCAGATGTACAAGCCGCTGCCCGGCAAGTTCAAGGACCACATCGCGATTGCCAAGCTCAACGGCTACCAGTCGCTGCACACCACACTGGTGGGCCCTGCGGGCGTGAACGTCGAGTTCCAGCTGCGCACCGAGGCCATGCACGTCGTCGCCGAGTCCGGCGTCGCGGCGCATTGGCTCTACAAGGCCGCGGAGCCTGCGGCGGCAACCACCAGCGAACGACTCGGCGCCAAATGGCTGCAGTCGCTGCTCGACATCCAGGATGAAACGCGCGACGCCGCCGAGTTCTGGGACCACGTCAAGGTCGACCTGTTTCCCGATGCGGTCTACGTGTTCACGCCCAAGAGCCAGATCATGGCGCTGCCGCGCGGCGCGACCGTGGTCGACTTCGCCTATGCGATCCACAGCAACATCGGCGATCACACGTCCGCCGCGCGCATCAATGGCGACCAGGTCCCGCTGCGCACCGAGCTCAAGAACGGCGACGTGGTCGAGATCATCACGGCGCCGGTGTCGACGCCGAATCCCGCGTGGCTCGGCTTCGTTCGAACCGGCCGTGCACGCTCGAAGATTCGCCACTATCTCAAGACTCTCGCCCACGCCGAATCCGAAGGGCTGGGCGAAAAGCTGCTCGCCCAGGCGCTGCGCGCCGAGGGCCTGGGCAATCTGCCGGACGACGACGCGGAACACCAGCAACTCTGGGAAAAGCTGCTGCGATTCACCGGCAACCGCACGCGCTCCGAACTGCTGACCGACATCGGGCTGGGCAAGCGCATCGCCAGCATCGTCGCAAAGCGGCTCATGGCGCTGCTGGCCGAACGCGGCGAAAAGCCCGATGCGCTGATGCTGAGCCGCGAGCGCTTTACCGCGCACGAAGGCGTTTCGCAAGGCGCCGTCACGTTGGACGGGAGCGAAAACTCCTCCGTGCGCTTTGCACTGTGCTGCCGGCCGATTCCGGGCGATTCGATCGTCGGCTACCTCGGCCATGGCGAAGGCCTGGTCGTCCACACCGATGAATGCGGCGTCGGGCAACGCCTGCGCTACAAGGACAGCGAGCGGTTCTTCGCGGTCGAATGGGCCGACGACCCAGTCCGCACCTTCGAGACCGGCGTCATCATCACGGTGCGCAACGACAAGGGCGTGCTGGCGCGCGTCGCAGCGACGCTCGCCGACGCCGAGGCCGACATCACGCACGTGGAAATGGCCGACGAGACGCCGCAGGATTCGACGGATCTTCGTTTCGTGATCGCCGTGCGCGACCGCACGCATCTCGAAGCCGTGCTGCGTGCGGTGCGCCGGACCTCCTCCGTGCTCGCGGCGGCGCGAACCATCCCCGCGCCCTGAACTGGCGGCCGTTCAGGCCGAGCTGGTCGAAGGCGGCGGATAGGTGACCGACAACACCTCGATGTCGTGCACGCCGCCGGGCGTCGCGAGCTTGACCACGTCGCCCTCTCTCGCCTTGAGCAGTGCGCGGGCGATCGGCGAAATCCAGCTGACCTGGGATCGGGCGCTGTCGGCCTCATCGATGCCCAGGATGGTGACTTCGCGCTCCTCACCGGTTTCGTCCGCGTAGCGCACCGTGGAGCCGAAAAACACCTGGTCTCTGCCGTGGTGCACCGAGGGATCGGTGACCTCCGCCACTTCGAGCCGCTGCGTCAGGAAGCGGATTCGGCGATCGATCTCGCGCAGCCGCTTCTTGCCGTAGAGATAGTCGCCGTTCTCCGACCGATCGCCGTTCTTTGCCGCCCAGTGAACCGCCTCGACCACCTTCGGCCGCTCCTCGTCCATGAGATTCAGCAACTCGGCGCGCAGGCGTGCATAGCCCGCGGGCGTCATGTAGTTCTTGCCGCCCGCAGGCAACGGGGGCAGCGCACCGCTCTCACCGCCGTCCTCGTCGTCCGTGTCGCTTTCTTTCGTGAATGCCTTGCTCATTGCTCAACAACCGTCCCATCGCGGGCTCGGAAGCGGTTGTATCACGGGGGGCCGCGTCAATCGGCGGTGCTGACCAGGTCACCGAAGCCTTGCCACTGCGTGCCGGTGAAGCGAGCCAATTGCCCCTGCTTGACGATGAAGAAGTCGGTCGGCGTCGTATTGAGCGACATGCCCGTCAACAGCAGCGGCAACTTCAGGTTCTTGATGTTGGCGGCCTGCTTCATCACGTTTTCGCGCGACAGGTCGTTGCCGGCCTGCTTCAAAATCTGGACCATGGTCTGCGCCGCCAGATAGGCATAGAGGTTGGACGCGTCCTTCGGATCACCCTCGCGGTAGTAGCGGCCCATGAAGGCGCGCCATTCCAGCATTGCGGGGTCGTCCTTCCATTGCGGATCGTTCGGATCCTTGTAGTACTGCATGGTGAGCAGGCCCGTCGATTTGTCGAGCCCGGCCGGCGTGAGCACGGAACCCACCGAGGCTGCGACGTTGTTGACGATGTGCAGCGGCTTCCAACCCGAGTCGAAGGCCTTGCGGATGGCCTGCGCCCCGAACTTGGGCGTGGTGATGTTGATGAAGGTGTCTGCGCCGGAGCCCTGCAGGGTGACGATTTGCGAATCGACGGTGGGATCCGTCACCTCGTACGTGGCCTCGGCAACGATCATCTTGGCGCCTTTCGCCCCCAGGCCGTCCTTGACGCCCTTGAGCACGTCCTTGCCGTAGTCGTCGTTCTGATAAAGGATCGCGATCTTCGCGTTGGGCTTTTCCTTCAGCAGGTACTTGGCGTACATGATTCCCTCGGCCTGGTAGCTCAGGTTGAAGCCGAGCGTCCAGGGGAAGTTCTTGGGGTCGGCCCATTTCGTCGCGCCGGTGGCGAGCAGCAGGTGTGGCACCTTCTTGGCGTTGACGTACTTGTGAATCGCCGAGTTGCTCGGCGTGCCCAGCGTCTGGAACAGCGCGAGCACTTCGTCCTGCTCGACCAGCTTGCGCACCTGCTCGACGGTCTTCGGCGGGCTGTACCCATCGTCCAGGCTGATCAGGGTGATCTTGCGGCCGTTGATGCCGCCGTTCTCGTTGATCATCTTGAAGTAGGCCTGCTGGAGCTTGCCGATCGTCCCGTAGGCCGAGGCCGGTCCGCTGTAGGGCATGGTCTGGCCGAGCTTGATTTCGGTGTCGGAGGCGCCGGGGCCGTATTTCTTCTGTGCGGTGGCTGGTGCGGCGACGACGGCCAAGGCGACCGCCGCTGCGCCGGCGAGCAAGGTTGCACGACGGTCTGGACTGAACTTCATGATGTGTCTCCTTCAATGTCATCGAACACAAATCGGACCGGCCTGCGGGCCGGGAACCGGACGAGAACACGAACTTCTCAGCGTCTGCGCCTTTGAAATCGACCGAAGAGGATGCGGATCAAACCGGCCACGCCGCCCGGCATGACATACATGAACACGATGAGGAACACGCCGTAGATCGCCCAAGGCGCGGCCTTCGAGATCTGGTCGGCGACATTCGGAATGAACTGGATGAACACAGCCCCGAAGATCGCGCCCTGGATCGACGCCAGCCCGCCGATCACGATGCCCACCACGAGCGTGATCGACAGGAAGATGTTGAATGAATCCGGTGCGACGAACTGGATCACGATCGCTCCCAAGGCTCCGGCGATGCCGGTGTACATCGCCGAGACGCCGAAAGTCAACGACTTGACCATGGCGGTGTTGACGCCCATCGCCTGTGCCGCGATCGGCTGGTCGCGGATGGCAACCATCGCCCGCCCCATGCGGCCGCGCAGCAGGTTCCAACCGATGACGAACAGCAACAGCAGGCAAGCCAGCACGACGAAATACAGCCATTGGTCCTGCGTCAACCCTGTCCACTCCGGGGCCTCGGGCTTCACGATGACGATGCCTTGCGCGCCGCCGGTCCAATGCTCGAGGTGCTTGTACTTGAGGATCTGCGGCATCGCCACGCCGAGGGCAAAGGTGGCCAGCGCCAGGTAGAGACCTTCCAGGCGAAGCGCCGGCAAGCCGAACAGGAAGCCCGCCAGCAGGCACACCGCGCCGGCGACCGGCACGGTCAGCCAGTAGGGCACGCCGAACTTGTCCATGAGGATTGCCGCAACGTAGGCGCCGATCGCATAGAAGGCGCCGTGGCCGAGCGAGATCTGGCCGTTGTAGCCCGTCAGCATGTTCAGGCCCAGCAACGCGATGGCGTAGACCAGCGCGAGCGTGAACTGGAAGACCCGGTAGTTGCTGACCAGGAATGGGAGCGCACACGCGATGACGAGCAGGAGCAGCAGTCCCGCAAGCCGCGCCTTACCCGATGTGGCGCCGATCGGTTCGTTGGGTATGGCCATGGTTCAGACCCGCGTGATGTGGACCTTGCCGAACAAGCCGGACGGCCGGATCACGAGCACGCCGACGATCAGCACCAATGCGACCGTCAGCTTCAGCTCGGTGCCGAGGATGGCCCCGACCAGGTTCTCCAGCACGCCGACGATGAAGCCGCCGAGCACCGCGCCGCCCGGACTGTCGATGCCGCCGAGCAACGCCGCGGCAAAGGAATACAGCAGGATGCCGGCCATCATGTTCGGCTCGAGGAACACAGTGGGCGCGACCATGATGCCGGCGATCGATCCGATGGCCGCCGCCAGTCCCCAGCCGAGCGCCAGCATCCAGCCGACGCGGATGCCCACCAGCCGGCTCGATTCCGGGTTCTGCGCGGCCGCACGCATCGCCAGGCCTAGCGGCGTGAAACGGAAGAACACGAAGACGAGCGCCAGCACCGTCAGCGTGATGCCGATGGAGCCCAGTTCGTGCGAGGACACGTACGAATTGCCAAACAGCGGGTCGGTGGGGAACGGGCTCGGGAAAGGCTTGATCGTGTACGTGAAGATCCACCCCGCCAGGCTGTTGAGGATCACCAGCAGGCCGATGAACACGATCACGACCGACAGGATGGGCGCGTTCTCCACCGGTTGCACGATGATTCGCTCGATCAGCACGCCGAGCACGAAGGCGACACCCACCGTGATGAAGAACGCCCCCCAGTACGGCACGCCGGCCTGGATGAGGCTCCACGCGATGTAGGTGGAGAACATCGCCATTTCGCCCTGCGCGAAATTCACCAGGTGCGTGGCCTGGTAGATCATCACCAACGCCAGTGCCACGCTCGCATAGATGCCGCCCGTCGCAAGACCGGAGAGCACTTGATGGAGCAGGACGTTCATATGGGGGGGCTAGTAGCCGAGGTACGAACGCCGCACCGCCTCATCGCTACGGATGGCCTCGGCGGTGCCCGAGATCACGACGCGGCCGGTTTCCAGCAGGTAGGCCTGGTCGGCCAGGTTCAACGCCAGCGCCGCGTTCTGCTCCACCAGCAGCATGCTGACGCGGTCGCGCCGATTGATCTCGCGGAAGATCTCGAAAAGCTCCTGCACGATGCGCGGCGCGAGCCCGAAGGAAGGCTCGTCGAGCAAAAGCAGGCGCGGCCGCAGCATCAGCGCACGCGACACGGCCAGCATCTGCTGTTCGCCGCCCGACAAGGTTCCGGCTTGCTGGCGCCTGCGCTCCCTCAAACGCGGAAAGTAGTCGTAGACGCGCTCGAAGTCTGCGGCCACCTCCGACTTGTCGCGCCGCGTGTAGGCGCCCAGGCGCAGGTTCTCGTCGACGCTCAGGTTCACGAAGGTGCCGCGGCCGTCAGGCACGTGGGCCACACCCATGCGGACGATGCCTTCGGTCGAGCGTCCGTCGATGCGCGTCGCCGCGAAGACGATCTCGCCCTGCGTCTTCACCATGCCGCAGACAGCGCGCAGGGTCGTGGTCTTGCCCGCGCCGTTCGCTCCGAGGATGGTGGTGATGCCGCCCTCCTCCACGCCGAAGTCCATGCCGTGCAGGACCTTGCTCGGACCGTACTGCGCGTGCAGGCCGCGCACTTCGAGCAGCGCGGCCATCAGGCCTGGCCCCCCAGATAGGCGCGGATTACCTCGGCGTCGGCCTGCACCTCGGCCGGCGTTCCATCGGCAATGATGCGGCCGAAGTCCAGCGCAACCACCTTGTCCGACACCCGCATCACGAGGTTCATGTGGTGCTCGACGAGCAGCATCGTGAGCTTGAGCCGGTCACGCACCTGCCGCAGCAGTTCCATGAGGTTGCCGACCTCCTCGTGGTTGAGGCCGCCGGCGGGTTCGTCGAGCAGCAGCAACTTCGGCTGGCTGGCCAGGGCACGCGCCAGTTCGACGCGCTTCTGGGTACCGAACGGCAGATCCATCACCCGGGTGTCGGCGACGCTCTGCAGATCCAGCAGATCGATGAGCTGGTCGGCATGCGCCCCCAGCGCCTGCTCTTCGCGCCGCACCCACGGCAGACGCATCGCATTCGCGAAGAATCCGCTGCGCGTTCGGCAATGCCCGCCGAGCAGGATATTCTGTCGCACCGTCATGGTCCGGAACAGCGCCAGGTTCTGGAAAGTGCGCCCGATGCCGAGCGCCGCGATGCCATGGGCCGGCGTGGCGACCAGCGAACGGTCTTCGAAAAGAATGCGCCCCTCGCTGAATGCGTAGAGCCGGGAGAGGCAGTTGAAGAGCGTCGTCTTGCCCGCACCGTTGGGGCCGATCAGCCCGACGATGTGCCCGGTCGAGACCGAAAACGACACCTTGTCGAGGGCCGTGATCCCGCCGAAGCGCACGGTGACGCCATCGACACGGAGCAGTTCAGCACGGTTGGCAGGCGAGACGATGTTCGACTCCTTGCGCGGTGGGTCAGCGGCCGGTGTCGGACGATCTTGGCTGCCTGAAATGAAAGCTCGATGCCGACGGATACATCAAGATACCGAGCTTTGAAATATTTCGAAGCGGGCTTTACCCTTGCTGTCACATAGGTGACGGCATGAGAGAAGGTGGGCAAGAATTCCCCCTCCCGACTCACTCGGTTGGCTGGAGATTCGGGCTCTCAGGATCGAACGGCCTCGGAAGGCTCGGTTCGTCGCTATCGGGCTTTTGCGGGTTCGGCTCGTTCTGACCCGGCACCGGCTCTGGTGGGGGCTCGTCCTTGCCGGGTATCGGCAGGTCGCGTTTGCGCACTGCGCGACCTCGACGGAAGCTTCAACTCGCCTGTTCTGGCGAGGGATCCGATGACTGCTGTTCCTGGGGAGGTGCCTCTTGCTGGCTTTGCGGGATCTCGTCCGATACGGCCAGCCCACGCTTGCCCAGATCCGCGCGCGAGGTGCCTCTCACGAGATGGCGCGGTATGTGATGGGTCTTCTTCAACTGGGCCAGGGCCTCGCTTCGAGCGGGCTCGGATGCCGGCAGGAACATGTGCAATGAACTCATCGTGATCGTCCCCATGAGCGCCAGGCTGTGAACGCCGCCGGCCTGTGTCGGCTGGGCCTATGCATCGACGTCCCAAGCGGCCCCTGGCGTGGCCGCCGCGCATTATCCCGCGGGCACGGTGCGACCGCGGACGCGGCCACTTCCTCAGTAGTGTTGCTGCGGCCATCGCTCCCCTCAGCATTTCTTGGCTACCAGATTCAGGCGCAGTCTTACAAGTGGCGCGCACGCACCGTAGGAGAAAGGCGTCCGATGTGTCTGTCGCGACCTGCTGGGGTGCCGTATTCCTCATTGACTGGCCGCCTGCGAGTTCTACCCTTCAAGGGCTCCGCGTGCCGCTCCGCCAGGAGCGGGTTTCTCAACCGATCTCCAAAGGAGTCCAGCATGTATGCGACCACCGCGAATTCGGTATGGCCCGCCAAGTGGCCGGTGACGGTGCAAGCCGTTGCCTACGCGCAAGTGGGGGACTTCTTCAAGATGTTCGTTCAGCACCGAGAGTCCGACTTCGTTGCCTGTGAGTTCTGCCGAACGATGAACAGCCTCGATGCGGTTCGTTGCGCAACCTGTGGTGGATCGCTGACCCCGCCCAGCGACGAAGCGCCGTCGCCCGAACCAGTGAAGGCGGCCAGGACTTCGTCCTCCGACGCCCGTGCATTGCGCAGCGTTTTGACCATGGTGGTGATACCGCCGCTGCTCTTGTTCATCAGTTTCGCCGCATGGCACCAGTTGCAGTTCGAGAACCATGAGCCTCCCGCGACCTTGGCCAAGCCAGTCCCCGCGCCTGCTGCAGGCGCGGCGCTGAACCCCATCGCGGTGGTCTCTCCACAGCAAAAAATCGTGTCGGACCTATTGGCCAGCAAGAACATCACCATCGGGCACGAGCAAGCGGGGCGCGTCGCGTTGCCGGCCGTTCCGCCTGAAGTGCAGGCACAGGCGCCCGAACAGGAAAGCAGCGACCGCGCATCGAACGTTGGGGTGCCGGTGCCGCTCCCCCGCGCGGCGAAGTCGGCTCCGGGCCGCACCAAGGAGGCTGCGGTCGGATCGGCCCGTCACAGCCAGGACCTTCTGGCGGGGTGCAGCACCAAGGGCTTCCTGGCACGCGCCGTGTGCGTCAACAACCGCTGCGCGGAGCCCGGGGCCGCACGTCTCGGCCAATGCCGCGAAGCGGTGCGCCAGCGCCGCATCGATGAGGCGCGCCGCAATCCGATGTTGATGGGGTGAGCGGCGACGGGCCTGCGTGCACGCGCGAAAGGATCCGCCAAAGAAAAATGGCCTAGAGGTCGAAAACCTCTAGGCCATTTTGAAGAGTGGTGCGGCTGGCAGGAATTGAACCCACGACCCCTTGGTTCGTAGCCAAGTACTCTATCCAACTGAGCTACAGCCGCACAGCTTGCGAGTATAGCATGCATTTTGGACCTGCTTCCAGTCGTCCAATTTTCATGCACCTCGAACGGCGCGTGAAGGCTCAACGCTGCAACCGTCTCAGGGACGTGACGCCCCCACGCCTTGTGCCCTCCCCTGCGTTGATGACGCGCGACGTTTCGTCGATCCGGAACTGCCCAAAAATGCAACAGCGTGCAAGAATGCGACGCCGAATTACACAGCGGCCGCAGATTCAAGCCCCTCCAGGCGCAATCCTGCACGCAGACCCAAGGCTAATTCGATTCGGCGTCTACGAAAGGTGCGCCAAGTGGAATCTCTTGCCTCTCACACGGCAGTCACGTCATGACAGCGCCGATCCGCGTGGCCATCGTGGGTGGCGGATGCGCCGGCATCGCGACGGCGTGGCAGATCAGTGAATTCGTGGCGCTGAGCAAGGCGCAGGCCAAGACCGATCGCAAAGCTGGCATGGGCAACGGCGACTGCACCGACTTCAAGATCACTGTCTACGAACAGAGTTGGCGCCTCGGCGGCAAGGGCGCGTCGGGACGGGACAGCTCGGGCCGCATCCGGGAGCACGGCCTGCACATCTGGCTCGGCTTCTACGAAAACGCCTTCGCCATGATGCGCCACTGCTACGACGAGGTGCGCAAGGCCCCGTGGGGGCCGGTGTGCAACGACGATAAGGCCCGTCAGCCGCTGCCACACGAGTCCTTCGACGACGCCTTCTTTCCGGAGCCGCACATTGGAGTGGCGACCAAGAGCCGCAGCGGGCAATGGGAGGCCTGGTCGGGCATGCTGCCGCCGATGAAGGGGCTGCCTGGCACCGAGCTCGACGATCGCACCAATCCCTTCACGCTGGCCGGCTACCTCGCGCGCTGCATCGGACTGAGCAAGGCGCTGATACACAGCGTGGTTGCGCCGCCTTCCGGCGTGTCACCCAAGGGCTCGCGTTCGACGCTCGACGAGTCGATCGAGCTCGACTTCGGCTTCGACGCGGTGCGTTCGCCCGGCGTGGTGATCGACCGCATGGCGAAGCTGCTGCGCGTTGGCACGCTGACCACGGCCGCGGGCGTGCTTCAAGGCGCAACCATCCTCGAGAACTGGCTGCGTGAGCGCGATCCCGCGCCGCAATTCACTTCGACGGTGCTGGCCTTCATCGAGGCACTGGCCGCGCAGACGCGACGGCAGCTCACCGATCTCGTCGGCATCGACGAGCCGCTTCGCCGCAAGACCGAGATCATCGATCTGATCATGACGATCGTCGTCGGGCTGTACCGCGACCGGGTGCTGTTCGACTCGCGCGGCCTCGACGCGATCAATCACATCGACTGCAAGGACTGGCTCATCAAGCACGGCGCGATGCGCAGCTCGGTCGAGTCGCCCTTCGTCACCGGCCTGTACGACCTCGCGTTCTGCTACCGCGAGGGCGATCGCAGCAAGCCCGCGCTCGCGGCGGGACAAGCCTTGCGCGGCGCGTTGCGCATGTTCTTCACTTACCGGGGTGCGCTGTTCTGGCGCATGCGTTCGGGCATGGGAGACACGGTGTTCGCGCCGCTGTACCGGGTGCTCAAGGACCGGGGCGTGGACTTCAAGTTCATGCACCAGCTCGAAGACATCCGCTTCGTCGGCGAGCCCCTCAAGGGCGAGCCCGTGCACGTCGCCAGCATGCGCTTCGAAACCCCGGGCAGCGCGGCGGGCCTCGCCGGCTTCGAGCCTCTCGACGACGCCGGATGCTGGTACCACGAGCGGCCGGCGCAGTTCGCACAGGCGGACACGTCGTCCGTCACGCTGAACTACGACAAGGAATTCGACGTGGTCGTGTTCGCCATGGGCATCGACGACTTCCGTGTCATCTGCCAGCGCGACAAGGACGGCCTGTTCAAGAAACTGAAGCGCTGGAACGAGATGCAGAAGCACGTCAAGACCGTGGGCACGCAGGCAGCGCAGGTCTGGCTCGACACGAGTGTCGAGGACCTCGGCTGGCGTCGCGGCTCGGCGCTGGTGTCGGCGCTAGAGGACCCCTTCGAGTCATGGGCCGACATGACGCACACCTTCGCCGCGGAGCGCGCGTGGCGCGTGCAGATGGGCAAGAAGCCGGACGCCGACGCGACCCGATCGGTCTCCTATTTCGTCGGCCTGCTGAGCGATGCCGACATCAAGGCAAAGGAATACAACGCCACGGAGATCGAGGCCATGGTGCGCGACAACCTTCAGGAGCTGCTCGTCAAGCGCGTCGAGCCGCTGTGGCCGGACGCGTTCATGAGGGATGACAAGGGCAATCTCGAGAGCACGCCCCTCGACCACCTCGTCGACGAGAAGGGCCAGCTTCTAGGTTCCGAGGGCCTGAAGGCGCAGCACGTGCAGGCCAACTTCCTTGGCTCCGACCGCTACACGCTCGCGCTGCCCGGGTCGCTCGAACATCGCATTTCGCCGCTCGACGCGTCGGTGATCAACATGACCATCGCCGGCGACTGGACGGAGTGCGGCTTCAACGAAGGCTGTATCGAGGCGGCCGTGATGTCGGGCATGCTCGCCTCGCACGCCATCTGCGGCTTTCCCGCGCTCGAGGACATCGTGGGGTACGACCATCCATGAAACAAGATGCCAACGGTCGCTGGGTCCGCGAAGAGCCCGAGGCGCTCGGGCCCAACCGCGCATTCGGCGGCTACTACCGCAGCGCCGATCGACAGGTCCGCGGCAAGCTCCTGCGCGGCGTTCCGCTGCAGACCACCGAGGACGCCGTGGTTGCCGCGGTGCAGATGGGCTATCGCGTCGTCGACTCGCAGATCGACCGCGGCATGCGCGTTGCGCGGCGCCTGCGCAGCGCGGCCGAGCGGCAGGGCAGCGGGGACCCGGGCCAGATGCTCGACTCGGCAGAGCGGCTGGCGAGCAAGGCGCTGCTCGCCGGGCTTCAATGGCTCGAGGATTCGGCCGCCGAGCCGGGCAGCCCGGTCAAGCGACTGCTCTCGGCCGAATACCGCATGGTCGGTTCCATCTTCGGCCTGAACAAGGACGACGAAAAGGCCAACGACGGCGAGCGCAAGCGCGGCAAGGCGGGCAAGGACTCTCCGCGTCCTCCCAAAGAGGACATCCAGCCGCCCGCCGCGGTGCCCTTCGCGGTGTCGGTGCTGCACGTGTCCGGCAGCGCCAAACGGGCGGTGACCGTCTGCAGCCTGAGCCTTGCCGACGGCTCACTGGCGGGCGAAGTCGAGCTGGCCTTCTACCACCTCAAGGACGCATCGACGAAGGTACTCACGGGCTGGCTGTCGGCGGTCGCCGCCGACAAGCTGCGGCTGCGGATCGAGACCGACAAGGAGCATCCGCCCGGCCGCTGGCGCGCCGCAGTCTGCCGTCAACCCGATGACGAGCAGGTCGGCGTGATCGAGATCGAGCTCTGAGGACACGGCAATGGGCTTCAACGACACGCGCAAGTTTGCCGACCCCGAAGCCGACGACCGGCTCGTCAACGAGATGTTCGCCCAGTACGGCGAGCTCACGCGCAAGCACCTGCGCGCCTACCTGCCCGAAACCGAGCCCGGCAGCTACCTGCACGAGCTGATCGCCGACTACCCGCAGCGCGGCGGCAAGATGCTGCGCCCGAGCCTGTGCATCGCCTCGGCCTGCGCCTTCGGGGCGACGGCCGACGACGCGGTCGCATCGGCCGTCGCCATCGAGTTGCTGCACAACGCGCTGCTGATCCACGACGACATCGAGGACGACAGCGACGAGCGCCGCGGCACGCCGACCTTGCATGCGCTACACGGATTGCCACTGGCGCTCAACGCGGGCGACGCGCTGGGCCTGCTGAGCCTGCGACCGCTGAAGGACAACGTGCGCCGCCTCGGCCTCACGCTCGCGATGCGCATCTTCGAGGAAACCGAGCGCATGGCGTGGGAGACCACCGAGGGGCAGGCGCTGGAGCTCGGCTGGCGTCGCGACAACCGCAGCGACGTCGACGACGAGGGCTATCTCACGATGGTGCTCAAGAAGACCTGCTGGCTGACCACGATCCATCCGTTGCGCATCGGCTGCCTGATCGGGACGCGCGGGCGCGCACCGCTCGACCCTCTCATCCGCCTCGGCTTCTTCTTCGGCGCCGCGTTCCAGATCCAGGACGATCTGCTCAACCTCGAGCCGGGCGCCGACTACGGCAAGGAGCTGGCGGGCGACCTTCTCGAAGGCAAGCGCACGCTGATGCTGATCCATGCGATGCGCAAGGCGACGGCCGCCGAGCGCGGTCGGCTGCAGCGCTTCCTGGCGCGGCCGCGGGCCCGCCGCACGCCGGCGGAGGTCGCGTGGGTGCGCGCGCTCTTCGACAAGACCGGCGCCATGGAGCATGCACGGCAGGTGGCGCGCGGCCTCGCGGGCGCCGCGCTGCACGAGTTCGAAGGGGCGTTCCACGGCAGGCCGGAAGGCCGCGACCTGCAGTTCGTTCGGGCGCTGATCACATGGGTGCTGCGGCGCCTGCATTGACTGACGACGTTTGTCTTGGAGGGACAGCCGATGGCCAATCGATTCCTGCTCTATGGGGCTACGGGCTATTCGGGCCGACTGATCGCGGCCGAGGCGGCGCGCCGCTGGGGCAACCGTACGAAGACCCATCGCCCCTGCGAGCTGGTGCTCGCCAGTCGCGACCGGCGCGCGCTGGCGGAGCTGGCCGAAGACCTCCAGCTCGACTACCGCGCCTTCAGCCTCGACCATCGCGAGTCGGTGGTGCGCGCGCTCAATGGCTTCGACGTGCTCATCAACGCGGCCGGTCCCTTCGACCAGACGGCAGAGCGCCTCGCCAAGTCGGCGCTCGACGCTGGATGCCATTACGTCGACATCAACGGCGAGGTCGACGTCTACAAGCGCCTCGACGACCTGCACTACTTTGCGCAGAGCCGCGGGTTGGCGCTGGTGTGCGGCGCGGGCCATACCGCGACCTTGTCGGACCTCATGCTCGACACCGCGCTCCACGACCTTCAAGGCAACGGCCTGGCGGACGAACTCGGCATAGCGCGCATCGCCGTCGCGCGCATGAAGTACCTCTCGCGCGGCAGTGCCCGCACCATGATGCGCATGGTGCGGGAGCAGGTCACCGTCGCGCGGGGCGTACCGGACAGCAAGAGTCCGCGGCTCGTGCTGTCGCATGCGCCGGTCGGCAAACTCGAACGCAGTTTTGATTTCGGCAGCGGCGAGCCGAAGCACGGCAGCGGGTTGCGCATCGCCTCGGCCGCGAACCTCATCGACACGCTCACGGCGCGCCATACGGCTGAACGCCGCAAAGTCAGGCTCGAACGCATCGAGTCGTACATCGAGATGCCGACCACGATGCGCCTCGCCTACCACGCGGCAGCGGTCGGGGCCGTCGGCTACCAGCTGCCGATCCTGCGCGAACTCACGCGCTGGCAGATCGACATGCTGCCAGAGGGCCCCGACGCGAAGGAGCGCGCGGACAATTCGCATCGCGTCGTGCTGCAGATCGAAGACCGCTACCGCCAACTCGTCGTCGACTGGTGCATCGTCACCGGCGACCCCTACGAGCTGACGGCGCGGCTCGCCCTCGCCGTCGCGCGCAAGGTCGCCGAGGCCGAGTCGCCCGGTGGATGGCTGACCCCCGCCGATGTGCTTGGCCTGTGGCAACCGCTCATCGACCAGGGACTGGACAGTCCGCTGATGGGCTGCCGAACCGAGCGCCGGTCGAAGGCCGTCGCTCACACCTAGCCAAGCGAGGGCGCCATGTCACATTCGTTCTGGATTGCCACGATGCCGTTGGACCCCGCGAGCCTGCAGGGTCAGGCGCGCTCGGCCGACCTCGCGTTGCGCGCTGCCATCGATGCCGGCAGGGCCGGGGCGCTGGCGGTCGAAATCATTCGCGATGATCAGGCGCAGGGGCGGCTGGCGCTCCTGTTGTCCGTCGCCGACGATCTGGCTTCGCCGACCCAGTTCACGTGCTGGCTCGCCTACTCGAACGACCCGGGCTGGTGCAACCGCTTCTGCGCGTTCGGCATTCCGATGCTGGAGGCTCACATCGAGTTGAGCGGCGGGCATCTGAAAGTGCATGCCGCTGTCTATCCGACGCGCGTCGGCTTGAACCCGGTGGTCTTGTCCGATCAACCGCTCATCGAGATCCAGGGCGTCGATCCGGGCCCCTATGGCAAATCCGACCCGGAGAGTTCACCGAAGCCTTGGTACGCGCAGTTCCTGAGCGCGCCCGATGTTGCGCAGCAGACGCGCGACGTGCTGACGCGGCCGGCGCCCTGGGAGGTGCAGCGCAGCGACCTTCGGTCGCCGGCCAGGAACGAGGCAGCCATCAAGGTCCAGGCCGCCGCCTATCCCGATCTCGCCGCGATCATCGAGGCGCAGGGTGCGATGCCTGCGTTGGCGGCGCTCTCGGCGGGCAGACTGGTCGACTCGGCCCAGTCGATTCTTCGCGACAGCGAGGTGCCGCAGCCCTCCCACGGTGTCGAGCCGCCGTCGAAGAGCGTTCCCCCCCAGCGCCAGACGTCCGACAGCGTGTTCGGCCGGCCAAGATTTCGCTTCGAGGAAGTCGAGATCGTCGGCTTTCGATTGGAACTGCCCGAACGGACACTGCCCAAGCTCCAGGCGCTCGCCGACGCCCTGAACTTCCATCGGAAGCTGAGCGGCATCCGCACTGACTTCAGCTATCGCGTTTCGACACCGACCGTCGTGATCGAGTTGCTGCGCTACGGCAGGATGCGGTCGCTCGAGCCGCTGGCGCCGCTGCAGAGCGATGACTCCATGGCGCAGCACGAACTCATCGTGAGGCTGCTGGTGGGCAAGGTCGACGACGACGGCTCGCAGGCGCGCGACGCAGCGCAGTATGTGCCCGCGATCTTCGTCGACAACCCGTGGTCGAAATACGTCGGCCGCGAGATGCAGGGCTTCAAGAAGGAGATCGCTGAGTTCTGCATCGACGAACGGCCGACGCCGGACGATCAGCATGACTTCCACCCCGTCGGCAGGGACGGCAAGCGGCCGGGCGAGGAAAAGGCCGAGCCGCTGACCAGTATCGTCCGTGTGCGCGTGCCGCCGAGCTTCGAACATGTCGACGATTCGCAGCCCAAGGCGCTGCTCGACATCCAGTACCCCGCGGGCGGCATCGACGACGACCGCTTCGATCGCGTCGATATCGACGCCATCCTGAACAGCTCGGTATTCACCAGTTCGCGCTGGCGGCAGGTCGACTTCAGCGATGTCGACTTTCGCCGGTCGTTCGCGCGCCAGGCTATGAAAGAGGGCTTTAATCGCTACCGCAGCGTGCAGGTCACGCCGGTCGACGGCCGCGACCTGCCGAAGACGTGGATCAACGGCGGCTTTACGCTGAAGGACGTCCAGGCGCAGTTCCCCATTGGCGTCGCTGTCCTCAAGCTCGGAGCCAAAGGTGTGGACGAGGATGAAGGGGACGAAGGTGTGGACGACGACGAAGCTGTGGACGGGGACGAAGGCGTGGACAAGGACGACGGCTGGTTTCGATTGTGCAAGCTCCTGAAGAGCGAAAACATGCTCGAGATCAGCCTGCCGACCGGCGACTGGTACCGCCTCAAGTGCTCGATGGACCTGAGCATCCAGAACGGACTGGACTGGTGAGGCCTCAGCGCGCCAGGGCAGTCGTCGTCGATTCGATCGCGTCGAGGCAGCGGCTCGCGCCGAGCAGCGCCGTGCTGGCCCAACCCTGGTCGATCGGGCAAGGCGCCCGCGCTTCGAGCACATGCCATGCGGCCAGGTCGCGGTGCGGGTCGTCGGAACTCAAGCCACGGCGTCGCAGCAGCGTGAGCACCGCGCGCAGCGCGAGCGTGGCCGCGCCCTGCTGTACGGCGACGCGACGGGCCTCGGCGAGGAGCAGCTCTGCGCGCGCGTCAGAGCTTTCGAGCTCGGCCGCCAATATCAACAGTTCGGCTTCGAGGTAGACCTCGCCGGTCGAGCGCACGCTTCGCAGGCCTTCGGCGAGCGCGGCCTGCGCGCCGGCGGCATCGCCAATCTGTCGCAGGCCGAGCGCGAGGCCCCACAGGAAGAAGGGCACGGCTGCCTGGGCACCGGCCGCGAGGTACGCGCCCATGGCCTGGCGCAGGCCGCTCACGGCTTCGGGCGACGGGCCGAGCGCCGCCGCGGCGATCGACTGCTGCATCAGACCGCACACCAGCCAGGTGCCAAAGCCGTGGCGAGTGCCGAGCTCGACGCTCACGGCGGCGTGCTGCATCGCCTCGGCGTGGCGGCGCTGCACGTTCAACTGCTGCGCGATGAAGCAGTTCGCGTAGGCCTTGTCGAAGGGGCGGCCGAGGCGTTCGACGTGCTCGATCGCCAGCGCCACGCTACGGTCGGCACCGGCGCCGTCGCCGCGCAGCCAGCACACCATGCCCAGGATCGACAGCGCCGCGGTGCCCGCATCCTGCACCGACGGGTAGCGGAAGCGTTCGCCCTGGTGCTGGCGATAGAGCGACGCGCACTGCTCCAGCGCCTGCTGCGCCACTTCGAGCTGGCCGCGGTACATGTCGGTGTAGCCGCGCACGGTGAGCGCCTCGATCATGAATTCGGGGCGTGCCGAGCGGTCGGCCGTCTCGACGCAAAGCGAGGACATCTCGTCCGCGATGTTCTGCTCGTTGCGCACGAAGTAGAAGGTCGCGAGCCCGCGCACGACCGGAAAGGTGATGGCCGGGTCCGTGTCGTCGCGGCACAGCTCGCGCGCCGCGCGGTAGGTGGCCTCGACCTCGGGCGAAGCGTAGCCCTGTGTCGCGGCAATCGCCACGCCGAGCTGTACCCGGAGCTGGAGTTCGTACTGCGTGCGCACGCGCGGATCCGTGAGCTTGTCGAGCAGCGCGAGCGCGCTGCGGCTGTGGCTCGCGGATTCGAGGTAGGCCGCGCGTTCCGACGCCTGCACGCCCGCGGTGATCAGGCAGCCGATCGCTTCCTCGAAGCGCAGCGCCGCGGCCAGATGCTGCGCGACGACGTCGGGCGCAGACTCGGGCAGGCCGTCGAAATGCTGAACCAGCAGTTGCGCCACGTGCGCGTGCAGCCGCTGACGTTCGGTGCGCAGCAACGTCTGGTAGACCGCGTCATGGATCAGCGCATGGCTGAAGCGCATCGGGCCGCTGCGCACGTCGAAGTTCTGCACTAGCAGGCCCGCATCGACCAGCCGCGCGATGGCGTCGGGCAATTCGCGGCGGCGCTCGGGCACCAGTTCACTGAGCAGCGGCAGCGCAAAGTCGCGGCCGATCACGGACGCGGCCTGGATGATCGACTTGATATCGCTCCAGCGATCGAGGCGGGCTTCGATGCTCGCCTGGATGATCGGCGGCACGGCGTGGTCGCGGTTCGCACCGGCGCTCGCGCGCTCCGTGCGCGTGGCTGCATCGAACTCGCCCTGACACAGCTCCTCGAGATAAAGCGGAACGCCCTCCGCACGCGCGATGATGCGTTCGATCATCGGCGCGGGCAGCGCATCGGCCCGCGTCAACGAGCGGATCATCGCGGCGGCGGTCTCGTCGTCGAGTGCGCCGAGCGCAACGCTGTTCGAGTTCGGCAATTCGATCGCGACGGTGCCGCGCAAGGTCGCGACCAGCAGCGCCGGCAAGTCGACGAGGCGCTCGCACAGGCGCTGGATGACCAGCAGCGTCGACGCATCGGCCCAATGGACGTCTTCGCACAGCATGAAAAGCGGGGCGTCGCCGGCCATCGACGCCAGCAGATCGACCAACAGCGTGATCGTGCGTTCGCGCACGCGTTCGGCGCTTTCCTCGGAGGCGTCCTCGTCGACCGCGGCGAGCCCGAAGATCGGGCTCAGGTAGCGCAGCGCGTTCGGGATGAGCGCGTCGTCGAGTTGTTTCCTTTGCAGCAACTCGCTGGCGCGGCGCAGCCGTTCGGCATCGGTGTCCTGCGGCCGTATGCCTGCGAGCCGGCGCATCAGCACGCTGACCGGATAGAGCGGCGTATTCTGCGTGCGCGGCGTGCAGTCGATTTCCACCAGCGTGGCGCTGTCGCGTTGCGCGCGGCGGCGCACGGTCCGGGCCAGCCGCGACTTGCCGATGCCGGCGTTGCCGCTGATGACGACGGCGCCGCCGTGGCGCTCGCGGGCGCGGTTCCACGCGTCGGCCAGCAGGGCCAGCGGCGCTTCGCGTCCGACCAGTTCATGCGACGAGCCCGAGCCGCGGCGTGCCTCGAAGGTTGATGCGATCTGTGTCTCGGCCACGGCGAGCCAGGCGCGCTCGCCACCATCGAAGCCCTTGAGGTCGAGCCTTCCGAGGTCACGGCACTCGAAGAAGCGGCCGACGGCGCGGCGCGTGCTGTCGGCGATGACGACGCCGTTTTGCGGCGCCGTCGCCGCGAGGCGCGCGGCCAGGTGCGGCACCGAGCCGACCACCGATTGTTCCTTGACCACGGCCTCGTCGATGAGGTCGCCGAAGACCACCGTGCCCGACGCGATGCCCACGCGCAACGCGAGCGAGATGCCAGGCAGCGCCTCCCCCGTGCTGATGGCGCTGACCAGCGCGAGACCCGCGCGCACCGCCGATTCGGTGGCATCCTCACTGGCCTCGGGCAGCCCGAAGGACAGGAAGGCGCCGTCGCCCACGAAGCGGATCAGATGGCCGTCGTGGTGGCGCGCCACCAGGTCGACCTGCTCGCGAAACCAGCGGAATACACGCCGCAGGTCTTCGAGATCGATACGATTGGCGAGCGCGGTCGAATGGACAAGGTCGCAGAAGACGAAAGTCCCATAGCGGAGTTCGACCGTGGATTCCGACGCCGCATCCGCGGCACCGCCTCGAAGCCGGCGTCCGCAGCAGTCGCAGAAGCTCGCGTCATCGCGATTAGTGCGCTGGCATTGTCGGCATTGGAGCGGCATGGCGCATACGGAGAATTGTCAGTAAGAGTTTCTCCTTACATCCTCGCTCAAGTTGCGCGCCCTGTCGAGGGGCGCACCGGGCTGCGCTGCCGTGCCGGCTTCCAGAATAGGCGCGTCGTCGCGGATTGACGACGAAATCGCTGTGGTAGGCCGTGTTGGACTTGAACCAACGACCAAAGGATTCAGGTTTGTATAGGTTTCCCTATTCCCTGGACTATCTCACCACCCTCGCCCGGATTTCTCCGTTCGTTCGGGTGCCGGGCGCTCGAGGAATGCTTATCGGACTGGCTCCTCGCACTCTAGTCTCTGCACCTTCTCACTTACCGATCTTGCGATCTGCCTTCAGTGAGCTTGGCTCAGGATTGCCGGGTCAACAACTGACTGACGGTTTCCCTGAATTCACCCGGTTTTTCCACCATCGTTTTCACGGTGGGGTCACCATTTCGATGAGTCCTCTGCTCTAACCAACTGAGCTAACGGCCCACTGCGACGCATTCTATAGCGCTGCACGCGAGCGCCGACGAGGCCCCTACTTGCGGTGACTCAACGCGTTGGTGACCAGTTTCGACGTGATGTCGACGATCTGGATCATTCGCTCGTACGGCATGCGCGTGGGGCCGATGACGCCAAGCGTTCCGACCACCTGTCCGTCGACCTCGTAGTTCGCGCTCACGATCGACAGGTCATCGAAAGGCACTACCTGGCTCTCGCCGCCGATGAAGATGCGCACGCCCTCCGCCTGGCTCGATACATCTAGCAGGCGCATCAGCTGCGCCTTTTGTTCGAACAGCTCGAACGCGCGTCGCAGATGGCTCATGTCGCTGGAAAAATCGGTCACGGCCAGCAGGTTGCGCTCGCCGGCGATCACGACTTCGTCCTGCGCCTCGGTGAGTACTTCGGAACTCACCTGCACTGCCGCCTGCATCAGCGCCGCGATCTCGCCGCGCAATTGCTCGACCTCCGACTGGAGGCGGTCCCGCACCTGCTCGATCGACAGGCCGGCGTAATGGGAATTGATGTAGTTCGACGCCTCGACCAGCTGCGACTGCGAATAGTCGGCTTCCGGAAAAATGACCCTGTTTTGCACATCGCCGTCGGGCGACACGATGATCACGAGCAGACGGCGATCGGACAGCCGCAGGAATTCGATCTGGCGGAACACCGATGCGCGCCGCGGCGCCATCACGACGCCCACGAACTGCGACAGGTTCGACAGCAGGTTTGCGGCGTTCGCGATCACTTTCTGCGGCTGATCGGGCGCGAGGCTTGGCGTGGAGAACTGCTCGCGCTGCGCGGTCAGCATGGTGTCGACGAAAAGCCGATAGCCGCGCGCCGTCGGAATACGTCCTGCCGACGTGTGCGGGCTGGCGATGAGGCCGAGGCCTTCGAGGTCGGACATCACGTTGCGGATCGTCGCAGGGGAGAGATCCAGGCCCGATGCACGCGACAAGGTGCGCGAGCCCACAGGTTGCCCTTCGGCGATATAGCGCTCGACGAGAGTCTTTAGCAGCAACTTGGCGCGGTCGTCCAGCATCGGGCAATTTTAATGTTGTAATTTGTAGATGGCCCCTCGCTTTCGGCACGTCGCCCTCATAGGTAAATACCAGGCTTCCGGTGCCCGGGCGCAATGTGGTGCGCAGGACAACGTCATGGAAGGCATCGGCGCCTTTCTCGAAGCGCAAGGCTGCATGGTGTTTGTCGAGCGGTCGCAGAGTGACAAAGTCGAGGTCGGGCCCTACAAGGCACTGACAGTCGAGGAAATCGGGGAGGAATGCGATCTCGGCCTCGTGGTCGGAGGCGACGGCACCATGCTCGGCATCGGGCGGCAGCTCGCCCCCTACGGCGTTCCGCTGATCGGCATCAACAGGGGCCGGCTCGGCTTCATCACCGACATTTCGTTGGACAACTATCAGGCAACGCTGGTCCCGATGCTGGCAGGCGAATACGAAGAAGACCACCGCGGCCTGATGCAGGCACAGGTGATTCGCGACGGCGTGTCGGTCTTCGACGCGCTCGCGATGAACGACGTGGTCGTCAACCGCGGCGCCACCTCGGGGATGGTCGAGTTGCGGGTCACGGTCGGCCGCCATTTCGTGGCCAACCAGCGCGCCGACGGGATGATCATCGCGTCGCCCACCGGGTCGACGGCGTACGCGCTCTCGGCCGGTGGCCCGCTGATGCATCCCGCGGTACCGGGATGGGTGCTGGTGCCGATTGCACCGCACACGCTTTCCAACCGCCCCATCCTGTTGCCGGACGAGGACGAAGTCTCGATCGAGCTGGTGGGCGGGCGCGACGCCAGCGCGAATTTCGACATGCAGTCCTTGGCATCCTTGGCGATCGGCGACCGGGTCGTGGTGCGCCGCTCTGAATACCGGGTCCGTTTCCTGCACCCCAAGGGCTGGAGCTATTTCGATACCCTGCGCAAGAAACTGCACTGGAACGAAGGAGGTTCCTGAAATGGCATTGCGCCGCATCGCCTTGCGCGATTTCGTGATCGTGCGCGCACTCGAGCTCGATCTCTCGACGGGTTTCACCGTCCTCACCGGCGAGACCGGAGCCGGCAAATCCATCCTGATCGACGCACTGCAACTGGCGCTGGGCAATCGCGCCGATGCCGGCTCGGTGCGCGAGGGCGCCGAGCGGCTGGACGTGAGCGCGGAATTCGACGCCGACCCGACATTGACCGGTTGGCTCGACGAAGGCGGCTTCGAAGCGGGCGACGCCCTGCTCCTGCGCCGAACCGTCGACCTCCAGGGGCGCAGCCGCGGCTGGATCAATGGCAGCCCCGCCACGGCGACACAACTGCGCGAGCTCGGCGACCGCCTGCTCGACATCCACGGCCAGCACGCATGGCAGAGCCTCACACGGCCCGAAGCCGTGCGTGGCCTGCTCGATGCCTACGCCGGCGTGAGCACCACGGCACTCGACAGCGCATGGCAGGCCTGGCGACAAGCGATCTCGACGCTGGAAACCGCCCGCTCCGCGCAAGATTCGCTGCAACGAGAGCGCGAACGCCTTCAATGGCAAGTCGCCGAGGTGATGAAGCTGGCGCCCGGGGAGGACGAGTGGGAAGAACTGTCGTCCAGCCACACCCGCATCTCCAACGCCCAGGCGCTCATCGACGCAGCCGAAGGCGCGTGCAGTGCGCTCGAAGATGACGACAGCGGCGCGCTGGCCGCACTGAGTCGAGCCGTCACGGTGCTGCAGAACTGCGAGCACATCGAGCCTGAGTTCAAGGCGCTCGGGGAGGTGTTGGCCTCCAGCGTGGCCCAGGCCTCCGATGCTGCGCACTCTCTGCACAGCTACCTCCGCCAGGCCGACACCGACCCGGAAAAGCTCGCCGAACTCGACGAACGCATGGGCCTCTGGATGTCCCTGGCCCGCAGGTACCGGCGCCCGCCTGCAGAGCTCCCGGCGCTGCTGTCCGGCTGGCAGACGGAGTTGCAGGCGCTGGATGCCCAGAGCGACCTCGACGCACTGGAGCGCGCGGAACAAGCGACGCAGCAGGCCTACATGAAAGAAGCCAAGGTACTCGGCAAGTCACGCAAGCAGGCCGCGCCACGACTCGCCCAGGCAGTGACTCAGGCCATGCAGGAACTCGGCATGAAGGGCGGTCGTTTCGAAGTCGAGCTGCAGCCGCTGGCCCAACCGAGCCGCTCCGGGCTCGAAGACATCGCCTTCCTGGTCGCCGGACACGCGGGGAGCACGCCGCGTTCGATCGGCAAGGTGGCGTCCGGCGGCGAGTTGTCGCGCATCGCACTCGCCATCGCGGTCACCACCAGCGAGCTCGGTGCGGCGCAGACCCTGATCTTCGACGAAGTCGATGCGGGCGTTGGCGGCGCAGTGGCCGAAACCGTGGGGCGGCTCATGAAGCAACTCGGCCGCGACCGGCAGGTCTTGGCCGTTACCCACCTGCCTCAAGTGGCCGCCTGCGCGGATCATCACCTCGTGGTCGCCAAGCGGCAGACCAGCGTCAAGGGCAAGGAAGCGCCTCGCACGGAAAGCGGCGTGTCGGTGCTGGAAGGCGAAGACCGGGCCCAGGAGATCGCGCGCATGCTGGGCGGCGAACGCGTCTCCGCCACCTCGTTGGCGCACGCGCGCGAGATGCTGGGCAGCAGGACGCCGGAGACATCGCCATGAGTCTTGAGCTGGTGCTGATCACCGGCATGTCGGGCTCCGGAAAGTCCGTGGCCCTTCACGCACTGGAAGACGCTGGCTACTACTGCGTGGACAACCTGCCTCCAGAACTGCTGGCACCCTTCATTGCCCTGCAACAGCAGCAGCAAGCCAAACGCGTGGCGATTGCGATGGACGTGCGAAGCGGCGTTTCCTTGCCGCTCGTTCCGCAGCAGCTCGAAGGGCTGCGGCGCGAAGGCGTTTCGTTGCGCTCGCTGTTCCTCGATTCGACCACCGATGCGCTGGTCCGCCGCTTCTCGGAAACGCGCCGTCGCCATCCCCTCTCGCGGCAGGAAGGCCGTACCGACGCACCTGAGCAGCAACGCGTGCTGGTCCAGGCCATCGAACTCGAACGCGAGTTGCTCGCCGACCTGCGCGATGGCGCGGATGTCATCGACACCAGCATCATCCGTCCGGCGCAGTTGCAGAGCTACGTCAAGGCACTGATCTCGGCGCCGGAGAGCGCCCTCACGCTGGTCTTCGAATCCTTCGCATTCAAGCGCGGCGTGCCGCTCGACGCCGACTATGTGTTCGACGTGCGGATGCTGCCCAATCCGCACTACGTCCCCGCGTTGCGCCCCCTCACCGGCCGTGACGCCCCGGTGATCGATTGGCTTCGCGAGCATGACGACGTCGCCCGCATGTATGCCGACATCGAACAGTTTCTCGGACGATGGCTCGATGCGCTGGCGCGGGACCACCGCAGCTATGTGACCGTGGCCATCGGCTGCACCGGCGGCCAGCACCGATCGGTATTCCTGGTGGAGCAACTCGCCCGCGGGTTCGGCGCGAAGTGGGCCGCCCTCCAGCGCCATCGCGAACTCGACGGGGCTTGAGGGCCCGCTCGGCGGCGGCTTTCAGCCGCCGTTCGCGAGCAGTTTGCGTACCGGTGCAGGCAGGCCCAGCACCGGCCATTGGTCGCCGTCAAACCATCCGCCGGCTTCGCCCAGCGCCCGCTCTTCACGGCAGACGACGGACACCGGATGCAGGTGGAGATCCTTGTGCGTGAGCACATGAAGAAAGGCCACGTCGTCGCGCGCGGTCTCGCGGTCCTCGGGCAATAGCCCTTCCAGCAAGGTGTCCCGAGTCTCGAAGATCGGCAGGCAGTAGAGGCCAGCCCAGATCCCCCGCGACGGACGCTTTTCCAGCCACACACGGCCTTTGGCGTCGCGCGCCTGCAGCATCCAGTACGAATGGGCGCTGCGCCGCAGCTTCCGCGTCTTGACGGGATACTTTTCCGGTGTGCCCTCCTGCCGCGCCGCGCAAAGGTCGTTGACCGGACAAATGATGCAACTCGGCTTCCGCGGCAGGCAGACGGTCGCGCCCAGGTCCATCAGCCCTTGCGTGTAACGCGCGATCGCCTTCCGCTGCGGCGCCAGCGGCAACAGCTCGGTGGCCTCATTCCACAAGGCGCGCTCCTGCGCGGCGGAAGACAGATCCCCGTCGAAGCCCAGCACCCGCGTGAGCACCCGTTTCACGTTGCCGTCGAGGATCGCGACCCGCTCGCCGAAGCAGAAAGCAGCGATCGCCGCAGCGGTGGATCGGCCGATACCCGGCAAGGTCTGAAGCTCAGCCGCAGTGCGCGGAAACTCCCCGCCAAAGCGCGCCACGACTTCCTTTGCACACCGGTGCATGTTGCGCGCACGGCTGTAGTAGCCGAGCCCGCTCCAGAGTGCGAAGACTTCGTCCTCGGTCCCTGCCGCAAGGTCCTGCACTGCCGGAAACCGATCGAGAAAGCGCGCGAAGTACCCCAACACGGTACTGACCTGGGTCTGCTGGAGCATCACTTCCGAAAGCCAGACCCGATAGGGATCCTGGGTGTTCTGCCAAGGCAACTCGCTGCGCCCATGGCTGCGCTGCCACCCGACGATGCGTCCCGAAAAAACCGGCGCCAACGCCTGCGCGCGCGCCGAACCCGACGCGCTCAAAACCAGAAATACCGCGGAACCGGCTCTGCCGGGCCGCTGGTATTGCCCCCGGTGAGGGGGTGGGAGGCTACACGAAGTGAGCCAACCTGGGGGAGAGCCTCATGCTGCACTGAGTTCACTGCGAGCCGCAGGAGCATTCGGCGCTTCGTTGCTCGCGAGCACCGAGGTCAGTTCGCCCAAGCGCCGATGCAGTTCGGCAAGGTTGGCCTCCTGCGCGGAAAGCTCCGCCAGGCGCTCATCGAGATTGCCTGCCGCGCCCTGGATGCGCTCGACCGCTTCGATCCGCTTGGTGAAAGTACGGCGCCGCTCCTTGAGTTGTGCGTCGAGCTGCGCTCCCGCGCCTTTGCTCCAGCGCTCGACCTCCGTCATGGCCGCCTCGTTGACGACACGAAGCCGGCTCGCGAGGGCGCGTACCAGCTTGTCGCAGAAATCCGGCTGCGCCAGCTTGAGCAGGTTGCCGACGCCGAGATAGTGGACGTGGCTGCGCTCGATCTGCGTCAGCTGCTGCTCGAAACCCGACAAATCGGGCTCGGCCGGCGCCTGCAAGGTGAAGCCGTGCTCCGCGTTGAGCTGCCTGAAGGTCGCATGCAGCATCGACTGGATCTCGGAGGTCGTCGCCTGGACTTCGCGCAGGTTGTTGCGCAGCGAATCGAAGGTTTCGCCATACACCTTGCGCACGTTGAACTTGATGCCGCGGCGCTTGAGGGCCGCCGCGAGGTGCCCCATGTCCGCCTTGAGCGCAGTGCTGCCGAGCACCGCGTACACCTCGCGCAGCAGCTTGCCCTGCACCGACCTCAAGGCCAGGATGCGGGTGTTGCTGCCTTCGAATTCGGTCTGCTCCTGCTCGATGCGCGTTCGCATGTGCCGGATGACGGAACCGTTCTTGCCGCGCAGGCCTTGCAGTTCGAGCGCCTGCTCGGACAGGTCGCGCTGGCGAACATTGAGAATGCGCGCCGCCTCGGTCCGCAGCGAAGCAATGCCGGCATCCACGGCCAGCCGAAGCATCGTCTCACGCTTGCCGAGCAGGCCTTCGCCGAGCACGGCTTCGAGCGCGGGGAGGCGGCTCGCCTGCAGCAGCGGCACATCGCGGCGGATCTTGGCCTGCAATCCCTTCTGCGCGGAGACCGGCAGCACCTGTGACAGCGGCACGCCAAGCAGATCGGCGGCGCCCTTGCGCTGGCGCTGAATCTGCGCGTCGACTTGCGCAGGCGTGCTGAGGATGTCCCACATGGTGTCGATCTTGTTCAGCACCACGATGCGCGTTTCGCTCACGTCGCCCTCGGTCACGAGGTGCTCGCGCCAGATCGAGAGGTCGGAGCGCGTCACGCCGGTGTCGGCACCCAGGATGAACACGACAGCATGAGCCTGCGGAATCAGGCTCACCGTCAGTTCGGGCTCGGCGCCGATCGCGTTGAGGCCCGGCGTGTCGAGAATCACCAGACCCTGCTCGAGCAAGGGATGTGGCATGTTCAGCACGGCATGGCGCCAACGCGGAATCTCGACGCGGCCATCGGAATCGGGGACCGGGTTGTCGTCGGGGGCGTCGTCGCTCCAGAAGCCCAGTGCGCGGGCTTCATCCATCGGGACCCATCGCACCTCGGCGACCTTGCTCATCGTCTGCGACAGGTGCTCGGCATTTTCGACGTCGATCTCTATCTCGGTCCAGCGCTCCGGCTCGTCGCGCCAATGCGTCAGCGAATGAGGTTCGAGCCGGGTTTCGATCGGCAGGAGGCGCAGGCTGGGCAGATAAGCGGGGTCGTAGCCCAGTTCGGTCGGGCACATCGTCGTGCGCCCTGCGCTCGCCGGCATGATGCGGCGGCCGTACCCGGCGAAGAAGATCGCATTGATCAGTTCTGACTTGCCGCGCGAGAACTCGGCGACGAAGGCGACCATGACCTTGCTGGTGCGCAGTTGCGATTCCACGTCGCGCAAGCGCTCCGCAACGCTCTGGTTCAGCAACTCGTTTTCATTCAGCCAGTGCGAAAGCCATTTCAGGCGCTGCGCAAAGTTGCGCCGCCAAGCACCATGCTGGTCGAACTGCTGGTTGAAAGAGGCGGTCAAGGGGCTAAATGTAAGAGCGATTTACAAAATATAGCATCGGCATGGCCATGCAGGCGTCATTCGCCCCGATGAGATTCAGTACTTTTGGCAGTTTGGGCAGAAATAAGTGGACCGCTGCCCCTGGCGCACTTGCCGAATGGGGGTTGCGCACACTCTACAGGGCTCTCCGGCGCGACCATAGACCGTCGCCTCCAGTTGGAAGTAACCGCTTTGCCCGTCGATATTCGAGAAATCGCGCAAAGTGCTGCCCCCGCGCTCGACGGCGCGCGCCAGGATGTCACGCACCGCCGCATGCAGGCGCGCGGCCCTCGGCCGGCTGATGCGCGAAGCGGCCAGCGTCGGCCGAATGCCGGCGAGAAAGAGCGCTTCGGATGCGTAAATGTTGCCCACCCCCACCACCACGTCGCCCGCCAGCAGCACCTGCTTGATGGGCGCCGTGCGCCGCCGCAGCCCTGCGTGGAATGCGTCCAGGTCGAAGGCATCGCCCAGCGGCTCCATGCCCAGCCCGCCCAGCAGCTTGATCGCGAGCGGTGAGGCCTCGTCCTCCACGTAGACCACGGCGCCGAAACGGCGCGGATCATTCAGGCGCAACGTGCCACGGCTGGTGACCAGGTCGAAATGATCATGCGCAGCCGGTGCCGGCAACGCAGTGTCGAAGCGCAAGCTGCCCGACATGCCCAGATGCATGAGCAGCAGGCCCATATCCAGGTCGACCAGCAGGTATTTGCCGCGGCGCCGAACCGCCTGCACCGTCCGACCGACGAGCGCGAACGGTTCGACGGCGAGCGCCCACCGCAAGGGCTTGCCCATGCGAACCGCGTCGATCCGGGCGCCGGCGATGCGATCGGCAAAACCGCGGCGGGTGACTTCGACTTCAGGGAGTTCGGGCATGGGTGAAGGCTGACACGAAAACACGCCGGCGCCGAAGCCCCACGCGACCATCATGCAAAAGCCTTGGATTATTATGGTTCGATGACCTTCCCGCTCCGCCGTTCCCGCCTCGCGGCGGCCGCGTTCCTGGCTCTGACGGGCCTTGCCGCCCAGGCACAGACTGAACCGCCCGCGCCTGCAGCACCCACCAGCCCCGCCCCCATCATCGAGCCGGCCGCACCCGTTGTGACGCCGGCCGCATCTGGCGGTGCGGACAAATCCCCGGCGCAGCCCTCCGCCATGACAGCCGAGCTCTTCTATGAAGTGCTCATGGGCGAACTCACCGCTCGATCCGGCGACCCGGGCGCAGGGTACGGCCTCGTACTGGACGCCGCCCGACGTTCCCGTGACAGCAAGCTCTTCCAACGTGCCGTCGAGATCGCGCTGCAATCGCGCTCCGGCGATGCGGCGCTGGCTGCAGCCCGAGCATGGAAGGAGAGCGTGCCCGACTCCCGCGAGGCACGGCGCTTCGAGTTGCAGATCCTCATCGCACTGAACCGCATCGGCGAGACGGTCGAACCCCTGCGGGCCGAAGTGGCGGCCACACCCCAGGTCGAGCGACCTTTTCTCATGGCGGTGATCGCGCGCAACTACGGCCGGGCCACCGACAAGAAGCTTGCGGCTTCGGTCGTCGAACAGGCGCTTGCCGAAGACCTCAAGAGCCCCGCCACCGGCGGCGCGGCCTGGGGCACGGTGGGCCGCCTCCGGCTCGCCGCAGGCGACACGGCAGGGGCGCTCGATGCTGCGATCAAGGGCCAGGAGTTGGACCCATCGTCGGACGGCCCGGCGTTGCTGGCCCTGGAGTTGATGGATCCGAGCCAGCCCTTGGCAGAGCCGATCGTCAAGCGCTACCTCTCGGGTCCGAAAGCCCAGCCCGAGATGCGCATGGCCTACGCGCGGGTGCTGGTCGAAGGACGCCGCTATGCCGAAGCGACCGCCGAGCTCGCGGCGCTCACCGCCGCGCGCCCGGAATTGCCCGAGCCCTGGCTGCTGCTCGGTAGCCTGCAGGTGCAGGCGCGGCAGGATGCGGCGGCCGATGCCTCGCTCAGGCGCTACATGTCGCTCGCCAGCTCGCAGCGCGACCCGGACGCCCAGGAGCGCGGGCTGACACAGGCCTACCTGCTGATGGCGCAATTGTCGGAACGCAAGAAGGATTTCGCGGGTGCCGACAGCTGGCTGGCGCGCATCGACAACACGGACGACTTGGTCGTCGCCCAGGTGCGCCGCGCCGCGCTGCTCGCCCGTCAAGGCAAGCTGCCGCAGGCGCGCGAACTCGTTCGCAGCCTGCCCGACCGCACCGCGGACGAAAAGAAGCAGAAGTTCCTGGCCGAAGTGCAATTGCTGCGCGACGCCAAGCAGTACCAGGCGGCTTTCGACATGCTGGCGCAGGCCAGCGTGGCCGCGCCCGCCGATACCGACTTGATATACGACCAGGCGATGGTCGCCGAGAAGCTCAATCGCCTCGACGAAATGGAGCGCCTGCTGCGCCGCCTGATCGAACTCAAGCCCGACAACCAGAATGCCTACAACGCACTCGGCTACTCGTTCGCCGATCGCAAGGTGCGGCTGGAAGAAGCACGCACGCTGATCCAGAAGGCCGTGCAACTCGCGCCGGATGATCCGTTCATCGCCGACAGCCTGGGCTGGGTCGAGTACCGGCTCGGCAACACCGGTGAAGCGATGCGGATCCTGGAAGACGCCTACAAGCGCCGGCCCGATCCGGAAATCGGCGCGCACCTGGGCGAGGTGTTGTGGGCCACTGGTCAGCGCGACCGCGCCATGACCATCTGGAAGGAAGCGTCCCTGGCCGATGCAGACAACGAGACGCTGCAGGAAACGCTCAAGCGCCTGCGCGTGAAACTTTGAATCGACGCCTGGTGCTGGCAGCCGGCTGTGCCGGCGCAATGCTGGCCGCGGGTTGTGCCAGCCCCAGCGGCCCGGCGAAGCCGGCCGGCGGAATCTCCGTCGAAGCATGGAGCGGCCGGCTTTCGCTGCGCATCGACAGTCAGCCCGTACAAACGTTTTCGGCGCTTTTCGAGTTGCGCGGCGCACCGCAGGCCGGGGATCTCACGCTCACCAGCCCGATTGGCAGCACGCTCGCGCAACTTCACTGGGCGCCCGGAGAAGCGTTGCTCAAGAACGGCAGCGAGACACGGCGTTTCGACTCGGTCGACGCACTGATCGAGGCCGCGACGGGCGCCGCCATCCCGGTCGGCGCCCTCTTCGCGTGGCTGGCCGGCCGCGACGAACGCGTGCCCGGCTGGCGCCCGGATCTTTCCCAGATCGGCACGGGACGACTGCAGGCGACCCGCGAATCGCCCGAGCCGCGCGCCGACCTGCGCATCGTGTTCGAACGCGCATGAAGGCGATCTACGACCTTCCGGCTCCGGCCAAGCTCAACCTCTTCCTGCACATCACAGGGCGGCGAGCGGATGGATATCACCTGCTTCAGTCGGTGTTCATGCTGATCGACTGGTGCGACACGCTGCACGTCGAACGGCGCGACGACGGGGTCATCTCGCGCGAGGATCTGACGACAGAACTCCCCGAGGACGATCTGATCGTGCGCGCCGCAAGGGCGCTGCAGGACTTTGCGCGAACGCCTCAGGGCGCGCACATCGGAATCGCCAAGCAGGTGCCAGCCCAGGCGGGCATGGGCGGCGGCTCTTCCGACGCGGCGACCTGCCTCCTGGCCCTGAACCGGCTGTGGCGCCTGAATTTGCCTCTGCAGAAGCTCGAGGAGATCGGCCTCCAACTCGGCGCCGATGTTCCATTCTTTTTGCGTGGACAGAATGCGTGGGTGGAGGGAATCGGCGAGAAAATCACGCCCATCACGCTGCCGGTCGGGACCTTCGCAGTCGTGAAGCCATCCGCCGGACTCGATACCCGACTGATTTTTGCGGCGCCGGATCTCCAACGTGAAACTCCTGCTGCTATAATCTCGGGCTTTGCTGCACACAGCGAAGCGGAAGTTTCAGGTTTCCGCTTTGACTTCGGTCATAACGACCTGCAGCCGGTTGCTCAGCGGCTTTGTCCCGCGGTCACCGAAGCCATCGAATGGCTCGGTCACCAAGGACTCAGTGCCCGCATGACCGGTTCAGGAAGTTCGGTGTTTGCGACAATGCAGCACGAAGCGGAATTGGCCGATGCCCCTCAGGGCTGGCAGGTTCGCAAGTGCAGCAACTTGGCTGTTCATCCCCTCGTGGGCTGGGCAGCCTAGATAATCAGAGCGCTCTGCGGTCTGATGCGACATATATCGGTTGATGACATTGGTCATCGACCCGTGTAGGGGAGTCGCCAAGCTGGTTAAGGCACTGGATTTTGATTCCAGCATGCAAAGGTTCGAATCCTTTCTCCCCTGCCAAATCTTCATTCAAGAGATTTTTGGCGGCTCCTTCAAGAGCCATTTCGCATTGCCGGATGCACTTTGCCGGGACGCTCATGCAGGCTGCTCACAACCCTGATTTCATGGTTTTCACCGGCAACGCCAATCCTGGTCTTGCCGCGGAAATTTCGCAGCACCTGGGCACTTCGCTCGGTGCGGCCCGTGTCGGTCGTTTCTCTGACGGCGAAGTCACCGTCGAGATCAACCAGAACGTCCGGGCGCGCGATGTGTTCGTCGTGCAGTCGACCTGCGCGCCGACCAACGAAAACCTGATGGAACTGCTCATCATGGTCGACGCGCTCAAGCGTGCATCGGCCGAGCGCATCAGTGCCGTGATCCCCTATTTCGGCTATGCGCGCCAGGATCGCCGCCCCCGCTCGAGCCGGGTACCGATCTCGGCCAAGGTGGTCGCCAATCTTCTCGAAACGGTGGGCGTGGCCCGCGTGCTGACGATGGACCTGCACGCCGACCAGATCCAGGGTTTCTTCGACATTCCCGTCGACAACATCTATGCGTCGCCGGTGCTGCTGGGCGATCTGCGCCAGAAGAACTACGAAGACCTGATCGTGGTCTCGCCCGACGTCGGCGGCGTGGTTCGCGCCCGGGCGCTGGCCAAGCAACTGAATTGCGACCTCGCGATCATCGACAAGCGCCGTCCGCGCGCCAACGTGAGCGAAGTCATGCACGTCATCGGCGAGATCGACGGCCGCAACTGCGTGATCATGGACGACATGATCGACACGGCCGGCACGCTGGTCAAAGCGGCCGAAGTGCTGAAGGAACGCGGCGCCAAGAAGGTGTACGCCTATTGCACCCACCCGATCTTCTCGGGCCCCGCCATCGAGCGGATCGCCCAGGGGTCCGCGCTCGACGAGGTGGTCGTGACCGACACGATCCCCCTGAGCGCCAGCGCGACGGGTTGCGGAAAGATCCGCCAACTCTCCGTGGCACCGCTGATCGCCGAGACGATCCAGCGCATCGCCAAGGGCGAGTCGGTCATGAGTTTGTTCTCGGACCAGGAAAACCTCTTCTGAGGTTTCGCTGACCGAGCAAAAAGCCGGGCTTCCTTCGGAGAGCCCATTTTGAAACCGGAGTCGCACTGGTCGCGGTCGACTTCCACAGGAGCCAGTTATGAAATTCGTCGCTTTTGAGCGCGCAAAGCAGGGCACGGGTGCGAGCCGCCGTCTCCGCATCTCGGGCAAGACGCCCGGTATCGTCTACGGTGGCGAAGGCCAGCCCCAACTGATCGAGCTCGATCACAACGCGCTGTGGCACGCCCTCAAGAAGGAAGCCTTCCACTCGTCCATCCTCGAAATGGAACTCGCCGGCAACACCACCAAGGTGCTGCTCCGTGACGTGCAATACCACCCGTTCCGTCAGCTCGTGCAGCACATCGACTTCCAACGCGTCGACGCCCGCACCCGCATGACCGTCAAGGTGCCCCTGCACTTCAAGGGCGAGGAAGAGTCCGTGGCCGTCAAGCTCGACCACAACCTCGTGAACCACGTGATGAACGAACTCGAAGTCAGCTGCCTGCCGGCCGACCTCCCCGAGTTCATCGAAGTCGACCTCTCTGGCCTGACGAAGCAAGCCACCGTTCATGTCAACGACATCAAGCTCCCCAAGGGCGTGAAGTTCGTGAGCCACGGCAAGGTCAACCCCGTGGTCGTGTCGGCGGTGGCCCCGCTGGTCGCGGAAGAACCCGCTGCAGGCGCTGAAGGCGCTCCCGCCGAAGGTGCCGCACCCGCAGCAGCCAAGGCTGACGCCAAGGCCCCCGCGAAGAAGAAGTAATTCGTTTCGCGCAGCCCAAACGGCCCGCCCAGTGCGGGCCGTTTTCATTTGGGGGCCGCCGCGCCCGGCCGCCCGAAGCGGCCGGCCCACCCCCGGCAGGGGTAGGCGTACCGACACGAAGTGCGGGCAGCCTGGGGGCGAGCAACAAATATGATCCAGACATGATCAAGCTGTTTGTCGGCCTCGGAAACCCGGGCCCGGATTACGAAGCCACGCGGCACAACGCAGGCTTCTGGTGGATCGACGCGCTCGCACGCGATCTCAAGCTCACCCTTTCGCCCGAGCGGTCCTATCACGGCCTCGTGGCGCGCACGCAAGTCGGCGGCAAACCGCTGTGGTTGCTCGAGCCGCAGACCTTCATGAATCTCTCGGGCAAGTCGGTCGCAGCACTCGCGCGCTTCTTCAAGATCGAACCGCAGGAAATCCTGGTGGCGCACGATGAACTCGACGTGGTTCCGGGCCAGGCCAAGCTGAAACTCGGCGGCAGCCATGCCGGCCACAACGGGCTACGCGACATTCATGCCCAACTCGGCACGGCCGACTATTGGCGCCTGAGACTGGGCATCGGCCACCCGGGCGTGAAGTCGGAGGTCGTCAGCTGGGTGCTGAAGAAGCCTCTCAAGGAACAACGCGAGGCGATCGAAGACGCGATCGCTCGCACGCTGCATGCCTTCCCGGCGCTGGTGGCCGGCGAGATGGACAAGGCGACATTGCTCATCCACACGAGCAAGCCGCCGCGCCCCAAACCACCGCGGCGTGAGCCGGGCGACGGGGGCGCACCCGCCGTGGGCTAGCGGAAGAGAGAGAAGAAAAGGGAGCTACAAAAATGAAACTGTCACACACACGAATCGCCACCCGGAGCGCCGTCTTCCTGGCCGGAGCATGCCTTCAATGGGCTGCCTTCGCCGCAGACGGCAGCAACGGAACCTGGCGCTGCGGCAACACCTACACCGACCAGCCCTGCCAGGGCGGCAGGGCACTGGATCTCGACGACCCGCGCAATTCCAATCAGAAACGCGATGCAGACCAGACGACGCGCGATGCACGCGCCGCGGCCGATCGCCTGGAGCGAGATCGTCTGCGCCTGGAGTCGACCAGTGCACGCAGGCAGGCTTCACTGATCGACAACCAGCCCAAGCCAGCGGCGGCAAAGCCATCGCGACAGGACAACTACGGTGCGGACAGATTGAAGAAGGGCAAGAAAGACCCGGTGTACGTGAGCGGGCAAGACCCTGCATCACCACCGCCGAAAAAGAAGTCCTCCCGGTCCGCGACGAAGAGCTAGGACGCGGATGCAGCGGCTGGCGGAATGCTGCCAGCCGCTCCGCCCTGCTCCGCCTGCTTCGCGGCCGTGAGCCGCTGGAACTTCTGCCAGAGCGTCTCTCGCGTTTCGACGTGATCCGGGTTGGTCGGAATGCACGCGACCGGGCACACCTGAACGCACTGCGGCTCGTCGAAGTGGCCGACGCATTCGGTGCACTTGTGCGGATCGATCTCGTAGATCTCCACACCCATGTAGATCGCGTCGTTGGGGCACTCCGGCTCGCACACATCGCAGTTGATGCATTCGTCGGTGATCATGAGGGCCATTGGCCGATTATCGCGGGTGGGCATGGTCGTTGCGTCAATCGGGTTATGCTGCGCCCCGCCCCATGAGCCTGTTTCTCTTCAAACGCCTCGTGACGCTGATCGCCACCCTGATCGGCGCCTCCATCATCGTTTTCCTGGTGCTCGAGATCCTGCCCGGCAACGCGGCGCAGATGCTCATGGGCCCGGACGCCTCGCCCGACGCCGTGGCAGCGCTTGCCACCAAGCTCGGACTCGACCAGCCCGCATGGACCCGCTACTGGCACTGGATCGGCGGCCTGCTGACCGGCCAGCTCGGCGACAGCTACGCCTACAGCTCCCCGGTGCTCGACCTGATCCTCGAACGGCTCGCGCTGACCGTGCCGCTGGCACTGCTCGCGATGACTTTCACGACCATCCTGGCGCTGGTGGTCGGCGTCACCGCCGCGGCCCGCCATAACAAGCTCGGCGACGTCGGCCTGATGGGGCTGACGCAAGTGGGCATCGCGATCCCCAACTTCTGGTTCGCGATCCTGCTGATCCTCGTCTTTTCGGTGCAGCTGCAATGGTTTTCAGCCGGCGGCTTCGAGGGATGGGGCGAAGGCATCCTCCCCGGCCTGAAGGCCCTGCTGCTGCCCGCCCTGTCGCTCGCGGTGGTGCAAGCCGCGATCCTCGCGCGCATCACGCGCTCGGCAGTGCTCGAGGTGATGCGCGAGGACTTCGTTCGCACAGCGCGCGCCAAGGGCGTGTCGCAGCGTGCGGTGCTCTGGCGCCACGTGCTGCGCAATGCACTGATCCCGGTCATCACGGTGATGGGCATGCAGTTCTCCGAACTGCTCGCCGGCACGATCGTGGTCGAGAACGTTTTCTACCTGCCCGGCCTCGGCCGGCTGATCTTCCAGGCCATCAGCAACCGCGACCTGATCGTCGTGCGCAACTGCGTGATGCTGCTGGCGGCCATGGTCGTCATCGTCAACTTCGTCGTCGACGTGCTCTACGCAGTGATCGACCCGCGCATCAAGGCATCGGACATATGAGTGCCGCTCCCGCCGTGCCAAGTGCGGCAGCCTTCAAGGTGCCTGGCTTCTGGCGTCGTGCATTGCATCACCGCAGCTTCGCGATCGGCGCTGTTCTCACCTTGCTGTTGCTGCTGGCAGCTGCGGTGTCTCTCGTCTGGACACCCTGGTCGCCCTACGAGATGGACCTGGCCAGCAAGCTGCAGCGGCCGAGCGCCGCGCATTGGCTGGGCACCGACACCTTCGGGCGCGACGTGGCATCGCTGCTGCTGGTCGGCGCGCGCGCGTCCATCCTGGTCGGCGTGATCGCGGTTGGCATCGGCCTCACGGTCGGCACCGCCCTCGGCCTGCTCGCCGCAGCCAAGCGGGGATGGGTCGAGGAAGCGATCATGCGCTTCACCGACTTCTCGATGGCCTTCCCCGCGATCCTGTCGGCCATCATGATGACGGCCGTGTTCGGCGCCGGCATCGTCAACGCCATCATCGCGATCGGCATCTACAACATCCCGACCTTCGCACGCATCACGCGGGCATCGGCCAATGCAATTTGGTCACGCGAGTACATCGCTGCCGCGCGCGCCTGCGGCAAGGGCGCCTTCGCGATCACGATGCAGCACGTGCTGCCGAACATCTCGGCAGTGCTGATCGTCCAGATCACGATCCGCTTTGCGGTGGCCATCCTGGCTGAAGCCGCTCTCTCCTATCTCGGTCTGGGCACGCAGCCGCCTCAGCCATCGTGGGGCCGCATGCTCAGCGAGGCGCAGACCATGATGTTCCAGGCACCTTTGCTCGCGGTCTTCCCCGGCATGGCCATCGCCTTGGCAGTGCTAGGCCTCAACCTGTTGGGCGACGGCCTGCGCGACCTGCTCGATCCCCGCCTCGCGCGCGCACGCTGACCCCGACATGCCTCTCCTCGAAGTCAACAATCTCCACGTCCAGCTTCAGACGCAGCGCGGCCCGGCCGAGGCCGTGCGCGGCATCGGCTTCACGCTGGAGCGCGGCGAGACGCTCGGCATCGTCGGCGAATCCGGCTGCGGCAAGTCGATCACGGTGCAATCGCTGATGGGGCTGCTGCCTTCCAGCGCCGAGGTGACGGGCAGCATCCGCTTCGACGGCACCGAATTGCTCGGCCTGCCCGAGCGCGACATGTGCGAGGTGCGCGGCAATCGCATCGGCATGATCTTCCAGGAGCCGATGACGGCGCTGAACCCGGTCCACACGATCGCGCGGCAGGTCGGCGAGCCGCTGCGGCTGCACCGTGGCCTGTCGAATGCCGATGCCCGCAAGGAGGCGCTCGCGCTGCTCGAACGTGTGGGAATTCCCGACGCCGCATCGCGTCTCGACGCCTATCCCCACCAGTTCTCCGGCGGCCAGCGCCAGCGTATCGGTATCGCGATGGCGCTGGCCTGCGGACCCGACCTGCTGATTGCGGATGAACCGACGACCGCGCTCGACGTCACGATCCAGAAGCAGATCCTCGAACTCATCCGCGGCCTGGTTGCGGAGCGCGGCATGGCGCTGATCCTGATTTCGCACGACCTCGGCGTGATCGCGCAGAGCGTGTCGAAGATGCTCGTGATGTACGGCGGCAGCGTGGTCGAGAGCGGCCCGACGGCGACCGTCTTTGCCGAGCGCGCCCACCCCTACACCCAAGGCTTGTTCGCGGCCCGGCCAGCGCTGGGCGCGCCGCGCGGCGTGAAGCTCGCGACCATCCAGGGCAGCGTGCCCGAGTTGGTGGACCTTCCTGCCGGCTGTCCGTTCGCTGGGCGGTGCCGCTACACGATCGACGCCTGCTTCGCGACGCGCCCGCCTCCCATCCCGCTGCCGCACGACCATCACGTGCGCTGCATCCGGCTCGACGAGATTGCCGCTGAGGAAGGAGTGCCCGCATGACGGATCGCTTCGATCCCGATCCGCAATCCGCGGCGCTGCTCGAAGTCACCGACCTCGTGCGCCACTACACGTTGCCGCGCGAGCGCCTCTTTGGACCGCCGCCGATGGTCAAGGCGCTCAATGGCGTGAGCTTCAGCATCCGACCGGGCCAGAGCCTGGGTATCGTCGGCGAATCGGGCTCGGGCAAGTCAACCATCGCGCGGCTGGTGATGGCGCTCGACCGGCCGACCTCGGGCAGGGTGGCGCTGCTCGGCCGCGATCTGCATGCGTTGCCCAAGGATGCTCTGCGTGCAGCGCGGCGCGATGTGCAGATGGTGTTCCAGGACCCCTACGGCTCGCTCGATCCACGCCAGACGGTGGCGCGCATCGTCGCCGAACCGCTCGAGGCGCTCGCGGAGACCAGCCGCGCCGAACAACGCGAGCGGGCTGGCGAATCGCTGGCCGCCGTGGGCCTGCGCGCCAGCGATCTGCACAAGTACCCGCACGAGTTCTCCGGCGGCCAGCGGCAGCGCATCGCGATTGCACGCGCGCTGATCACGCGCCCCAAGCTCATCGTGGCCGACGAGCCCGTGAGCGCGCTCGACGTCTCGGTGCAGGCCCAGGTGCTCAACCTGATGCAGGACCTGCAGCAGCAGTTCGGCATCAGCTACCTGCTGATCAGCCATGACCTCGCGGTGGTGAACCACCTGTGCGATGAAGTCTGCGTGCTGCACCGTGGCCTCGTGGTCGAGCGCGGTGCGCCCCAGCAACTCTTCGCACACGCGGAGCACCCGTACACCCAAGCGCTGCTGGCCGCCGTGCCACGCGCCGAACCGGTGGCCGCGCCATGAACAAATGCTTGCCGCGCGAACGGCCGCCCGGGATGATGTAACGTTGTATTTCCAAACCCTCAGCTTTTCCCTGGAGCCTTGACCATGTTGAAACGCCGCACCCTTTTGACCACTGCCGCACTCGCCACCGTGCCGCTCGCGCTGCCGCAGGCCGCACTGGCCCAGGGGCGCAAGGATTCGATGGTGCTGGGGATGACGCTGGAGCCGCCGGGGCTGGACCCGACCGCAGGCGCCGCATCCGCCATCGCCGAGATCGTCCAGTACAACATCCTGGAGACGCTCACCAAGATCAACGCCGACGGCAGCGTCTCCCCGCTCCTGGCCGAAAGCTGGGAAGTCTCGCCGGACCTGCGCACCTACACCTTCAGACTGAGGCGCGGCGTCAAGTTCCAGAACGGCGAGCCTTTCAACGCACAGGCGGTCAAATTCTCCTTCGACCGCGCCGGCGGCGAGAAGAGCACCAACAAGGACAAGCGCACCTTCGCCAACATCACCACCCAGGTGGTCGACGACTACACGGTGGTGCTGATCAACAAGGAAATCGACCCCGACCTGCCCTTCCTGCTGGGCCAGGCCACCGCCGTCATCGTCGAGCCGAAGAGCGCCGACACCAATGCCACCAAGCCCGTGGGCACCGGCCCCTACAAGCTCGACAGCTGGAACAAGGGCAGCTCGCTGGTGCTGAGCAAGTGGGACGGCTTTCGCAACCCCGGTGCGGCGAAGCTGAACAAGGTCACCTTCCGGTTCATCTCCGACCCGGCCGCGCAGGCCGCCTCGCTGCTGGCCGGCGACGTCGATGCCTTCCCGCGGATCGCGACGCGCGTGGTGCCGCAGTTCAAGAACAACCCGCAGTACCAGGTGATCCTCGGCGGCTCGCGCGCCAAGACCATCCTCGCGATCAACAACAAGAGGAAGCCGCTCGACGACCCGCGTGTGCGAAAGGCGATCTCCATGGCCATCGACCGCAAGGCCGTGATCGAAGGCGCGGCAGACGGCTTCGGCGTGCCGATCGGCAGTCACTACGTGCCGGGCGCCGCGGGCTACGTCGACACCACGGCCGTGAATCCCTTCAATATCGAGAAGGCCAAGCAGCTTCTGGCCGAGGCCGGCGTCAAGACGCCGCTCGAGCTCACGATGACGCTGCCGCCGCCACCCTACGCCCGCCAGGGCGGCGAAGTGGTCGCAGCGCAACTGGCCAAGATCGGCATCAACGTGAAGATCCAGAATGTCGAATGGGCGCAGTGGCTCAGCGGCACCTACGGCAACAAGGACTACGACCTCAGCATCGTTTCGCACGTCGAGCCTTTCGACCTTGGCAACTACGCCAAGGCCGACTACTACTGGGGCTACCAGTCGAAGGAATTCAACGCGCTGTACGACAAGATCAAGGCGACGGGCAACACCGCCGAGCGCAACAAGCTGCTGGGAGAGGCGCAGAAGCTGCTCGCCAATGACGCAGCGAATGCCTTCCTGTTCCAGCCCCAGTTCCCCGTCATCGCCAAGAAGGGTGTCAAGGGCCTCTGGAAAGAGATGCCGGTCTTCGTCAACGACCTGTCCGCACTGTCGTGGTCGTGAGCAACACGCTGCACGACCTGTCCGCACGGGAACTGATCGCCGGCTACCGCGAAAGGACCCTGTCCCCGGTCGAGGTCACGCAATCCGTGCTCGACCACATCGAGCGCTGGGAACCTCATCTGCAGGCCACCTGGCTGCTGCGGCCCGAAGCCGCGCTCGAACAGGCGCGCGCCTCCGAAGCGCGCTGGCAGCGCGGCGAACCGCTCGGCCCGCTCGACGGCGTGCCCACGACCATCAAGGAAAACATCGCGACGCGCGGCGACCCGATGCCGGCCGGCACGGCCGCCGTCGAGTTGCGGCCCGCCGAGGCCGACGCCCCGCCGGCCGCGCGCCTGAAAGAAGCCGGCGCGGTGATCGTGAGCAAGACGACGATGCCCGACTACGGGATGCTGTCCTCGGGGCTGTCGAGCTTTCACAAGCTGGCACGCAACCCGTGGGATTTGTCGAAGACTCCCGGTGGTTCCAGCGCCGGTGCCGGCGCCGCGGCCGCCGCGGGCTACGGTCCGCTGCACATCGGCACCGACATCGGCGGTTCGCTGCGCCTGCCGGCCGGCTGGTGCGGCATCTTCACGCTCAAGCCCAGCCTCGGACGCATCCCGATCGACCCGCCCTACATGGGCCGGGCCGCCGGCCCGATGACGCGCACCGTCGGTGATGCGGCGCTGATGATGCAGACGCTCGCGCAAGCCGATGCGCGCGACAGCATGAGCCTGCCCGCGCAGGAGATCGCCTGGTCGTCCTTCGACGTGAGCCCCGACCATCTGCGCGGCCTGCGCATCGGCCTGCTGCTGGATGCCGGCTGCGGTCTGGCCGTCGAGCCGGAGATCAAGGCAGCCGTCGAACGCGCAGCGCGTCTCTTCGAACGTGCTGGAGCCATCGTCGAACCCATGCGGCCCTTCATGTCGCAGGCGATGCTCGACGGCATGGACCATTTGTGGCGCATGCGTTCGCTGGTGGACATGAATGCGCTGAAGCCCGAGCAGCGCGCCAGGGTCCTGCCCTACATCCGCGAGTGGGCGGAGAGTGCAGCGGGGTTCAGCGGCGAACAGGTGTTCCGCGCCTTCAGCCAGTTCCACACGACACGCGTAGCGGCCGTGGCCGCCTGCGCGAAGTACGACTACGTGATCTCTCCCACCTCGCCCAACGCGCCGGCGGCCGCCGAGATGCCCTCACCCACCAACGACCCGCTTCGGCCACTGGAACACATCGGCTTCACGGTGCCATACAACATGTCGGAGCAGCCAGCGTCGTCGATCAATTGTGGCTACACCACCAATGGCCTGCCGATCGGCCTGCAGATTGCCGGGCACCGCTTCGACGACCTCGGCGTCCTGCAGGTGTCGCGCGCCTTCGAGCTGATCCGCGAACCGCAACGGCCCTGGCCGCAACCGCCGGGCGAGTGAGGCCATGCCCCGCCGGCCCGCATCTCAAATGAGGTGCGACGCCAGCAGGTCGCGCGCCCGCGTCACGAATTCGGTTTCACCGCGGCGCGCCGGAAGAAAGTGAAACGCGACGCGCGGCAAAGCCGGCAGACCGTGCGGAGGTGCCAGCCGCGCCACGCCTTCGCACAGGGCCGATTCGTTGAGACAGGCGACGCCCAGGCCCGCCGCCAGCGCCGATTGAAGTCCGGCGACACCGGACGCCACGTGCGCCACCACGTAGGGAACACGGCGCTGCCGCAGCAGCTTGACGGTGAACTGATGCAGTGAGCACGTGTCGGGCAATACGAGGAGTCGCAACGGCTCGTCACGTCGGGTGCGCCCGCCCTCCGCCCCCATCCAGGCGAGAGATTCGCGACGCAGCGCAGCGACGCGCGCCGAGCCCTTCGCCTTTTCGTCTGTCGGATTTCCGACGATGCGCATTGACAACCCGACATCGAAGTCGCCACGCGCATACCCCGCTTCAATGGCGCCGCTTTTCAGCACGCTCACATTCAGACGCACCCCCGGATAGCCCTCGCCGAGGCGGCTCAGCAGGCGTGTCAGGTCGCCGGGACGGAAGTAGTCGGTGACCGCGAGCCGAAGCTCGCCTTGCAACGATTCGCCGCGCAAGTCGCGAAACGCTTCGTCGCTCAACGCGAGGATGCGTCGCGCATGCCCGATGAGGCGAAGGCCCGCGGGCGTCGGCGTCACGCCGACCTTGCTGCGAGTCAGCAAGGACTGCCCGACTCGCTCTTCCAGCTTGCGCATCTGCTCGCTGACCGCGGACTGCGACAGGAAAACCACCGGCGCCGCCGCGGTCAGGCTGCCGGCCTCGACGACGGCGACCAGTGTCTTCAGTTGCTCGATATCGAACGACTGCATGCTCTTATCCATTCGAATAATTGATGAAATACATCATATCTTCCCGCTTTTCAGATGATCTCATCATTCCCACAATGACACCTCGTTCATCGCAGGAAAGGACCTCACCATGCCTCACATCGTCGTTCACCTCTCGGGCCAGCCTGACGCGCAACTCACCCGGCGCGTCGTCGACAAGGTGGCCGAACTCACCCAGACCGTGCTCGACAAGAAGCTGCCGGTGATCGCGATCACGGTGCAGTTCATTGCTGCCGACGCCTGGTTCATCGGCGGACAATCGCTCGCGGAACTTGGCAAGTCGGCGTTTCACCTCGACATCAGCATCACCGACGAGACGAACACCAAGGCGGAGAAGGCGCGCTACCTGCGCGAGATCCACGCCGCGATGGCGGCGCTGCGGAGCAACCTGCACGAGGTGTCGTATGTGCACCTGATCGACGCCCGCGCCGCCGCCTACGGCTACGGCGGCAAGACGCAGGAATACCGGCACCAGCAAGCCGGCGTCTGATCGCAGGCTGATCCGGGGCGTGGCACCATGAGAGCACTCTCCGAGCCACGCCCCAGGAATCGCCTTGAGTTCAACCACCCGCTTCACCGACAGCCTCGGCAATCCGATCAGCCTTGCCGACCCGACGAGCACGGGCGCGGTCAACGCCTTCGTCGAAGGCTTCATCTCGTGTGAAGCGAGAGCGGTGGACGTGCTCGCGGCCCAGAATGATCCGAGCCCGATCGTGCAGGCCTACTGCGCCACCCTGCACCTGTTCGCGGAATCGCGCGATGCGGCATCCAATGCACGGCCATTCATCGAACGCGCACAGGCTGCCGCCGCAACGGCCACGCCCCGCGAACAGCGCTATATCGCCGCCGTCGTGGCCTGGGCGGACGGCGACATTGCCCAGGCGATCGCGCTCCATCACGAGCAGGCCCGCGAGCACCCGCGCGACCTGGCCTCGCTCAAGCTCGGCCAGTACCACTGCTTCAACACCGGCGACTGTCCCGGCATGCTGCGGCTTGCGCTCGCAGCGCTGCCGGCCGCGGGCGACGTGCCCTACCTGCACGGCATGGCGGCCTTCGGCTACGAGCAATGCCATCTGATGCGCGATGCCGAGACCAGTGCGCGCCGGGCGATTTCAATGGAGCGCAAGGAGCCCTGGGCGCACCACGCGCTGGGCCATGTGATGCTGACCGAGGGCCGCCTGACCGAAGGCCTGGCGTTCATGCGCAGCGTGAGCGACACCTGGGTCGGCCTCAATTCCTTCATGGTCACGCACAACTGGTGGCACGTGGCCCTCTTCCTGATCGACCTCGGGCACGATGCGGAGGCGCTGGAGGTCTACGACCGGCAGGTGTGGGGTGTGGTCAAGGAATATTCGCAGGACCAGATCGGGGCTGTCTCGCTGCTCGCGCGTTTCGAATTGGCGGGCATCGATGTCGGCGACCGCTGGGTAGACCTCGCCGACCATCTGGCGCTGCGGCTCGACGATCACGTGCTGCCGTTTCTCGATTTGCAGTATCTGTATGGATTGGCGCGCGCCGATCGACCCGAGGCCGACAGACTGATGCGCAACATCGAAGCATTTGCACCGAAAGCGCCGCCGTCGACGCGCGATGCATGGCAACGCGTGTGCGTACCGGCTGCGCAGGGGCTGCGCGCCCATGCCCGCGGCGATTTCAACTCGGCGATCGAGGGGCTGGGACTTGCGCTGCCCCGCCTCATCGAGATCGGCGGCAGCCATGCGCAGCGGGACTTGTTCGAGCAGGTCTACCTCGATGCCCTGATCCGGAACGGCACCGAGGCGACGCTGACGGGCGCACAAGGCATCCTGCAGCAGCAGGTCAACGGGCAGCCCGAATCCACGCGACTGCGCCGGCAGGCCGAGGCGGTCTATGCGCGCCTCGGGCGGCCGGCGTTCAATCGTTGAACAGTGCCGCGTCAGTCCGGCGCGACTTCGTGCGCCGCCATCTGCTCCAGCGCCTTGACGAGCGCCGAGTGGTCCAGCTGATCCCACCCGTGGGCAGCGCAGGACTGCATCAGCTGCGCAGCGGAAGCGGTCTGAGGTAGCGCCACTCCCATCGACTTCGCGCCAGCCAGTGCAAGGCTCAGGTCCTTCTGGTGCAGTGCGATGCGGAAGCCGGGGTTGAAGGTGCGCTTGATCATGCGCTCGCCATGCACTTCGAGGATGCGGCTGGCCGCGAATCCGCCCATCAGCGCCTGACGCACCTTGGCCGGATCGGCGCCGGCCTTGCTTGCGAACAGCAGCGCCTCGCCCACGGCGGCGATGTTGAGCGCCACGATGATCTGGTTGGCCACCTTGGTGGTCTGGCCGTCGCCGTTGCCGCCGACCAGCGTGATGTTCTTGCCCATGGCCTCGAACAGCGGCTTGGCGCGCTCGAACACCGCCTCTTCGCCGCCGACCATGATGGTCAGGCTCGCCGCCTTGGCGCCCACTTCACCGCCGGAGACGGGCGCATCGAGGTAGTCGCAGCCGAGTTCGTTGATCTTCTTCGCGAAGCGCTTGGTCTCGATCGGCGCGATCGAGCTCATGTCGATCACGAGCTTGCCCTTCGTGAGACCGGAGGCAACGCCGTCCTCGCCGAACAGCACCGTCTCGACGTCCGGCGTGTCCGGCAGCATCAGGACCACGACATCGGCCGCGCGCGCGACATCGGCGTTGGTCGCGCAGGCAGTGGCTGTCTTCAGCGCGTCGGGCACCTTGCTGCGCGTGCGCACGAACATCTCGTGGCCGGCCTGCATGAGGTTCTGCGCCATCGGCGCGCCCATGATGCCGAGTCCGATGAATCCGATTTTCATGTTGAAGTCCCTTTCAGTTTCAGTAGGAGGTGGAGCCGGGTGCGGCCGGCTTGGCGCGCATCTTCGCGAGCACCTGCTGGGCGCCTGCGGCGATGAGCCGCGCGTCGGAGCTGACGGTGACGAACTGGAAACCCTTGGCCACACGCGCCAGCGCACCCTCGGGCGTGCCATTGTGGATACCGGCGACCAGGCCGTGCGCCTTTGCGCGCTCGAGCACGTGGTCGATGGCTTGCGCGACCGGCGGATCGACGTCGTCGAATACCGGCCGGCAGCCGAGCGCGAGCGACAGGTCCGAAGGGCCGATGTAGACCGCGTCCAGCCCCTCGACCGACATGATCGCGTCGAGGTTTTCGAGCGCTTGCGCCGTCTCGATCATCGCGAAGGTGACGATGGTGTCGTTGGCGTGCTGCGCATAGTCCGAGCCGCCATAGAGCAAGGCCCGCACCGGCCCGAAACTGCGCGTCCCGCGTGGTGCGTAGTGGGTGTAGGCCACGAGCCGCGCGGCCTCGTCGGCCGTGCTGATCATCGGGCAGATGACGCCGTAGGCGCCGGCATCCAGCGCCTTCATGAGCGCGCTCGGCTCGAGCCACGGCACGCGCACCACCGGCACGGTGTCGGTGGTGGAGATGGCCTGCAGCATCGGGATCATCGACTGGTAGTCGACCACGCCGTGCTGCAGGTCGATGGTCAGCGAATCCCAGCCCTGGTGGGCCATGGTCTCGGCGGAAAAGCCGTTGGGAATCGCAAGCCAGCCGTTGACGGCGGCCCCTCCTGATTTCCACAGCGTTCGCAAGCGGTTCTCTCTCATGGGGCGCTCCTTGGTTTTGTGATCAGGCGACCCCGGGCTCAGCGGTCGAAAGCCGGACGCTTCGGGTTGAAGGTCCAGCCGGGAATCAGGCTCTGCATGGCCACAGCGTCGTCGCGCGCGCCCAGGCCATGCTGCTTGTAAAGCTGGTGCGCCTTCTCGACTTCGGCCATATCGAGTTCGACGCCGAGACCTGGCTTTTTCGGCACCTGCACGAGCCCGCCTTCGATGCGCAACGGGTCCTTGGTCAGCCGCTGCCCATCCTGCCAGATCCAGTGAGTGTCGATCGCGGTCACGCGGCCCGGCGCGGCGGCGCCGACCTGCGTGAACATGGCGAGCGAGACGTCGAAGTGGTTGTTGGAATGCGATCCCCAGGTCAGGCCCCAATCCCGGCAGGTCTGCGCAACGCGCACCGAGCCTGCCATCGTCCAGAAGTGCGGATCGGCCAGCGGAATGTCGACCGATTGCAGCGCCAGCGCGTGGGTCATCTGGCGCCAGTCGGTGGCGATCATGTTCGTGGCCGTCGGCAAGCCGGTGGCACGCCGGAACTCTGCCATCACTTCACGGCCCGAGAAGCCTTCCTCGGCGCCGCAGGGGTCTTCGGCATACGCGACGACGCCGCGCATATCGCGCATCAGGCGGATCGCATCCTTCAGCAGCCAGCCACCGTTCGGGTCGAGCGTGACGCGCGCCTCCGGAAAGCGCTCGTGCAGCGCCGTCACGGCTTCGATTTCCTCTTCGCCGCGCAGCACGCCGCCCTTGAGCTTGAAGTCATTGAAGCCGTAGCGCTCGCGCGCCGCTTCGGCCAGGCGAACGATGGCTTCGGACGTCATGGCCTTCTCGTGGCGCAGGCGTGACCATGCGTGGTCGGCCTCGGCCTCGCGGGCGTAGGGGAGATCGGACTTGTCGCGGTCGCCGACGAAGAAGAGGTAGCCCAGCATCTCGACCGCATCGCGCTGCTGCCCTTCCCCGAGCAGTGCGGCGACGGGCACTTCCAGGTGCTGGCCCAGCAGGTCGAGCAGCGCGGATTCGATGGCAGTCACGGCGTGAATCGTCGTGCGCAGGTCGAAGGTCTGCAGGCCGCGGCCGCCGGAGTCGCGGTCGGCAAACTTCTTCTGAACCTGCTGCAGCACGCGCTGATGTGCGCCGATGGGCTGGCCGACGACGAGGTCGCGGGCGTCGTCGAGCGTCTGGCGGATCTTCTCGCCACCCGGCACTTCGCCCACGCCGGTGCGGCCGGCGTTGTCGGTGAGGATCAGCAGGTTGCGCGTGAAGAACGGACCGTGCGCGCCGCTGAGGTTGAGCAGCATGCTGTCGCGGCCGGCGACCGGGATCACGCGCAGTTCGGTAATGACAGGGGTGGAAGTGGACATGGGATTCGCTCAGGACGGTTGACTGTCAATCGATGGTGATCTTGCCGGTCTCGATCACTTTCTTCCAGCGCGCGAACTCCTGCTGCTGAAAGGCCGCGAACTGGGCCGGCGTGTTGGCGACGACTTCGAGGCCGATCGCCACGAATTGCTGCTTGACCGCCGGGTCATTGAGTGCAGCGGCCATCGCATCGTGCGCCTTGGTGCGCACGGCAGGCGGCAGGCCCTTGGGCGCCACGATCGCCTGCCACGAATACACCTCGACGTTCTTGACGCCCGCTTCGGCGATGGTAGGCACATCAGGCAGCACAGGCGAGCGTTTTTCGCCGGTGACAGCCAGCGCCCTGAGCTTGCCGGCGTTGATGTTCTGAACGACCGCGTTGACGTTCTGGAACGAAGCCTCCACCTGGCCGCCGAGCAGATCGGTAATGGCCGGCGCGCCGCCCTTGTACGGCACATGAAGGCCGCTGGTGCCGGTCTGCTGCCAGAACAACTCGGCGGTGAGGTGGTCGCTCGAACCATTGCCCGAGGACGCGAAGGTCATCTTCCCGGGATTTGCCTTGAGATAGGCGATCACATCGGCCACGGTCTTGTGCGGCGACTTTGCGGGCACGACCAGCACGTTGGGCGCCTGCACCGCCACGGTGATGAGATCGAAATCCTTCAGCGCGTCGTATTGCATGCCCTTGATGAGGTGCGGCGCGATCACGAGCGGGCCGAGCGAAGTCACGAGAAAGGTCGAGCCGTCCGGCGCCGAGCGCTTGACCTGCGCAGCGCCGATGGTGCCCGTGGCACCCGCCTTGTTGTCGACCAGGAAAGGCTGGCCCAGCTTGTCGGTCAGCTTGGGCCCGATGGCACGAGCGACCATGTCGGTGGACCCGCCAGCCGGGAATGGAACGACGAGCGTCACCGGCTTTTGTGGCCAGTCCTGTGCGTGGACAGACGTTGCTGCGGCCAAGCCGATGGCGAGGATGGTCAGAAGGGACTTCATGGGTTTGCCTCTTTCATGGTAGCGCTATCTTTTGGAGATCAAATGATAGCGCTACCGTTCTGGCGTGCCTAGCGACCCGACTAGGGGTTTATACGGATCAGGTGCTTGCGCGATCGACGATCGAAAAGCCGACGTCGACGGCCCGCGGTCCGGTCTGACGGCCCTCCGCGCGGTCCACGATGAACTGCGCGGCGGTGCGGCCGATCGTGGCGCCGTCGATGCGGACGGTCGTCAAGGCGGGATGCAGGTCCGCGGAAAACTCGAGGTCTCCGAAACCGACGACCGCCAGTTGCTCCGGCACCGCGATGCCTCGCGATTGCGCTTCGACCATCACGCCCAGCGCGACCAGGTCGGAACTGCAGAACACGGCGTCGATGTCCGGAACATCGCCGAGCAGTGCGGCCAGCGCACCGCGCCCGCTTTTCAGCGTGGTCGGCGCGGGCACTTGGATGACGGGAACATCGCGCAGCCCCGCCGCGCGCGCCGCCTCCCTGAAAGCCTGGTGGCGCCGCTGCGAGCGCTCGTCGTCGCCGGCCACCACGGCGAGCCGGCGTCGGCCCTTCCGGTAAAGAAAGTCGACCACGGCCCGGCCCACGTCAGGATGCGAAAAGCCCACGATCATGTCCAGCGGTGTCGGCGTGAGATCCCAGGTCTCGACCACCGGAATGCCAGCGGCGAGCAGGCGCTTGCGCCCCTCGGGCGAATGCATGATGCCGGTCAGCACGATGCCGTCGGGCCGGCGCCCGATGATGGCTTCGAGCAAAGCGTCTTCCCGCGAATCGACATAGCCGCTCTGGCCAAGCATCAGTTGATAGCCTCGCTCCGCGAGGGCTTCAGTCAGCGATTGCACCGTCTGGAGGAACACGGGGCCGGTCATCGTGGGCACCACCGCGGCAACCAGGCGGCTGCGGGTCGACGCCAGCCCGCCAGCGAGCACGTTGCGCACATAGCCGGTGCGCCCGACGGCGTCGGTGACTTTCTTCAGGACCTCGGCCGAGACCTGCTTGGGCGAACTCAGTGCGCGCGATGCCGTGATGGGCGCGACGCCCGCGAGCTTTGCGACGTCGTGCAGGGTGACTGCGCCGCTTCCCCGCCGGGCGCGTCGAACAGAGGTGCCGTCTTTGCTCATCGGCACATTCTAGGTGCAACGATAGCGCTACCGTTTCCTATGTCCCACTTCGAAATCGTTGCGGCCGCTACGATCCACGCCCTTCAGCAGCCAGAGCGGGCGCTGCGCGAAATTGACTGCCAGGCCGGTCTTTCCGTCAGCCGGGCGCAGATCGCGCTCGAACACCGAGGTCGACGGCATGTAGCGCAGCGCCACGCCGGTGCGGCGTTTGGCTGACGTGTTGGCTTGGGCGCCGTGGATCATGTAAACGTCGTGCAGCGACATCTGGCCCGGCTGCAGTTCCAATTCGACGGCGGCAGCCTCGTCGAAGCTGCCCGCGGCCATGCGCTGATTCAGGGTGAGGTCCGTGCGGTCTTCGTGCAGGTGCTCGCGCAGCACCTGCGCGCGATGGGATCGAGGAATGACGCGCAGGCAGCCGTTCTCGGCCGTCGACTCCTCCAATGCAACCCAGACGGTGCAGTTGGCCAGCGGCCGGATGGGCCAGTAGTGGCCGTCCTGGTGCCAGGGCGTTTCGTACCCTTCGGCCGGCGGCTTGCAGAAGACATGGCAGCCCCAGAGGATCACGTCGTCCCCGATCACCCCGGAAACGAGTTCGACGATTTCCGGGTCCATTGCCAGTTCGAGAAACTGACGGCTGCCGCGTACGCCCTCGCCGTTTTCGCCCTCGATGTGCGCGGAAACGAGCTTTTCGGGGCGCACGCCGGGGTTGTCGCGGATCAGTGCGTCGAGCGCCTCGCGCATCGCCGCGACGCGGGGCGGCGGGAGCCGGAATTGCGGGATCACCCAGCCTTCGCTCTGGTAGTGCTCGACTTCTTGCGTGGACATGCGGGCCATGGATGCGTCTCCTCGGAGGCGCCCATTATGGGGAGATCAGTCGCCGAACGCGGGTGGCGCCACGAAGCCGCCGAACTCGCGCTCCATGGCCTGCGCGAAGGCGATGGGCGTGCGATCTTCGAGGCGCGGGCCGATGATCTGCATGCCGATCGGCAATCCCTCGTCGCTCAGGGCTATCGGCATCGCAGTCGACGGCAGTCCGGTGAGGGTGGCGATGCTGGACCATGCGGACTGATCCTTGTACGGAATCTCCCGGTCGTCGATGCGCAGTCGACGCGTCTCCATATCGCTGTGATCGTGCAGGAATGCGGGTGTCGGCATGACGGGGCACAGGATGACGTCCCACGCCTCGAAGAACGCCCGCCAACGATGCGCGATGCCCATGCGCGCGCGGTCTGCCTGGATCCAGTCGCGATGGCCGATGCCGGCCTCACCCGGCATGTCGGCAGTGATCAGCGCCCACATCAACTGGCTCCACAGCGATGCAACGCGTTCGAGGTCCGGCAGCAGAGGGCTCGAATGTTCGACCCGGCAACCGATTCGGGCCAAGTTGTCGCCCACGCGCCGCAACGACGCGCGCACGGCCTTCGACGTAGTCACCATCGGATGCTCGTCGAGCACCAGCACGCGAAACGCCTTGAGCGCCGTCTGCCGCGCGGGCGGCAGCGCGAGCCTGTAGGCAACCGCATCGGCATCGTCCGGCCCTGCGACGATATCGAGCGCCAACGCCAGATCGACTGCACTCCGCGCCATCGGGCCCGCCACGGCCAGGTCGATCTGGCCGCCGACGGACAGTTCCGGCGTACCCGGCGGCGCGCAACCCCGCATCGGGACGAGACCGTGCGAGGGCTTGTGCGCAAAGACGCCGCAGCAATGCGCCGGCACGCGCAGCGAACCGCCCAGGTCCGTGCCGAACTCCAGCGGCACATAGCCCGCCGCCAACGCAGCCGCGCTGCCGCCGGACGAACCGCCCGGCGTGCGAGCCAGGTCCCAGGGGTTGTTCGTCGTGCCGAAGATCGGATTCGAACTCTGCCAGTCCGCCAGATGCATTGCGACGTTGGTCTTGCCGATCACGATGGCGCCCGCGGCCTTCAGGCGGCGGACCACGACCGCATCTTGGGCGGCGACTGCGTTCTCCGTGCCGGGTATGCCCCAGGTCGTCGGCAGGCCGGCCACGTTGAAGGCGTCCTTGACCGTGACGGGCATACCCAGGAGCGGCAGCTGCTCGCCACGCTCGAGTGCGGCATCAGCCGCCGCGGCTGACGATCGCGCACGTTCGAAATCGCGCGTGACGACAGCGTTGATCTGGGAATCGAACTTCTCGATGCGCTCGATCGAGCGGTTCAGCAGTTCAACCGAGGAGATTCGCCCGGCCCGGAGAGCGGCGGCGAGTTCGGCGGCAGTCGCGTAGTTCATCGGCATCCATCGGGTGGGTTGCACACGCGCCAATGATGCAGGCGCGGGTGTGTGGATGCTTGATCTTCGTTGCTGCGTGCTTGACGAATCTTGCGCAACTGCCGCTACGCACCGCGCTCTACTTCTTCAGGTGTCGGCGCTGGTCGTAGGTGGGTTGCGCCGGCAGGTCGGCCAGATGCCGGGTGTCGGCCCAGTCGACGATCTCGAGCAGCGAAGGCGCCGTGGTGTCGGCGATGCGGATGCGGTTGAAGCCCGCATTGGGGATGTCGCTCTGCCGTGGTCCGTTCAGGCCCAGACCGCGCGCCGTGCGCCAAACCATGTCGAGCACACCGCCGTGGGTGACCACCAGCACGTTCTGCCCTTCATGCTCGACCGCGATCCGTCCGAGTGCCTCCATGATGCGAGCGTGGAACTGGCGCGGCGACTCGCCTTCGGGCATGGCGTGGTCCTCGCGGAACTGGAGCCAGTCTTCCCACGCGCGCGGGTGCAGGTTCTGGATCTCGTCGGCGCGCATGCCCTCGACCACGCCGAAGTTCTGCTCCCGCAACGCCACCGAGGTGACGATCTCCAAGTCGAGCCGGCGCGAAGCCGGTGCAGCCGTCTGCTGTGCGCGCATGAGGTCGCTGCTGATCAGGTGCTGCACCGACTCACCCGCCATCCGGAGCCCGAGCCGGCGGGCCTGCTCGTGGCCCATGTCGTTGAGAGGCACGTCGATGTGGCCCTGGAAGCGGAGTTCGCGGTTCCAGTCGGTTTCGCCATGGCGGATCAGGATGAGTTCGGTGCTGGGCATTGGCTGATTGTCACCCCCGGCCGTGTCCACTTCGTGTAGCCGCCGTTCAACGAGAATCCGCGGATGCCTACTCTTGTCCTGCTGCCGGGGCTCGCCTGTGACGAACGCCTCTGGGAGGCCCAACTGCCCGCCTTGCCCTCGGCGCTCGACGTTCGCGTGAGCGACGTTCATATGCGCCATGACCGGATCGAGACCATGGCTGCGACCTTGCTGGTGGAGCACCCTGGCCCGCTGATCCTGTGCGGCGCATCGATGGGCGGGATGATCGCCATGGAAGCAGCCCGGCAAGCCCCCGAACGCGTCGTCGGGTTGGCTCTGCTCGGCACCAATGCGCGGCCGGAAACGCCCGACATGTACAAGCTGCGCGAGTCGGCCATCGAACTGTTCGAACGCGGCGAGGCACGCGACGTGATCGAGCTCAACGCCGGATTCGCCTTCCACCCCACGCAAGCCGGCGACCCTGCACTGGTGCGGCGCTATGTCGAGCTGGTGCTCGATGCCGGCGCGGCGCAATTGGTGCGCCAGAACCGCGCGCTGATGGAGCGGCCCGATGCGCGACCGCACCTTTCCGGCCTGCGCTGTCCGGTGCTCGTGCTGTGTGGCGACGGCGACCGCCTTACGCCGCCGGAGTGCTCGCGCGAGATCGCCGCGTTGATGCCCCATGCCGAACTGGTGTGGGTCGCGCATTGCGGCCACATGCTCACGATGGAAAAGCCAGAGTTCGTCAACACCACGCTCGGCCCCTGGTTGCAGCGACTGGTCGCAGACGCCTGAGCCTGCGCAGACTCAATGCAGCAGGCCACCCGTCTCGCGCACATCTTCCCGAACGGACAGTGACGTCCTGACGGCGATGCGCAGCGCGGCGATCACCGTCTCCAGCGCCATGCTCGGCAATCCAGGGAGGCGTGCCACCTGCTCGGGCAGGTAGGGAATGTGGATGAAGCCGCCCCGCATGCCGGGCACCGGCCGGGTCGCGATGCGATGCATCAGGCCGAAGAACAGGTGATTGCACACGAAGGTGCCGGCCGAGTTCGACACCGAAGCCGGAATGCCGCCCGCGCGCAGGTCGCGCACGATGGCCTTGATCGGCAGGGTCGCGAAGTAAGCGACGGGCGCACCGGCCACCACGGGCATGTCGATCGGCTGGCAACCGGCGTTGTCGCAGATGCGGCCATCGTCGACGTTGATCGCCACGCGCTCGGGCGTGATCTCGCTGCGTCCCCCCGCCTGGCCGATGCCGAGCACCAGTTGCGGCTGCAGCTCGTCGATTGCCGCATCGAGTTCGCGCAGTGCGGCGCCGAACACGCAGGACACGCGGCGCACATGCACCGTCGCCCCTTCGCAGCGCCAGCCATCGAGCGCGCGCACCGCCTCCCACGAGGGATTGATGGCGTCCTTGTCGAAGGGCTCGAAGCCGGTCAGCAGGACGTTCACGACACTGGAAGGGCTCACGCCGTGGCGACCACGGCGATGCCCTCGGCCGCGAGCCGGTCGCGGATGCGGCGCGCGAAGGCCAGCGCATGGGCGCCGTCGCCGTGCAGGCAGACGGTCTGTGCGTTGACGGCCACCACGCTGCCGTCGATGGCAGTCACCTTGTGATCGCGCACCAGGGACAGCGTCTGTGCCAGCGACTGTTCCTCGTCCTCGATCAGCGCGCCGGGCTGGCTGCGCGGGACGAGGCTGCCGTCGGGCTGGTAGCCGCGATCCGCGAACACTTCCTCGACCGGCCTCAGCCCCGCGCGTTCGGCGGCGCTGATCATGCCGCTGCCGGCAAGACCGAAGAAACGCAGTCCCGGGTCGAAGCGGCGTACCGCCTCGCAGATGGCTTCCGCGAGCACCGGATCCTTCACCGCCTGGTTGTAGAGCGCCCCATGCGGCTTGACGTGGGCGAGCGTGCCGCCTTCGGCCTTGACGATCGCGGCGAGCGCGCCGACCTGGTAGAGCACGCCGGCGACGATCTCCTCCGGTGGCAGGTTCATCGTGCTGCGGCCGAAGTTCTCGCGGTCGGGAAAGCTCGGGTGCGCGCCGATCGCGACACCGTTGTCGATGGCCCAGCGCACGCACTGCCGCATCGTGTTGGCGTCGCCGGCGTGCCAGCCGCAAGCGATATTGGCCGAACTCACGAGGCCGAGCAGGGCCTCGTCGTTGTCGCAGCCTTCGCCGAGGTCGACGTTGAGGTCAATCTGCATGGGTTGCTACTCCTTTGGTGGAATTCTGCGCCGGCCATCCCGCGAACACGAGGCCTTGCGCCACCTGCGAAAGATAGCGTCGCTGCCCGTCCCAGGCCGCAAGCGCCTCTGCCGCATCGACCTGCTGGAGGCGCAGTCGGCCGTTGAGAGGCGCCTGCGCCAGCTTCCAGAGATCGGCGCGAATCACCACGCCGATGCGCGGGTAGCCGCCGGTGGTCTGCGCGTCGCCCATCAGGATGATGGGCTGGCCGGAAGGCGGCACCTGGATCGTGCCGGGAATCACGGCCGACGACAGCATGTCCGCGCTGCGCTTGCGCTTGAGTTCGGGGCCTTCCAGACGACTGCCCATTCGGTTGCTCTGCGGCGTGATGCGCCAGGGCTCGCGCCACAGGAGATCGCGCGATGCGATCGTGAATTGCTCGAACTCGGGGCCGGGCATGACGCGCAGCACGATCGCCTCGTCTCTCGGGTCGAAACTCCACGCAGGCATCCGCAGGCCGAAGGGGCGCTGAGCCAGTTGGGCCGCGTTCAGGGCCGGCGAACCCAGCATCAACTGGTCGCCCGCCTTCAGCGCCCGGCCTTCGTGTCCACCGAAACCAGCCTTGAGGTCCGTGCTGCGGGAGCCGAGGATCACCGGGACGTCGATGCCGCCCGCAACGGCCAGCCAGGTGCGCAGCCCGTTCTTGGCTTTCGACCGATTCGCACGGCCCAGTTTCAGGGTCTGCCCTGCAACGACCGGCACGCTCCAGCACGGCCACAGCGGTACGCCATCCAGGCAAGCATCGAAGTCGTCGCCCGCGATGGCTATGCGCGTCGCCGTCTCGAAGCGCAATTCGCAGGCCCCCATGGTCAATTCAAGACCAGCCGCACCGTCGGCATTGCCGACCAGGCGATTGGCCAGCACGAGCGCCAAGGTGTCGAGGGCCCCGCCCGGACAGATGCCCAGGTGCCGATGGCCATGGCGCCCCATGTCCTGCACCGAGGCCATCATCCCCGGCCGCAGCACCGTGACGCTTGCACGCGGCGTCATCAGAGTTCCAAGCTTTCCACGACGAAGCGCACGTGATCGCCGGGGCGCAGCAAGGTGGGTTCCGTCGCGCTCGGGTCGAAGAGTTCCAGCGACGTTCGTCCAATCAACTGCCACCCTCCCGGCGAAACCAGCGGATAGATGCCCGTCTGCTCGCCGCCGATGCCCACCGAGCGCGCAGGCACCGCCACCCTCGGCTCGGCACGCCGCGGGGTCGCGAGTTCCGGAGCGAGCCCGCCCATGAATGCGAAGCCGGGCAGAAAGCCCAGCAGGTAGACCACGTAGTCGCCCTCGCTGTGGCGTCGCACGACCTCGGACGGTGTGAGCCCCGTGTGCGCAGCAACGTCGGCGAGATCCGGGCCCGCCTCGCCGCCGTAGGCCACTGGAATCTCGATACGGCGCCCTTGGATCGAAGCCGCGGCCAACTGCGGCCACGCCGACAGCACCTGCATTTCCAGCTCGACCCCATCGATCTGCGCAGAATCGAAGAGCAGGGTCAGGTTGTTCATGCCCGGCAGAACCTCGCGAACGCCCCGCCACTGCAGGGCTTCCGTCGCCAGCGCCCAGATCATCTGCTGCTGCGCCAAGGTCGCAGGCGATGGCAACTCGCACAGGAGCGCCGCCTCGCCCAGGGAGTGGAGTCGGGGCGACGCCGGGCCGGTCATGCCGCCAGCCGCCGGGCCGCCCCAAGGCTGGCGAGCCTCCCCCTCGGGGGGTGGCGAAGTACGCGAAGCGACAAGCCGGGGGGCATCATTCCCGGCCGAGACTGCGGACTTTCGCCATCAGGCTGTCCTGGACGTTCGGCGACACGAACTTGTCGACCTCGCCGCCCAGCATCGCGATCTCGCGCACGAAGGTGCTGGAGATGAACTGGTACTTGTCGCTCGGCGTAAGGAACACGGTTTCGACCTCCGGCATCAACGAGCGATTCATGCCGGCCAGCTGGAACTCGTAGTCGAAGTCGGTCACGGCGCGCAGGCCGCGCACCATCGCCTTGCCGCCGCGCGCCACGACGAAATCACGCAGAAGCCCCGAAAAGCTCTCGACCGTGACCTGGTCGCTGAACGGACGCACCGTATCGCGCGCCATGTCGATGCGCTCCTGCAGCGTGAAGAGCGCTTTCTTGTGATGACCTGCCGCCACGGCGACGATGACCCGCGAAAAGAGCTGGGTTGCGCGACGCACCACGTCTTCGTGGCCTAGCGTCATGGGGTCGAAGGTGCCGGGGTATACCGCGATCACATTGTTGGACATGCTTGCTTCCTCCTGGTACAGCCGCTGCGGCTAGGTTCGGCGGATTATGCAGCCGCGTCCGGCGCGCGCTGGAGGAGATGTGCGTGCACGGCACCCGCTTTCAGGTAACGGAAGCCGATCAGCCCGAGCGCGGACAGTTCGTCGTCGCTCCATCGGCGAGCCGCCTCGAGGTAGACCACGCCTTCGGGCCGCAAGGCACGCGCGGCGGCGCGCAGCGCCGGGGCATAGAGGGCGGTGTTCTCGAAAGGCGGGTCGAGGAAAACGGCATGCAAGCTGCCCACGGGCGCACGTTCGATGGTGGTGACCCCGTTGCCCCGCTCCACGCGTACGGCTTCGGCAGCGAGCTTGGTCTTGAGCGTCAGCAACTGCGCGACAAGCGCGGGGTCCTGTTCACACAGCAGCACCGACCCCGCACCGCGCGACGCGGCTTCCAGGCCCAGCGCGCCCGTGCCGGCGAAGGCATCGACGCAGTGCCAGCCCGGCAGCTCGCCGCCGCCGGCACCGGCCAGGCTCGCCAGCCAGTTGAAGAGCGTTTCGCGCACCCGGTCAGGCGTAGGACGCAGGCCGGGCTTGTCGGCGACGGCCAGGCGCGTCCGCTTCCATTGGCCGCCGATGATTCGTACGAAATGCGGTGCCTTGGCAAGCTTGGCAGGCGCGGAAGTGGCAGGTTTTCGAGGCGTTGGTTTCACGCCCAGAGCTTAACGGCAGGCGCGCGCTTCAGGGCTTGCCGCCGCCCACCACCACGGTGACCATTCGCTCCGGCTGCAACTTGCGGGCGAATGCGGCCTTGATGTCCGCCGCCGTGATGGCGTTCATGCGTGCGGTCCAGGTGTCGAGGTAGTCCAGCGGCAGGTCGTTCCACGCGATGTTCGCGACGTTGCCCAGCAGCTTGCGATTGCTGTCGAGCAGCAGAGGGAAACCACCGATGAGGTTGTCCTTGGCTGCCTTCAGTTCGGCAGCGGTCGGGCCCTCGGCGACGAACTTCGCGAGCACGCCGCGCGAGACCTTGACCGCTTCGTCCGCCTGGTCAGGACGCGTCTGGAAGCCGATGCGGAACGCGCCTGCATGCAGCCCTGGCGAGAAGGTGCTGTAGACGCTGTACGCGAGTCCGCGCTTCTCCCGCACCTCTTCGGTCAGCCGCGAGACGAAGCCGCCGCCGCCGAGAACGTAGTTGCCGAGGTTGAGCGCAAAGTGGTCCGGATCGGCGCGACGGTAGCCGGGCTGCCCGATGATCACGTGCGCCTGCGCGGAATCGTGCGGGATGCGCTCTTCCTTCGCGGCAGTGAGCGGCGTCACCTCGGGCACGGGAGGCAGTTCCGCGCACGCGGACGACGAAGACGGCAGGCGGGACAGCAGCGCGGTCGCAATCTCCCCGGCCTGCTCGCGCGTCACCGCGCCGACGATGCTGACCTTGGCGCGACACGGAACGATCAGTTGCTCGTAGCGCTGGCGCATCGTGGCGACGTCGATCTGCGCCAGCGTGGCTTCGGTCGTGTCCAGGCCGTAGGGATGCGTCCCATAGACAGCCTGCGAGAACGCCTTCTCGGCGATCGTGGCGGGCTTTGTGTTGGCCTCCCGGATGGCGGCGTTGATGCGCTCCCGCTCGCGCTTCCACACGTCTTCGGGAAACGCCGGCTCGCCGATCTCGCGCGCGGCGAGGCGCACTGCCTTGTCGAGGAGTTCAGGCTTGGAGAGTGTGCGGAGCGTGAAACTGGTGCGATCCGAGCCGGCACCCGCGTCGAAGTCGGCGCCCAGGTCCGCCCAGGCTTCGCCGAGGGCGTTCTGGTCCATCGCGGGGTCGCTGCCGCTCGCGCGAATGCCCTTCTCGACCATGCCTGCAGTCACGGACGCAAGGCCCGCCTGCGCGGGAGGATCACGCCGCCCGCCCGCATCGAAGTCGATCTGGACATCGACGATGGGCAACGCGTTGGTGGCTGCAAGATAGACCTTCGCGCCGCTCGGCAGCGTCCAGTGCTGGATCGGGATGGCCGCGTGGGCGCCTGCAGCGAAGACCACCGTGGCGACGGCAAGAACGGTGCGGCGCGAGAGGCGTCGCATATCGGATGGGATGAACATACGGATTCAGCCTTCTTTCAGCGCAGGTCGCCGGCCGGCGCTGCAGGGCCGCGGGGACGGCGGGTGGTCTCGGGCGGCAGTGGCCGCAGCACGGCGGCGGTGAGCTGGTCGTCGCCGAAGTACTTGGCGGCCACAGCCTGGACCTGTTGTGCCGTCACGCCCTGGAGCCGGTCGATGATGCGGGCGCTCGCGTCGAGCGGCAGGCCCTGGACCCAGTTGCTTCCGAGTTCGCGCGCCTGCGACATCACAGAATCGAGCTTGTAAGTTTCGCTGGCGACCCACTGTGTCTTCACGCGGGCCAGCTCGGCCTCGCCAATGCCCTCCCGGGCAATCTTCGCCACTTCGGCGCGCAGTGCGGCTTCGACCGCTTCCGTGGTCTTGCCGGCTGCTGGAACGCCATCCAGCACGAACAACTGCGGGCCGCGACCGACGAAGCCCGAATAGGCGCCGGCCGAATCCGCCACGCGATCGGGCCCCTGCGTCAATGCGCGATCGAGCCGCGAGCCCGGATAGCCGTCGAGCACTGCCGCCAGCACCACCAATGCATAGGGATCGATATCGCCATTGAACTTGTCCGCAGGGTCGATCTGCGGCACGCGGTACGCGAGCGAGACATAGGCCTGCTCGGCAGGCGCCTTGAACTCGACGCGGCGGATGCCGCGCTGCGCGGGCTCGATGCGCGGCTTGCGGACCGGCACCGCACGCGCCGGGATCGAGCCGTAGTACTTCTCGGCCCAGGCACGCACCTTGGCCACGTCGACATCGCCGGCCACGACGATCGCCGCGTTGGCCGGGGTGTACCAGTGCTTGAAGAAGGCACGAGCGTCCTCCGGCGTCATCGCATCCAGATCGCTCATCCAGCCGACCACCGGACGGTGATACGGCGAGGCGGTGAAGACGGCGGCATTCTGCTGTTCGCCGAGCAAGGAGCGCGGCTGATCTTCGGTGCGCATGCGGCGCTCTTCCTTGACAACCTCGATCTCGCGCTTGAATTCGTCGTCCGCCCACCGGTTGTTGGCGAAGCGGTCCGATTCCAGCTTCATCACCTGTTCGAGCTTGTCGGCGGGAATCTGCTGGTAGTAGCCGGTGTAGTCGCGGGTGGTGAATGCGTTTTCGCGCCCGCCGAGCGCGGCCACGCGGCGAGAGAACTCGCCGGGCTTCAGGTCCTTCGTGCCCTTGAACATCATGTGTTCCAGGACGTGCGCCACACCGGAAGTGCCGTCGACCTCGTCCATGGAGCCGACGCGGACCCACAGCATCTGGACCGCCGTAGGCGCCCGGCGGTCGGGCTTGACGATCAAGGTCATGCCGTTGGAGAGCGTGAATTGCTCCGCCGGAACCGGTGCGGTGGATGCAGCCGAAGACGGTGACGAAGGGGAAGTTTGCGCGTGGACGGGCAAAAACCAGGATGCCATCAGCACCGAGGCCAGCACCGCACCAAACGCAGCGCGGCGTGGCAAGGGGTGTTTCATAGAATGGCTCGGATTGTAAAAACCACGCAATGTTCAGTTTCTTCAAGAAAAAACCGCCATCCGAGGCACAAATGCCGTCTCCGGCACCCGCGGAGACGCCGGTGGAGTCGCCTGCAGAGCCGCCGGCGCCGGCCAAGTCGGTCTTTTCACCCTCCACATGGTTCGGCGGAAAGCCCGCGGTGGCAGAGCCGCCACCGCCCGCACCGGTGGCGCCGGTTGCAGCGCCGGTAGCCCCGCCCGTAACGGCGCCAATGCCAGAACTAGCGCCCACCGTCGCGCCCCCTCCCGCTCCCGCGCCCGCACCGGTTGTGTCGGTGGTGCCGGCCCCCGTCCAAACGTCCGCGCCCGCGCCCGCGCCTGCGCCCGAACCTGCACCGGAACGCACCGGCTGGCTCGGAAAGCTCAAGAGCGGCCTGCGCAAGACCGGCAACAGCATCACGGCCGCCTTCGTCAACGCCCAGATCGACGACGCGCTGTATGAAGAGCTCGAGGAAGCCCTCCTGATGGCCGATACCGGCGTCAAGGCGACGGAGCACCTCCTGGAGGACCTCCGCCGCCGGGTCAAGAGCAACATGGCCACCGACGCCGCGCAGGTGAAGGTGCTGCTGGCCGACGCGATCGCCGATTTGCTGCGTCCGCTGGAGAAGTCGCTGGTGATCGGGCAGTACACGCCGACCGTGATCATGGTCGCCGGCGTGAATGGCGCGGGGAAGACCACGTCGATCGGCAAGCTCACCAAGCACTTGGCCAACGAAGGCGCTTCGGTGCTGCTGGCGGCGGCCGACACGTTCCGGGCGGCTGCGCGCGAGCAATTGCTGGTCTGGGCCGATCGCAACACGGTGGAGATCGTCAGCCAGGAAGGCGGCGATCCCGCCGCCGTGAGCTTCGATGCAGTCAACGCAGGCAAGGCGCGCGGCAAGGACGTGGTGCTGGTCGACACGGCCGGCCGGCTGCCGACTCAAATCCACCTGATGGACGAGCTCAAGAAGATCAAGCGCGTCGTTGCCCGGGCGGACGCGACCGCGCCGCACGAGATCCTGCTGGTGATCGACGGCAACACCGGGCAGAACGCCCTGGCGCAGGTCAGGGCCTTCGACGAAGCCCTGGGCCTGACGGGGTTGGTCGTCACCAAGCTGGATGGAACGGCCAAGGGTGGCGTCCTGTGCGCAATCGCCCGGGAGCGGCCGATTCCGGTCTATTTCATCGGGGTGGGCGAAAAGCTGGAAGACCTCGAAACCTTCGACGCCCGGGAGTTCGCCCAGGCTCTGCTGGGGTAGAAGTCCCAAGCGACGGGACCGGGGCGATCTGGCATCATCTTCGGCGCAAAAACGAGCCGAGGAGACAACATGAACACCGCAGCCGCGCCGCTGACACGCAGCGACAGAAAAGTCGACCGCCTGCTCGCGCACTATGGCGAAAGCCATCAGAACCCCACCAACGAGGCCATTCACATGGTGGCGATTCCCGCCATCATGTTCAGCATCGTCGGGCTCCTTTTTGCCTTGCACCCCTGGGTGGCCTACGCCTTTGTGGCGGCGAGCCTCGTGTACTACGCGATGCTTCGATCCCCCGCCTTCTTGATCACCATGCTCGTGGGCACCGTCGCGCTCTTGGCGGCGGTCCAGGCACTGGGCGACCTTGTTTTTCCGGTTTCAGCAGCCATCTTCGTCGTGGCGTGGATTTTCCAGTTCATCGGCCACAAGATCGAAGGCAGGAAACCTTCCTTCTTCGAAGACATCCAATACCTTTGGGTCGGCCCGCTGTTCGTCCTGTCGAGGATCTTCCTGCGCCTCGGAATGCGCTGGTAGGCCGGCTTCTCCCCCGATTCGGGGCCTTGCCCATGACAGAAGCTATCAACCCGATGAAAAATAGGTGGGAACCCTTAGCTTAGCACTCCCTCTAATCGAGTGCTAATATGGTCAGGATATGGCCAAGAACGAAGGAGTTTCCCGAATGACAACACTGTCTGGAGCCTCTGCCAACCAGCTCGCCGTCGCCAATCCGTGGTCGATGGTGCCCCCGCTGGGTAACCTGGACGCCTACATTTCGGCAGCCAACCGGTTGCCGCTGCTGACGCTCGAGGAAGAGCAGGGTTTCGCGCGCAAATTGCGCGACCACAACGACCTCGAAGCCGCCAGTGCGCTGATCCTGTCGCACCTGCGCCTCGTCGTCTCCATTTCGCGCCAATACCTGGGCTACGGGCTGCCGCACGGCGACCTGATCCAGGAGGGCAATGTCGGCCTGATGAAGGCCGTGAAGCGTTTCGACCCCGATCAGGGCGTGCGGCTGGTCAGCTATGCCATGCACTGGATCAAGGCCGAGATTCACGAGTACATCCTCAAGAATTGGCGCATGGTCAAGGTAGCGACGACCAAGGCCCAGCGTAAGCTGTTCTTCAACCTGCGCTCGATGAAGCAGGGCTTCAAGGCCGACTCGGCCGCCGCCGATGGCGGCACGCACCGCGACACGCTGAGCCCGGACGAAGTCTCGCAAATGGCGAGCCGGCTGAACGTGAAGCCGGAAGAAGTGCTGGAGATGGAAACACGCCTCTCCGGTGGCGACGTCCTGCTCGACCCTAGCCCGTCCGACGACGGCGACGAAGGCTTCGGTCCCATTGCCTACCTGGCGGACGCGAGCCAGGAGCCGACGGCCCGGCTCGAATCTCAGCAGCGCGACCGTCTCTCGACCGACGGCATCTCGACCGCCCTGCAATCGCTCGACGATCGCAGCCGCCGCATCGTGGAAGAGCGTTGGCTCAAGGTCAACGACGACGGCTCGGGCGGCATGACGCTGCACGACCTGGCGGCGGTCTACGGCGTGAGCGCCGAGCGCATTCGCCAGATCGAAGTGGCGGCGATGAAGAAGATGAAGAAGGCCCTCGCGGAATACGCCTGAGCGTCTTCCAAACCGAAAAAGCCCGGTCTCGCGCCGGGCTTTTTGCTTTCAGGGCTCTTCAGCAGTCCTTTTCGACAGCGTCCGCAGTGCGCGCCGCGCGATGTAGCGCGTCTCGGTCGCGTCGCTTTCCGCAAGCCAGCGCGCGCAGATCTCTTCCACCCAGGCCGGCTGGCTCCGACTGGCGTCGTTGAGCCAGTTGGCGACCGAGTTCTGCACGTACCGGCTGGGGTCCGCGCGCAGCAGCTCCAACAGGGCCACGCCAGCCCACGGCTCGGCCTTCAACCGCTCGATCTGTTCGCACCAGACGCCCCGGGGACGCGTGAGTTCGCTGGCGAAGCGGCGGATGTTCGGGTCCGGATCAGCCGCCCACGGCTGAAGGAGCCGGAGCGCCTCGTCGAGTGACTGGATCGTCGCGTCGCGGACCGCCATCCACGCCAATTCACGCACGCCGAAATGCGCATCCGCGGCAAAGCGGCGAACCGCATTCAACTGCTCGGGCAAGGCAAGCCCCGACATGGGGATCCAGTGCGTCGCCCAGCAGCGCGCCACGTCGCTGGGATGGGTGGCGAGCAGGTGCGCCACGGCATCGCGTTCAGGATGCTGCGCAGTCAAATCGTAAAGCGCGCGGGCGATGTGGCCGTGGCGCTGCATCGGCTTGAAGGCCCCCAGCATCGCGAAGGTATCGCTCAGACGCTCGCTGCCGGGGTCGAGCCCGATGTGCGTCGCCACGCTGCGCGCCAAGCGGGGCAGTTCCAGCGCCAGGAACTCGTTCAGGTTGACGGTTTCCAGCAGCCCGTCGTTGAGGGCCTCCAGCACTTCCGGCGGAATCAGGGCAATGCGAAACGCGCCCTTTCGCTGCCTGAGATGGTCCACGCTGCCCACGGCGCCCGGCTCAGGACTTCAGCAAGGCCTTGATGTCCGACACCATCGCCGGCACGCCGGCGCCGTAGCGCGCGTAGAGGCGCAAGCGACCTTGAGGGTCGTAGATGAAGCTCGCCGCGGAGTGGTCCATCGAGTAGCTGGTGGGCGTCTTGCCATCCACCTTCTTGTAATAGACCTTGAAGTCCTTCGTCATGGCCGCGAGTTGGTCAGGCGTTGGAATCAGCGCGACGAAGGACGGGTCGAACGCGCCCATGTAGGCCTTCATCACCTCCGGCGTGTCGCGCGCCGGATCGACGGTGACGAACAGCACCTGCAACTTGCCGCCGTCCGCACCGAGTTGCTGTTTGACCTGTGTCATCTCGGACATGGTCGTCGGGCAGACGTCCGGGCACTGGGCGTAGCCGAAGAAGAGCACGACCGCCTTGCCCTTGAAGTCGGCCATCGTCCGAACGCGGCCCTCGGCGTCGGTCAGCGAGAAGTCCTTCGCGTAGTCCGCGCCCGTGATGTCGACCGCGTTGAAGCTGGGTTTGGACTCGGTGCAGGCCGCGAAACTCAGGCCCGCAACGGCCGCCGCGCCACCCCAGGCCGCCGTCTTGACCATCCATCGGAGAGCTTGCCGCTTGTTCATTGAATGCTTCATCGCAGGTAGTGATCAACCAGGAGTGCCGCAAACAGCACGCTCAGGTGGATCAGTGAAAAACGGAAAGTCTTGCGCGCCAGCGTGTCGGAATAGTTTCGCCACAGCGCGAAGGCATAGCCGGTAAAGCCGATGCTCACCCCAATGGCGACGGCCAGATAGAGCCAGCCACTCATGCCGTAGATGAACGGCATCAGGCAGGCCGCGAACAGGATGAAGGTGTAGAGCAGCACCTGCAGGCGCGTGAACTCGTTGCCGTGCGTCACCGGCAGCATCGGGAGCCCTGCCTTGCGGTAGTCCTCGACACGGTAGAGCGCCAGCGCCCAGAAGTGCGGCGGCGTCCACAGGAAGATGATGAGGAAAAGGATCAGGGCTTCGGGCCCGACTTCGCCGGTCATCGCGGCCCAGCCCAGCACCGGCGGCATCGCACCGGACGCGCCGCCGATCACGATGTTCTGCGGTGTCAGCGGCTTGAGGATCACGGTGTAGATCACCGCGTAGCCGACGAAGGTGGCGAAGGTCAGCCACATGGTCAGCGGGTTCACGGTGAACCACAGCAGCGCCGAGCCGATCGCGCACAGCGTGGCCGAGAAGATCAGCGCCTGGCGATCGCTCAGTTGCCCGCGTGCCGTCGGCCGCCATGCGGTCCGCTTCATCTTGGCATCGATGCCCTTCTCGACCAGGCAGTTGAAGGCCGCGGCGGCGGCGGCGACCAGCCAGATGCCGAGGCAGGCCAGCGCGCCCTGCTGCAGGTCGGCGAGCGTCGGCACGCCAGGAACGGCGAGCACCATGCCGATCAGTGCGCAGAAGACGATCAGCTGCACCACGCGCGGCTTGGTCAGCGCGTAGAACTGACGCAGGACGCTGGCGGTCGTCGGGCCGTGGATGGAGGCAGGTGCGCTCATCGGGCGACCTCCATTCCGTTGCTGCGAGCGCCTGCCGCAGCAATCACGTTGGCCCGTTCGCGCCGGCTTTCGCAGATCGTCCAGGTGAGCACCACCGCGAGCGCCGCGGCGCCGCCAGTGTGCAGCACGGCCGCAGCGAGGGGCCATCCGAGCAGCACGTTGCCCAGTCCGGTGGCAAGCTGAAGCAGGGCCAGTCCTGCCAGCCAGCGCGCCTGGGCGCGCAGCGGACCGACTCCGTGCAGTCGCCAGGCCAACGCGCCCATGGCGACGAAAACGACATAGGCCATGAGCCGATGCGTGTAGTGGATGGCGGTCAGCGACGCGAAATCGATGGGCGCGCCGCCCGTCGTCTCGCCGAGCTGGCGCCAGACTTGAAAGCCCTGTGCGAAGTTCATGGGAGGCCACCAGCTGTCCTGGCAGGTCGGGAATTGCGTGCACGCGAGCACCGCGTAGTTGGTGCTGACCCAGCCGCCCAAGGCGATCTGCAGCGCCAACAGTGCGGTCGTCGCGATCAGCAGGGTGCGCAGCGCGGAAGGTACGGCCGTGGGCGCGCGTTGCGCTGCCGCCTGCTGGTATCGGACGGCCTGGATGCACAGCAATGCAAGCAGCACGACGGCACCCAGCAGATGAAGGGTGACGATCGCCGGGTAGAGCTTCCAGGTCACCGTCATGGCGCCGAACGCGCCTTGCAGGCACACCCACGCCAGTGTGGCGGCAGGCCACCATGCGCTGAGCGGCTTCTCGCCGATGTGCTCGGCCATGCGGTGGCGGCGACGCGCGACCCAGGTCGCGATCGCCAGCGCGAGTATCAGTACCCCGACGCCGGTCGCCAGATAGCGGTGGACCATTTCGACCCAGGCCTTGCTGTGCGTGACCGGCCCGGTCGGCTGCGCGGCCTGCGCCATGGCGATGTCGTGGCGCGCACCGAGCGGACTCGCGTTGCCGTAGCAGCCGGGCCAGTCGGGGCAACCGAGGCCCGAATCGGTCAGGCGCGTGAAGGCGCCGAACAGGGTCAGGTCGAAAGTCAGGAACAGCGTGAGCACGGTCAGCGCATGCAGGCGTCGCGCGGGCCCGCTGCCGGCATTTCGCCGCCAGACCCAGAGCAGCGGCCCCAGGGCGATCAGCACGCCGACCGCCATGAGCCAGGCGATCGGCGTGAGGTCGTAGAGCGAAGTCGTGTCCATGGCGAGATCAGCGTCCTGGCTCGTCCCACGAGGCGGATGCGCGCAGCAGGCGGTCGAGGTCGCGCTTGGCGCGGCCGGCGCCGGCTGTGTCCATGCCGGCGGGGAAGCGCATCATCCAGTTGCCCATGGGGTCGACCACGAAGAGGTGCTCCGCCAAGGCATGCCCGGCACTTGGCGCGAGCCACTGGGCGAGCTGCGCAGCAGGAACGCGCACCACGGTCGCGCCGCGAAGGCCGTTGTCGAGGCGCTCGGGGATGGGCGCCGCATCGCTGACGATCCAGACGCGATCGAGCCGGTCCTTTTCGCGCCCCAGGCTCTCGCGCAGTTGGCGTTGCAGGTAGAGCTGCTGCTCACAGAGCGCATCACAGCCGGCATCAGCAACGGCAACCAGGAGCCACTGTCCCTTGAGGGACGAGAGCTGAACCGGCTTTCCGTCCCGCTGCGCGCCCGTGATGTTCGGCATCGGCCGCTGAGGGTCGACGAGCTCGCCGTAGACGCTGCGGCCTTCGGGGCGAATCACGTAGTAGGTGAAGTACGAGGCGATCACCGGCGCCGCGCAGCACAGCAGCACGGCGACCATCTTCCAGCGGCCGAGCACCGTCCGCCTGCCCTCGGCGCCCGCGAGCGCCTGGCGCGGCGACGGCATCGAGTGCACGGTCAGCCCGAGCGGCTCGTCAGCCATGGCGTGCAGCGCGTGCGCGGCGGAAGGGGGCGATGAGTTGGAACCAGACATAGAGGATTGCGACGAGGGCCGAAAGGCCGAACCACTGGAATGCATAGCCGTAGTGCTTTTCAACACCCAGCGCGGGGGCCGGCCAATCTCGCTGCAGGCCCTCGGAAGCCGGACCGGTCTGCTGCAAGGAGACATCGGTCCGCAGTGGCAGACCGGTTTCGGCGCGAAACGCTTCAAGGTCCAGATTCTGCCGGATGACAGAAGACCCCGCGGACCCCGGCGTTGGTGCCGCGGAATCCGCCTTGCCCAGTTCCAGCAGGTGCGCGGGCGGCGAGGCGATTCGCCCGGTCACCTCGATCAGGCCGGATGGGGTCTCGACCGGCTCCAATTGGGTCCGGTCGGTGAAGTTGCGCTGCACCCAGCCGCGCTGGATCAACACGGTTTGGTTGGTACCTTCCAGGGCGAGGGGCGTCACTACGTAGAAGCCCGGCACGCCGTGCATCTGGCGGTTGTCCAGGTAGGCCGTGTGCGGCGTCAGCCAGAGGCCCCGCAACCGTACCGGGCGATTCAGTGTGGAAGCAGGCTTGTCCAGGGCCAGGAAGGCCTTCTGATCGAGCGGCGGCAGGCTCTTCTGCGTGTCGATCTCGGCCTGGATGGCCTCTTTCTGCGCGGCCCGCGAGAGTTGCCACCGGCCCAGCGAAACCGCGACCGCGATCGTGATCACGGCCATCCCGGTGACCACCCAGAAGCGTCCGCGCCGCGAGGGGCGCGGGACGACGGGAGAGTCCGCGCTCATGCCGCGGGGCGGCCTCGGCGGCCGATAATGAGGGTCATGAAATACTTTGTCGCCCTCGCCTTCCTGGGCATCCTGGCGAGTCTCGGGTTCGCGCTGTTCTTCATGCTGAAGGACGGGCGCAACGGCCGCGCCAAAAGTGGCGGCATGGTACGCGCGCTCACCGTTCGGATCGGCCTGTCGGTGGTTTTGTTCCTGTGCGTCCTGGTGGCGTGGAAGCTCGGGTACATCCAGCCAGGGGGCCTGCCGGTCGGCAAGTAGGTTGTGCTCATTCCAGGAGAACCATGAAAAAAGCGCCTTGCGGCGCTTTTTTGTTTTGCCGTCGCTGATGCTCAAAGCCAATAAACCGTGAAATACAGGCCGAGCCACACCACGTCGACGAAGTGCCAGTACCAAGCAGCGCCTTCGAAACCGAAGTGACGCTCCGGCGTGAAGTGCCCCTTGCGGATGCGCAGCGTGATGAAGAAGAGCATCAGCATGCCGATGAACACGTGCAGCCCGTGGAAGCCGGTCAGCATGAAGAAGGTCGAGCCGTACGTGCCGGAGCTGAGCCTGAGGTTCAACTCGGTGTACAGGTGGTGGTACTCGTAGCCTTGCACGAACAGGAAGGTCAGGCCGAGCAGCACGGTGAGCCACATGAAACGAACGGTCTGCGCGCGATGGCCTGCGCGCAGGGCGTGGTGGGCAATCGTGAGCGTGACCCCGGAGCTCAGCAGCAGCGCGGTATTGATGGTCGGCAGCCAGAACGGTCCAACCGTCTGGAATGGCTCGACGATATCGGCCGGCGAACCGGTTGCGCCGGCCACCGTGGTCGGCCACACAGCCTTGAAATCAGGCCACAGCAAGGCGTTGTCGAGACTTCCGAGCGATGGCAGGGCATGGGAGCGGGCCCACCACAGCGCGGTGAAGAACGCGCCGAAGAACATCACCTCGGAGAAGATGAACCAGCTCATGCTCCAGCGGAAGGAGAGGTCGACCTTGTGGCCGTACATGCCACCCTCGCTTTCGCGGATGGACTGCCGGAACCAGACGAACAGCGTGGAGAGCCACCCCACCATGCCCATCAGCAGCGCCCATGCGCCCCATTGGTGGCCATTGATCCACTGGGCGGCCCCCAGAATGACGAAGAGCAGGCCGGTCGCAGCCATGACCGGGTAGGCCGATGGCCCGGGCACGAAGTAGTAGGGCGTGGTGCCGTGGGTCGTTGAACTCATATCAGGTCCTGGCTTTCTTCTCTCGATTCAAATTCTGTGGGACATGTTCTTCAGGATGCGACAACCCAGCGCACGACCAAGATCAGGCCGCCGACGAACAGCATCACGGCAATCAGGCCGACCGCAATGATGTGCAGCGGGTTGAGCTTGGAGACGTCGTCCTGGAAAGCACTGTTCTTGCGCACGCCGAAGAACGACCAGCCCACGGCCCTGGCCGTCCGCCAAAGCGAGCCCTTTTGCGGCGCTTGCGGCGCGGTCACGAGCGCGGCTCCGTCACTGCCGGCACGATGGCCGAATTGGCGGCCACCGGTGCCGAGGGCGTCTTGCCGCCCACCTCGAAGAAGGTGTACGACAGCGTGATCGTCTTGACGTCCTTCGAGATCTTCGGATCGATCACGAAGGCGACCGGCCACTGCTTCTTCTCGCCCGCGTCGAGGGTGTACTGGTTGAAGCAGAAGCATTCGAGCTTGTTGAAATACGGCGCGGCCTGTTGCGGCGCGTAGCTCGGAATGGCCTGAGCGGCCATCCGGCGGTTCTGCACGTTCTGGAACTCGTACATCACCGTGTTGAGCTGGCCCGGATGCACCTGCATCGACCGCTGCTCGGGCTTGAAGTCCCACAGCCCGCGCACATTGGCATCGAACTCCACCGTGATCGTGCGGCTCATGTCGACCTGGGTGTTGTCGGGCAGGCGCACCTTGTCGCCGCCGGACGCACCGCCCGGCACCTGCAATTCGGACAGGGCCAGGATGTTGATGCCGGTCATCTCGCAAATGGCCCGGTACATCGGCACCAGCGCATAGCCGAACGCGAACATCCCGGCCGCGACAACGGCCAGCTTGCCGACCATGCGGACGTTTTCGCGACGAATGCGTTGACCGATGCCCATGAGCCTGCCTAACGGCCGAACCAGACCATGCGGACGATGAAGCCGATGAAGAACAGCACGGCGATGGAGGCCAGCGTGAGCCCCATGCGCCGATTGTTCCTTTTCTGTTCGGGTGTCATGTCGCTATGCGCTTCAGCCGATCACCTTGGTCGCGGTGGCGTCCAGCTTGGGCGGGGTTTCGAAGGTGTGGAACGGAGCGGGCGATGGCACTTCCCATTCGAGCCCTTCGGCAGCTTCCCAAGGCTTCTGCGGGGCCTTCTCGCCCTTGCCCATCATCGTGGGGAGCACGATGAAGACGAAGAAGTAGACCTGCGCAAGGCCGAAGGCGAACGCGCCCACGGTGGCGACCGCATTGAAGTCTGCGAACTGCATCGGGTAGTCGGCGTAGCGACGCGGCATGCCGGCGAGGCCCAGGAAGTGCATCGGGAAGAAGGTGACGTTGAAGGCAATCAGCGACCACCAGAAGTGGATCTTGCCGCGCGCTTCGTTGTACATCACCCCGGTCCACTTCGGCGCCCAGTAGTAGTAGCCGGCGAACATCGCGTACAGCGAACCGGCCACCAGCACATAGTGGAAGTGGGCCACGACGTAGTAGGTGTCCTGCAGTTGGGTGTCGATCGGCGCGACCGCGAGGATCAGGCCGGTGAAGCCACCCATCGTGAACACGAAGATGAAGCCCACCGCGAACAGCATCGGCGTCTCGAAGGTCATCGAGCCCTGCCACATGGTCGCAATCCAGTTGAAGATCTTCACTGCCGTCGGCACGGCGATCAACATGGTCGCGTACATGAAGAACAGCTGGCCGGTCAGCGGCATGCCCGTCGTGAACATGTGGTGCGCCCACACGATGAACGACAGGATCGCGATCGACGAGGTGGCGTACACCATCGAGGCGTAGCCGAAGAGCTTCTTGCGGGCGAATGCCGGCACGATCTGGCTGACGATGCCGAAGGCCGGCAAGATCATGATGTACACCTCGGGGTGGCCGAAGAACCAGAAGATGTGCTGGTACATCACCGGGTCGCCGCCGCCGGCGGGATTGAAGAAGCTGGTGCCGAAGTGGCGGTCGGTCAGCGTCATCGTGATGGCGCCTGCGAGCACGGGCATCACGGCGATCAGCAGGTAGGCGGTAATGAGCCAGGTCCAGCAGAACATCGGCATCTTCATCAGCGTCATGCCGGGCGCGCGCATGTTGAGGATGGTCACGATGATGTTGATCGAGCCCATGATCGACGAGGCGCCCATGATGTGCATCGCGAAGATGCCGGCGTCCATCGAGGGGCCCATCTGCAGCGTGAGCGGGGCGTAGAGCGTCCAGCCGGCGGCGGGTGCACCGCCCGGCATGAAGAACGAACCCACCAGCATCAGCGCTGCCGGGATCAGCAGCCAGAAGCTGAAGTTGTTCATGCGCGCGAACGCCATGTCGGATGCGCCGATCTGCAGCGGGATCATCCAGTTCGCGAAGCCCACGAAGGCCGGCATGATCGCACCGAACACCATGATCAGGCCGTGCATGGTCGTGAACTGGTTGAACAGTTCGGGGTTGACCAGTTGCAGACCGGGCTGGAACAGCTCGGCGCGGATCAGCAGCGCCAGGACACCCCCGACCATCAGCATGGTGAAGGAGAACAGCAGGTACAGCGTGCCGATGTCCTTGTGGTTGGTCGCGAACACCCAGCGGCGCCAGCCGGTCGGCGCGTGGTGGTGATCGTCGTGGGCATGGTCGCCGTGGCCGGGTGCGTGGCCGTGGGGATCGAGGACTGCGCTCATCTTGGTATTCCTTGCAAACTCTTCGTCGTGGGGGCGGCGGCTTACTTGCCGCGCTCCGCCAGCACTTCAGCCGGCTGCACCAGTTGACCCGTCTTGTTCGACCAGCTGTTCTTGGTGAAGGTCACCACGGCGGCGATGTCGGTGTCGCTCAGTTGCTTCCATGCAGGCATGGCGCCGTTGTTCTGGCCGTTGAGCACCACGTGGAGTTGAAGCTTGTGGTCTGCGTTGAGCACGATCGCCGCGCCGTCGAGCGGCTTGATGGGGCCCGCGCCCTTGCCGTTGGCCTGGTGGCAGGCCGCGCAGTTGGCGGCGTAGACCTTTTCGCCGCGAGCCAGGATTTCCGGCAGCGTCCAGACCTTGTTCGGATCGTCCTGCTTGGCAGCGGCTTCCTTGCGCTTGCCGTCGACCCAGGCGGTGTAATCGGCCTTGGCGAGCACCTTCACGTGGATCGGCATGAAGGCGTGTTCCTTGCCGCAGAGCTCCTGGCACTGGCCGTAATAGTCGCCCACCTTCTCGGCGCGGAACCAGGTATCGCGGACGAAGCCGGGGATCGCATCCTGCTTGATGCCGAACTGCGGCACGGCGAAAGCATGAATCACGTCATTGGCCGTCGTGATGATGCGCACCTTGGTATCGACCGGCACGACGAGGGGGTTGTCGACCTTGAACAGGAAATTGTCGGGCACGTCGCCCCGGGCACCGGCGTCGGACAGCGCGCGGTGCGAACTGTCGAGGGTCGAGATGAAGCCCAGTCCTTCGCCTTCGCCCTTGAGGTAGTCGTAGCCCCACTTCCACTGGTAGCCCGTGACCTTGATCGTGAGGTCGGAATTGGTGGTGTCCTTCTGGGCCACCAGCACCCGGGTCGCCGGAAGGGCCATCAGGATCACGATGATGAAGGGCACGATGGTCCAGATGACCTCGACCACCACCGACTCGTGGAAGTTGGCCGCCTTGTGGCCGACCGACTTGCGGTGCTTCCAGATCGAATAGAACATGACGGCGAACACCGCCACGAAGATCACGGTGCACAGGATCATCATCACCGTGTGCAGGAAATGCTGCTCTTGCGCGATCTTGGTGACACCCGTCGGAAGATTCAGCTGACGTACGGATGGCCCGCCGGGCAGGTCATTGACTGCATGCGCCGCGCCGCTGAACGCCGCACCGGCCGCCAGCAGCAGATTCGCCGGCCAGATCTTGTTCCGCCAATTGCTCTTCATCGTGTTCACTTCTTCATTTCCTGTTAACCCCACCGGTCCCCACGGTGCCGCATTGCGCCTGCCCCCTCAGGCACTGCGCAATGCCATGCGAATCTCGCGCGCCAACGCCGCGCGCAACTCCGGGCGCACATAGCGCCCCACCCTGACCGAACGACCTTGACCCGAAACCTCGATCAGCGAACGATCGCTGTCCTGAGGCTCGACCCGCACCTGGTGCGGCAAGAATTCCGTGCGCTCATAGTGCCCACCGTTCTCGAGCTCGACCACCAACCGACCACCCTGCAAGGCGATCTTTTCGCCATCGGTCGCGTGCCGTGCATACAGCACGAACGCGAAACCCACCGCGGCGAGTTCGAGCCAGGCAAACGGCAGCACGAGTCGTGCGCCGTTCAGCCAGAAGACGGTTCCGATGCCAAGAGACACCACGCAGAGCGACGCGTAGAGCCAGCCAAGCTGGCTCGGCGTGACCGAGCAGTTGCGCTTCAGGAACCAATGGATGCTCTGGCCTGAAACAGTGGCAAAACGAAACACGGAATTCGACACGGGCGAGTTCAGCAAATCGGTGCGTCGATCGCTGTCAAACCCATGTCCGACAGGCCTCGATCACGGGACAATACCCGGGAGTTCACGCAGCGCCGGATTGTAGCGGGTCACGCAACAATCACTCACAGGCCTTGGCGACTGCGTTGAAGCATCTCTCGCATCTCGCGCAGGGACACGGCACTTTCAATGGAAACGGCCACCCGCGGGGCCGGTTTGAAAGCGTGGCCGTAGATGATTTCGAAGGTCAACGCGATCTGGCCGCTGCCATCTTCGGCGGGGGCAAGTTCGGGCAATGCATCCGCCAGTGCGCTGCGCCAGGTCTTGCCTCGCAAGGCCGGGAAACGCCCGGGATGCAGGTTGCGCCCGAGTGCGCGCAACTCCGCCAGTGCGGCATCGGCATTGGGCCAGGTAAGCACGATGCGTTCCATATCCATCACCGGCTCTGCGAAACCGGCGCCGACCAGCATGTCGCCCCAATCGTGCATGTCGGTGAACTCGTGGCTGGCGGGCGGCCAGCCGAAGCGTCGGTGCATCGCCCGCAGTTCCATCAGGGTGTCGGGGCCAAAGCACGAGAACATCAGGAAGCCGTCGGTGGCCACCCGTCGATGCCACTCGCCGATCAGCGTTTCCGGGTCGGACGCCATGTGGAGCGCCATGTTGGCCCAAAGCAGATCCACGCCTTCTTCCGGAGGCGCGTCGAAGCTGGGCTGCGAGCCTTGCCACCGCCGGGCCGACCACCACGGCGCGGCAAGCGCCTTGCCGGTCGGCGGGACCAGCGCGGCTTCCGGCTCGATCACGAAGGATGCGGCGTCACGGTAGCGACGCGCAACCAGCGCGTGCGCCTCCAGGCCGCCGCGCAGCGGCGCCCAGTCCGCCCAGTGGCGCGGCTTGGCCTTGATCCATTGCAGCCGGTCCTCCATGCGACGACCGACCTCCTCATGCAGCCAGGGAGATTCCGGTCCCGGCGCGAGTCGCGCCCATCGCGCAGCCGCCGTGGCGTCGATGGTCGGCGGGCGGTGTGCGGGCTCGGTGGACATGTGGCGCTCAGTATATTGAGGGATGCTCAGCCATTGGATCGACCGGCCTTTCTGGGGCCTGCTCAAGCGCCTGCCCAGCCAGTGCGTCGTTTGCCGCGCGTGGCCGGCGCAACCGGTGTGCGATGCGTGCGTGGCGCGCTTCGCGCCGCCGACATCGCGCTGCGCGACCTGCGCGCTGCAAGTTCCCGACGGCGTTTCGCGGTGCGGCGAGTGCACGCGGGCGCCCCCGCCGCTCGATGCGTGCCTCGCGGCCTGCACCTATGCCTGGCCGTGGCCCGAATGCATCGCGGAGTTCAAGTTCCGGGGCGATGCGGGACGGGCCGCGCCGCTTGCGACGCTGCTGCGCAGCGCGCCGTGGGTCGAGCCCGCACTCGAGAAGGCGGACATCGTGCTGCCGATGCCCCTCGCGCCGGCCCGACTACGCGAACGCGGCTTCAACCAGGCGCACGAAATCGCACGGCGACTGGCCCCCGGGAAGACCGACGCCACCTTGCTGCTGCGAACGCGGGAAACCCCGGCCCAAAGCGGGCTGACGCGGGCCGAACGCCTGCGCAACCTGCGGGGAGCCTTTGCCCTGGAGCCGCTACGCTCTGCCGCCGTCCGGGACCGCCGGGTCGTGCTGGTCGACGACGTGATGACCAGCGGCGCATCCCTCTTCGCCGCGGCTCAGGTGTTGCGCGTGGCCGGTGCGTCGCACGTCACGGCCATCGTCCTCGCTCGCACGGAGGCACCCGGCTGAGCGCCGTCGACAATCAGCGCCATGTTTCACATCGTCCTCGTCGAACCCGAGATCCCGCCCAACACCGGCAACGTCATCCGGCTGGCCGCCAACACCGGCTGCACCCTACATCTGATCGAACCGCTCGGCTTCTCGATGGACGACCGGCTGCTTCGCCGCGCCGGCCTGGACTATCACGAGTACGCCAAAGTCCTGCGACACCGCGACTGGCAGGCGCTGCTCGACGCCGAGCGCCCCGCGCCGGAACGGATGTTCGCGCTCACGACGCGCGGCACGCGGGCGGTGCACGACGTCACCTTCCGCCCTGGCGACTGGCTCGTCTTCGGCTCGGAGACGCGCGGCCTCGCGCCGGAACTGCGCGAGGGCTTTCCCGCCCCGCAGCGGCTTCGCCTCCCGATGAAAGAAGGCCAGCGCAGCCTCAACCTGTCCAACGCCGTGGCCGTGACCGTCTTCGAAGCCTGGCGCCAGAACGACTTCCAATAAGAGAGGTCAGCCTGCCCTTTCCGTGAACCACCGGCCGGGGATAGGCGGCTACACGAAGTGAGCAAGCCTGGGGGCGAGCCAAGGGATAGGGGCGAGCTACGGGTACCTGCGAACGACTGACTCGGCGACACAGGCCGGCTTGGGCGAACCTTCGAGCTCGATGGTGGTTTCCCAGGTCATCTGAAAGCCGTCATTGGGAATCGATTCCGAGGTCAGGAGCTTCATCCGTCCCCGCACGCGCCCCCCGACCGGCACCGGTGCCATGAAGCGGACGCGGTTCAGGCCGTAGTTCACTCCCATGCGCGACTCGACGACGCTCATGGCCGTTTCATAGATGCGCGGCAACAAGGACAAGGTCAGAAAGCCATGGGCGATCGGTGCGCCGAAGGGTCCGGCCTTGGCCTTTTCAACGTCCACGTGAATCCACTGGTGATCCCCGGTGGCCTCGGCGAACAGGTTGACCTGTTCCTGCGTGACGGTGATCCAGTCGCTCACGGCGACTTCCTGGCCGACGCATGCGGCGAGATCCTGGAGGGTCTGAAAGGTCTTTTTCATGCGATTCACTTTATCGGGGTGGTGTCGTCGCGCCTGTCCACGCCGCGACATGGGCATCAGGGGAAAACCTGAATGGCGCCCCTCAAGCGTCCAGCCAACGCTGAATCGGCTCCCATTGCTCCAGATCGCGCTGCACGCGGCCAGGCGCGATATCGAACAGCGTGAGTCCGCGGGCCGCGAGTTGGACGTAGTTTTGCGTGTCCCGGAGCTCACCGAGCACGGGCACGTCGAGCCCCGAAACGAACTCGCGCAGCCGGTCGGCCGCGAGCGTGCGGGCGTCCACGCGCATGCCGACCAGGGCGACCTTCGTCTTGTCGGCACGGCCGTGCGACAGCAGCTTGTCCAGGAAGTCACGTGTCGCGTAGATATCGAAGATGCTGGGCTGCAAGGGCACCAGCACCTTGTCGGCCAGCGCCACCACATCCTTGAAGCGGGCACCGTGCAATCCGGCGGGCGTGTCGATGACGGCGTGCGTCGTTCCGCGTGGCGGCCGCACGACGTTGCCGTCCTCGGAGGCGACCCAGCTCCGGATCTCGCGCGCCTGCGGCGTCCGCAGGTTGAGCCACAGCCGCGACGACTGCTGGCGGTCGATGTCACCCAGCATCACCGGGTGGCCACGGCTTGCGAAATAGCCCGCGATGTTGGTTGCGAGCGTGGATTTGCCAACTCCGCCTTTGGGATTGGCGACCAGGACCACCGGCATGTGAGGCTCCTCGAGACTGACGACAGGCGCCATGGTAGCCGTGCACGGAGTGCGCTATGTTCGCGGCATGCCGACAACAACAAGCACGGAAAGCGCCGCCCCTCGGATCTACGTGATCGCCGCGCACCCACATTGGCGAGACTCGCGCGTCAACCTCCAGTTGCTGAAAGCTGCTCAGGCCGTGCCGGGTGTCGACGTCAACGATCTCTACGACACCTACCCCGATTACGCGATCGACGTGAGCACCGAGCAGGCCCGCCTCGCCCGTGCCGACCTGCTGGTCCTGCTCCACCCGATCCAGTGGTATTCGATGCCGGCGCTGCAAAAGCTCTGGCTCGACGACGTACTCGGCTATGGATGGGCCTATGGCACCGGCGGGCACGCGTTGGAGGGGAAGGACTTCTGGCTGGTCGCGACCACCGGCGGCCCCGAGACGAGCTACCACCCGCAAAGCTACAACCGTTACTTCTTCGACGCCTTCCTGCCGCCCTACGAGCAGACCGCCGCGCTCTGCGGCATGCGCTTTCTTCCGCCTCTGCTGTTTCACGGCGCGCGCAGCGCCCCGGCCAACGAGGTCGCGGCGCACGTCGCCGTGTTCAAGGACCGGCTCTCGAGCTACCCGAACTGGCCCGAACTCGAAGACCTGGATGCCTGCGTGAGCTGCCCCGTGCCCGAGGTCGACAGGCCCGTCACCCACGGGGAGGCCTGATCGTGGAACACGCCCCCGGCTGGCTCATCAATTCCCTGATCTACCTCGGCGCCGCGGTGCTCGTGGTGCCGTTGTCGAAGGCGCTCGGGCTCGGCTCGATCATCGGCTACCTCGCCGCCGGCATCGCCATCGGGCCCTGGGGGCTCGGGCTCGTGACCAACGTCGAGGACATCCTGCACTTCGCCGAGTTCGGCGTGGTGCTGATGCTGTTCCTGGTCGGGCTCGAACTCGAGCCCAAGCGGCTGTGGAGCCTGCGCCAGCCAATCTTCGGCTGGGGTTCGGCGCAGGTGCTGGGTTGCGCCGCAGTGCTGTTCCTGGCCGGCTGGGCGGCGGGCGCCAACTGGCGCGTCGCGCTGGTAGCGGCACTGGGACTGGCCCTGTCATCGACCGCGATCGCGTTGCAGGTGCTGGGCGAGCGCAACCTGCTGCTGACATCCAGCGGGCAAGCCGGCTTCTCGATCCTGCTGTTCCAGGACGTGGCTGCGATTCCGATCCTGGCGCTTCTCCCGCTGCTGGCGGTCGGCGCCGATGCCGGTGACGGCATCACTGGCCTCGACCGCACGCTGGAAGGTCTGAAGATCGTCGCCGTCATCGGCGGCATCGTGCTCGGCGGGCGTCTGGCCCTGCGCCCGCTCCTTCGCTGGATCGCTCGCAGCAACACGCCCGAGATCTTTACCGCCGCCGCGCTCCTGCTGGTGGTCGCCATCGCCGCGCTGATGCAATTCATCGGCCTCTCGATGGCGCTGGGCGCCTTCCTCGCCGGGGTGCTGCTGGCGGAGAGCGAATACCGCCGCGAACTCGAAACCGACATCGAACCCTTCAAAGGCCTGCTGCTCGGTCTCTTCTTCATCGCGGTCGGCATGAGCATCGACTTCGGCGTGCTCCTTGCCCAGCCGGGGCTCATGGCGGTGGTGGTGGTCGGCTTCATGCTGCTGAAGTTCGGCGTGATCTACGCGCTGGGCAAGCTGATGGGCATTCCCTACCAGCAGCGGCCCGTGTTCACGCTGCTGCTGGCGCAGGGCGGCGAATTCGCATTCGTCGTGTTCCAGGCCGCCGGACCCGACGTGCTGCCGCGCGGCGTCGCCTCTTTCCTGATTGGCGCGGTCGCGCTGTCGATGCTGATTTCTCCGCTCTTGCTGGTCGCGCTCGACAAGTGGGTTCTGCCGCGCTACAGCGCCGCAGAACCGACAACGATGGAGGAAATCTCCGAGCAGCAGGATGCCAAGGTCGTCATCTGCGGCTTCGGCCGCTACGGGCAGATCATCGGTCGCATGCTGAGCGCACAGGGACTCAAGATCACCGTGCTGGACCATGACCCGGACACCATCGAAAGCCTGCGCGAGTTCGGCTTCGGCGTCTTCTACGGCGATGCGACGCGGCTCGACCTCCTGCGCACCGCCGGCGCAGGCACGGCCAAAGTGCTGGTGATCGCAGTCGACGACATGGAGCAATCGCTCGAAATCGTGGACCTGGCGCAAAAGCACTTTCCGAACGCCAGGATCGTCGCGCGCGCACGCAACGTGGCCCACCTTTACCAGTTGCTGGATCGAAAGGTCGAGTTCATCGAACGCGAAGTCTTCGAGTCGTCGTTGCGAAGCGCCCGATCGGTGCTAGAAGGGCTCGGCTGGCCTGCGCACGAAGCGCGCGAAACCGCGATGCGCTTCCGGCGTCGCAACATCGAGCTCATGCACGAAACCTACCCGCACTACAAGGACCGCGCCAAGCTGATCGCGGTCGCGAAGGAAGGCCGCCAGCAGTTCCAGGAGCAGATGGCGCGCGAACGCGAGGAGCGGCGCCAGCGCTCCAGCCTGGACTGGGATCGCGCCGAGGAAGAAAAGTCGCAGTAGTGCGCGGATCTACGACTGGTCGAGCTTGAGCAGGCGAACCGCGTTGCCCTTCAGGATGCCGGGCATCACCTCGGGCTTGAAGCCGGCGTCCTCGAAATCCTTGAGCCAGCGGTCGGGCGTGATCAGCGGGTAGTCGCTGGCGAACAGCACGCGGTCCTTCAGCAGCGTGTTGGCGTATTGCACCAACTGCTTCGGAAAGTACTTGGGGCTCCAGCCCGACAGGTCGATCCAGACGTTGGGCTTGTGCGTCGCCACGCTCAGCGCCTCGTCCTGCCACGGGAAACTCGGGTGCGCCATGACGATCTGCATATCGGGGAAGTCGATGGCGACGTCGTCCAGGTGCATCGGGTTGCTGTATTCGAGACGGAGTCCGCCGCCGCAGCGCATGCCCGAGCCGATGCCGCTGTGGCCGGTGTGGAACACGGCCGGCAGCCCGTATTCGTTGATGACCTCGTAGATGGGCCACGCCATCTTGTCGTAGGGGTGGAAGCCCTGCACCGTCGGATGGAACTTGAAGCCCTTGACGCCGTGCTCCTCGATCAGCCGACGGGCTTCGCGCGCGCCCATCTTGCCCTTGTGCGGATCGATGCTGGCAAAGGCGATCATGATGTCGGGGTTCTTCTGCGCCGCCTCCGCGATTTCCTCGTTCGGGATGCGGCGGCGGCCCATGTTCGACTCGGCATCGACCATGAACATCACCAGGCCGATCTTGCGCTCGCGGTAGTAGTCGATGCTTTCCTGGATGGTCGGGCGGCGGCTCGAGCGGAAGTACTTGTCGGCCGCCCGGTCGTATTCTTCGCCGTAGTTGTCGAAGGGGTTCCAGCAGCTCACTTCGGCGTGTGTATGAGTGTCGATCGCGATCAGGTTCTGGTGGTCCATGGTCATTTGTCTCCAGGCGGTTTGCGGCTTAGGGTAAGTCCTCATGTCGCACCCTGTCGTGCGGCTTGAATTGATTATTTTTCATAACCATAATCGATCGTACTCCGGAATGCAATCATGAACCACACCGACCTCCAGCTCGAACTCCAGGGCGACATCGCCATCATCCGCCTCACGCGCGGCGCCAAGCGCAATGCGCTGTCGGATGCGCTGATCCTCGCGCTGCGCCATACCTTCGAGAATTTGCCGTCCACGGTGCGTGCAGCGGTCATCGACGGCGAAGGCCCGCACTTCTGCGCCGGGCTGGACCTTTCCGAACTCCAGGAACGCGATGCCGGCCAGGGGCTGCAGCACTCGCGCATGTGGCATGCGGCGCTCGATTTGGTGCAATACGGCCCGGTGCCGGTGATCGCGGCGCTCCACGGCGCGGTGGTCGGCGGCGGCCTCGAACTCGCCAGCGCCTGCCACATCCGTGTGGCCGACGCGACCACCTTCTACGCGCTGCCGGAAGGCTCGCGCGGCATCTTCGTCGGCGGCGGTGGCTCGGTGCGCATTCCCAAGCTGATCGGCGCGGCGCGCATGACCGACATGATGATGACCGGCCGCGTCTACAACGCCGAAGAAGGCGAGCGCGCCGGCTTCGCGCAGTACCTCGTCCCCGAAGGCTCGGCCTTCGAGAAGGCGGTCGAACTCGCAAAGCGCGTGGCGACCAACGCGCCACTTACCAACTACGCGCTGATGCATGCCCTGCCACGCATCGCCGAGCAGCCGGCCGACCATGGCTTCTTCACGGAAGCGCTGATGGCCGGCATTGCGCAAAGCGCGCCCGACGCCAAGGAGCGCGTGCGCGCATTCCTTGAAGGCAAAGCCGCCAAGGTGCAGAAGACCTGAACCTCACTCGACGATCCGAGGACCCCATGCAAGCCACCCGCCCCGCCGCAGCCCTGCCCCGCTATCGCCCCCTGGAGTTTGGCGTGCGCCACGTCAGCCTGCGCGAAGGCGCATCCGGCGTGCGCTACCTCGAAGCGACCCACCCACTCGGCGACTACGCCGAGCGCATCACCGACCGCCTCATGCACTGGGCCGAGGTCGCGCCGGACCGCAGCTTCATGGCGCGCCGCGAGCAGTTGCCCGACGGCAGCACCGGCGAGTGGCAGCACCTGAGCTATTCGCAGGCGCTGCAAGGCGCGCGCCGCATCGGCCAGGCCCTGCTCGATCGCGGCCTGAGCGCCGAACGGCCGGTGATGATCCTGAGCGAGAACAGCCTGGAGCACGCGCTGCTGTCGCTCGGCTGCATCTACGCCGGCATCCCCTACTGCCCTGCCTCGCCCGCCTATTCCACGGTCAGCCAGGACTACGACAAGCTGCGCCATGTCTTCGACACGCTGACACCAGGCCTGGTGTTCGCCAGCGACGCCTCGCGCTTCGGACGCGCCATTGCCGCGGTCGTGCCGAAGGACGTCGAGATCGTGGTGCACCGCGGCTACGGTGGCGAGGGCGACACGGGCAAGGCGTCGCCCGAGCTTGCCGGCCGCCAGCTCACCTCTTTCGACAGCCTGCTCGCCACCCCCGCGACGCCGGCCGTCGATGCCGCCATGGCGGCCACCGGCCCGGACACGATCACCAAGTTCCTGTTCACCTCGGGCTCGACCAAGATGCCCAAGGCGGTCATCAACACGCAGCGCATGTGGTGCGCGAACCAGGTGCAGATCGCCCAGTCGCTGCCAGCACTGGCCGAGGAGCCGCCGGTGCTCATCGACTGGCTGCCGTGGAACCACACCTTCGGCAGCAACCACAACGTCGGCATCACGATCTATCACGGCGGCACGCTCTACATCGACGACGGCAAGCCGACGCCGGCGGGCATGGCGGAGACGCTGCGCAACCTGCGCGAGATCGCGCCCACGGTTTACTTCAACGTGCCGACCGGCTTCGAGGCCATCGCACAAGCGATGCAGACCGATGCGCAACTGCGCAAGACGCTGCTCTCGCGCGTTCGCATGTTCTTCTACTCGGGCGCCGGGCTGGCCCAGCCCGTGTGGGACCTGTTGCATGCCATCCAGGAAGCCGAAATCGGCGAGCGCATCGTCATGGCCACCGGCCTCGGCATGACCGAATCGGGCCCCTCCGCCATGTTCATCAACAGCCCGAACGTGCGGGCCGGCGACGTTGGCGTGCCGACCCCTGGCATGACGCTCAAACTGATCGAGGTCGACGGCAAGACCGAGGTGCGCTATCGCGGCCCCAACGTCACGCCCGGCTACTGGCGCTCTCCGGAAGCCACGCGCGAGGCCTTCGACGAAGAAGGCTTCCTCTGCACCGGCGACGCTGTGCAGTGGATCGACGAGGCCGACATCCACCGTGGCCTGCGCTTCGACGGCCGCATCGCGGAAGACTTCAAGCTGGCGACTGGCACCTTCGTGAGCGTCGGCCCGTTGCGCGCGAAGGTCATCGCAGCTGGCGCACCCTACGTTCAGGACGTGGTGCTGACCGGCATCAACCTGAAGGAAGTCGGTGCACTGGTCTTCCCGACGCAAGCCGTGCGCGCGCTCGCCGGCCTTCCGCCCGACGCAGCGATGAAGGACGTGGTCGAAAGCGCACCCGTGCAGGCTCAGATCCAGCAACTGCTCGACACGCTCGCCGCATCGAGCACGGGCAGCGCCAATCGCATCGCGCGCGCGCATGTCGTTTCCGAACCGCCCTCGATCGACAAGGGCGAAGTGACCGACAAGGGGTCCATCAACCAGCGCGCCGTGCTCAAGCACCGTGCCGCTCTGGCCGACGCCCTGCATGACGACACGCTTCTTTTCACGCTGAAGCCCCGATAAATCCACCAGGAGACACAAGCCATGAACATTCAAGGACAAGCCGCACTCGTGACCGGCGGCGCATCCGGCCTCGGAGAAGCCACGGCGCGCGAACTGGCGCGGCTCGGCGCCAAGGTCGCGGTGCTCGATGTCAATGCCGCGCTGGCCGAAAAGGTCGCCGGTGAAATCGGCGGCATCGCCTGCGTCTGCGACATCACGCAGGCCGACAGCGTCACGGCCGCGCTCGACAAGGCTGAAGCCGCGCACGGCCCCGCGCGCATCCTCATGAACGTGGCCGGCATCGGTAGCGCCAAGCGCATCGTCGGCAAGGACGGCAACCCCGCACCGCTCGAAGACTTCGTGCGCGTGGTCAACGTCAACCTCATCGGCGCCTACAACATCAGCCGACTCTATGCAGCGCGCTGCGCCAAGCTCGAACCGGTCGAAGGCGGCGAGCGCGGCGTGATGATGTTCACCGCCTCGGTCGCGGCCTTCGACGGCCAGGTCGGGCAACAGGCCTACAGCGCATCGAAGGGCGGACTGGTCGGCATGACCCTGCCTATGGCGCGCGACCTCGCGCAGCACGGCATCCGCGTGTGCACCATCGCACCGGGCCTGTTCGCGACGCCGCTGCTCAAGGAACTGCCGGAGCCCATCCAGCAATCGCTGGCCGCGTCGATCCCCTTCCCGCCGCGGCTGGGCAAGCCCTCGGAGTTCGCCGAACTGGCCTGCCACATCGTGACCAACGGCCACCTCAACGGCGAGGTGATCCGGCTGGACGGCGCGCTGCGCATGGCGCCGCGCTGAGCCTGAATATCCCATTTCAACGAAGAACCCAGGAGACATGACATGACCACCCGACGCCACTTCGTCCAGACTCTCAGCGCGGCCACCGCCCTCGGCGCGCTGCATCCGTTGGCCGCGCTCGCGGAAGCGCTCAACCAAGTGAAGATCCTGTACGGCTTCCCGGCCGGCAGCGCTGGCGACAGCGTCGCGCGGCGCGTCGGCGACAAGCTCGGCAACACCGCGTTCACCAAGAACGCGGCCGTGGTCGACAACCGGCCTGGCGCCGGCGGCCGCATCGCGCTCGAAGCGCTCAAGACATCGCCGGCCGACGGCTCGGTGCTTGCGGTTTCCCAAGCCTCGGCGCTGTCGACCTATCCGCACATCTACAGCAAGCTCAACTACACGATCAGCGACTTCGCGCCGATCTCGATCGGTGCCGTCATGACGCACGGCCTGGCAGTGGGTCCGATGGTGCCGGCGGAAGTGAAGACGCTGAAGGACTACATCGCATGGGCGAAGGCCAATCCGAAGGATGCCAGCTACGGTTCGCCGGGCGCAGGATCGACACCGCACTTCCTGGGTGCTCTGCTGGGCCTCAACAGCGGCACGGAACTCAAGCACGTCCCGTACCGCGGCTCGCTGCCTGCGGTGAACGACGTGGTCGGCGGACAGATCGCTTCCAGCATGACGCCGGCCGGCGACTATCTCCCCTTTGCCAAGGCCGGCAAGTTGCGCGTGCTCGCCACCTCGGGCAACAAGCGGGCACCCTACTTCCCCGACGTGCCCACGTTCGCGGAGCAAGGCTTTCCTGAAATCGTCGCCGAGGAATGGTTCGGCTTCATTGCACCGGCGAAGACACCCGCCAGCGTGATCACTGCCGCCAACGCGGCGATCACCACCGCGTTGAAGGATCCGGCCATCGTCGAAGGCCTCTTCGCGGTCGGCCTCGTCGCGCAAGGCTCGACACCCGAGGAAATGAAGAAATCCATCCAGAGCGAGTACGAGCGCTGGGGTCCGCTGGTCAAGAAGATCGGCTTCACGGCCGAGTCTTGACGCGCCGACTTGCGATGAACTACCAGCCTCGCCCCGATGACGTGAGCTTCTTGTTGGACACGGTGCTCGGTGCCCCTCCGCGTCTGCGTGCCTTGCCACCGTTCGCGGAGGTCGATGACGCGCTGCAGGCGCAGGTCCTCGACGAGGCCGGCAAGTTCGTCGCCGAAGTCATCGCGCCATTGAACCGGACCGGCGACGAGGTCGGTTGCCGCTTCGTCGACGGCCAGGTCGTCACGCCACCGGGTTTCCGCGAGGCCTATGGCGCCTTCGTCGAAGGCGGCTGGCCCGCACTCTCCGCCGCCACCGAAGACGGCGGCCAGGGCCTGCCCGCCGTGCTCGAAGCCGTTCTGTTCGAATGGCTCAGCGCGGCCAACCACGGGCTCACCATGGCGCCGGGCTTGCTGCATGGCGCCTACGAATGCCTCAGGCACCACGGCAGCAATGAAATGAAGGAGCGCTACCTGTCGAAGATCGCCACCGGCGAATGGCTCGCGACCATGTGCCTCACCGAAGCCCATGCCGGCAGCGACCTGGGCCAGGTGCGCACGCGCGCTGTCGCGCAGGCCGACGGCAGCTATCGGGTGGCCGGCGGCAAGATCTTCATCTCGGGCGGCGAGCACGACCTCACCGACAACATCATTCATCTGGTGCTGTGCCGCTTGCCCGACGCCCCGGCCGGCCCCAAGGGCCTCTCGCTGGTGCTCGTGCCCAAGGTGCTGCCCGACGGTTCGCGCAACGCGGTGCATTGCGAGCGCATCGAGGAAAAGATGGGCCTGCACGGCAGCTCGACCTGCGCGATGCGCTTCGACGATGCCACCGGATGGCTGATCGGCGAACCCAATCGCGGCCTCGCCGCGATGTTCGTGATGATGAACGCGGCGCGCCTGCACGTCGCGCTGCAAGGCATCGGCCTGCTCGACGCGGCATGGCAAAAGGCCGACGCCTATGCGCACGAACGGCGCCAGATGCGCGCCCCCGGCCCGACACCTGCCAGCCGTGGCGGCGAGGCGGGCGACCTCGTGGTCGAGCATCCGGCCATCCGCCGCATCCTCGACAGCCAGCGCGCCTGGATCGACGGTGCCCGCGTGATCGCGTACCGCACTGCCGTCCAGCTCGACGTGGCACGCCACGACACCGATCCCAAGGTGCGCGAGCGCGCCCAGCGCTGGTGCGCGCTCATCACGCCTGTCCTGAAGGCTGCCTGCACACAGCAGGCCTTCCAGGGCGCGAGCGAATGCCTGCAGGTCTTCGGCGGCCACGGCTATGTGCGCGAATGGGGCATCGAACAGGTCGTGCGCGATTCGCGCGTGACGATGATCTACGAGGGCACGAACGAGATCCAGGCCATCGACCTGCTGGTGCGCAAGGTGCTGGCCGATGGCGGCACCGGCATGTCGGCCGTGCTGATCGAACTGCGCGACGAACTCGACGCCTCGCGCGAGATCGACGCCGACGTGCAGCGCCGTCTGGCGCAATTGCGCTACCTCACCACCACGATCGCGATGGCGGCGCACGCCGATGCGGCGCTGCCCTTCGAGGTCGCCGACGACTACCTGCGCGTCGTGATGCTCACCCTGCTCGCCTGGGCCTGGGCGCGCATCGAACACGCTGCGCCTGGCGACGCCCGGTGGTCCGCTCCTGCTGCGGCCTTCCGTCGCTGGGCACTGCCGGAGTTCGAGATGCGGCTCGGCATCGTCAAGCGGGCCTGCGAGTCGGTCACCGCACAGACCGTCGCCTGAGAGTCTCCCGACGGCCCTGAACGCAGTTACGCTCGGGGTCATGGCAGTCTCCCGCAAGAAATCCATTCCCACGGCCCCCACCCAGGCGCCGCGATCCGATCGGCTGGACACCCGCGTGCTCGAAGCGCTCGTCGGCTATAACGCCCGCCGCGCGTGGCTGATCGTCAGCCAAGTGTTCGCGGAGCGCATGGCTGCCTACGGGCTCAAGCAGGTCGACTTCTCGGTGCTGTCGCTGCTGGCGCACAACCCGGGGGCCACATCGCGACAACTGTGCTCCACGCTGGACATCCTGCCGCCCAACCTGGTGAGCCTGATCGCCGGCATGGACAGCCGCGGGCTGATCGAGCGCCGACCCCATCCGCATGACGGCCGCGCCATTGGCCTCTACCTGACGCCGGCCGGCGAGGAACTGGTGCGCGAGGCCGAGCAGACGGTGGTGCAGCTCGAAGCGGACGCCAGCGCGCGGCTGACCTCACGCGAGCGCGAGACGCTGATCCGCCTGTTGCAGAAGATCTACCACTAGCCGAGCCTCGGAGGGGCTAGAAGCGCTCGGTGAGCACCAGCACTTCGTCCACGGCGCCGACGATCAGCTTCGGATCGGGGTAGTACAGCTCGCCATTGAAAGCCTGGCGAGAAAAGGCGCTGCGCGCGTCCGTATAGCGCGCCTTCGCAGCCACGAAACCCTTGCGCCGCCAACCCGGCTGCACGGCTTCGAGGTGTGCCCAGTGCTCGGGACCGAGCGAGGGGCACAGCGGAATCGGCCTGGCACGCTCACGCAGAAGAAGTTCTCGCGCCTCGCGCGTGATCGGATCGAACTCGCGGGCCTTGTCGCGCCGACGCGCCAGAAGATTGGAAAGAAAGGTCGCGCCGAAGAGGCTCAACAGCGCGAGGCCGATTCCGAAGTCGATGGAGATCATGCGTGCACGCGCGCGTCACCAGAACTTCCACCACGGCGCCGGATTCGGCGACGCCGCCGGCGGCAGCGTTTGCAGTCCCGTGTCGCGGATGCGGCGGCGCTGCTCCGCCTCGAGTGCCTGGGCCAGGCGATGCGCGAGTTGGTCACCCTGCATGGCGCGGATGCGCCACTCCGACGCGAGGTTCTGGAGTTCGTCGTCCTGGAGAGCGGCGGGCGTCGTTGACGGTGCAGGCATGGCGAAATTCTGCACACGCCCGGGAATCGCGGCAATCGTAGAGGTTTGCATTACATCGTCTGGATCAGGCGATGAATCCGTCCCAGGTCAGCTTGAGTCCCGTCAGCAGCATGCCGAGGTAGACGAAGCGATAGAACCAGACGGGATCGATGCGGCGGGCGATGCGAATGCCCACCCACACACCCAGCGGCGCGATCGGCAGCAGCACGAGCGAGGTCGCCATGTTGCGCCAGTCGAGCAGGCCCAGCCATGCATAGGGCACCCACTTGCTCAGGTTCACGACGAAGAAGAAGTAGGCCATGGTCGCCGTGTAGGCCACCGGCGAGAGCCGCAGCGGAACGACGTACGCGGTAACCGGCGGCCCGCCTGCATGCGCGATGAAGCTGGTGAAGCCGCTGATGGTCGTCAGCACCGCGCCGGCCGTCTTCGACGGCAAGGGGTCGCTCGGCCGCGGCGGGAACAGCACCCGCTGCGCGAGGAACAGCAGCGTGAAGACGCCGACGATGCCCGCCACCGCGTGCGCCGGCAGCACCTTGAAGAGAAGCGTCCCGATCACCGTGCCTACAAGACCGCTGGGAATGAGAAACAGCAAGAGCCGGCGATCGAAGTCCCGGCGAAAGGCCGCGATGCCCAGCAGATCCATCAACAACAGCACCGGCATCAGGATAGCCGCCGCCTCCGGCACGGTGACGGCCAGCGCCATGAGCGGAACAGCGAGAGAGCCGAAGCCGGCGCCGAAGCCGCTCTTGCTGACGCCGAGCATGAGCACGGCGGGAACGGCGACTGCATAGAAATGCAGGTCGGTGATGATGGGGAGATTCAAAACGAAGCGGGACGCAGCTGCGGGAAAGCTACATTGTCCACGCATGAAGATCCTCGACGCCGACCAGACCCGCGCACATCTGAACTTTGAACGACTCGTTCCCGCATTGCGCGACGCTTTTGCCGGCGACGCGACGGTGCCGCCACGCCATGTGCACGCCGTGGAAGCCGGCAGCGACCGGGGCACCGTGCTGATCATGCCGGCGTGGAGCGACGCCGGCTACCTCGGCATCAAGACCATCAACATCTTCCCCGGCAACGGCGCACGCGGCTTGCCTGGGCTGCATGCGACCTATGTGCTGTACGACGCGCACACGGGCGTGCCGCTGGCGCAACTCGATGGCAACGAGATCACGGCCCATCGAACGGCCGCGGCGTCGGCGCTGGGTGCGTCGTACCTCTCGCGCAAGGATGCATCCACGCTGCTGGTACTCGGCACCGGACGTGTCGCGCGCCTGCTGCCGGCCGCGCATGCGAGCACGCGCTCGATCCGCAAGGTACGCGTCTGGAACTACCGGCCCGAGGGCGCGCGAGCACTGGCAACCGAATGGCGACACGCGGGTTGGGATGCGGACGCCGTCGAAGACTTGGCCGCCGGGGTGCGCACCGCCGACATCGTGAGCTGCGCGACGCTCGCCACCGCACCGCTGGTTCGCGGCGAGTGGCTCGCGCCCGGATCGCACCTCGACCTGATCGGCAGCTTCACACCCGCGATGAAGGAGGCCCATCCCTCCTGCTTCGCCGATGCGCGTGTGTTTGTCGACACAGAAGAGGCGCCGACCAAAGCCGGAGACCTGCTCGATGCATTCGCCGCGAATGCGCTCACGCCGGAAGGCATCCAGGCGACGCTGGCGCAGCTCTGCCGGGGCGAGCGACCCGGCAGGCTCTCGCCTTCGGAACGCACCGTGTTCAAGGCCGTCGGCAGTGCGCTCGAAGACCTCGCCGCAGCGACCCTCGTATGGCAAGGCGCCGCATCGGAAGCCGGATGAAGCTCACTCCACGGTGGCACCGGAGACCTTGATGATCTCGGCCCACTGGGCGCTCTCCTTGCGGATCAGCGCCGCGTACTCGGAGCTCCCGCCCAGGAGAGGCACCGCGCCTTCGACGCCGAGCCTCGATTGGAACTCTTCGGTCGCCGCGACCTTGAGCATCTGGCCCGACAGTTCCTTGACGAACGCTTGGGGCGTACTGCGCGGCGCGAGGATGCCGTAGGTCAAGGTGCTCTCGAACTTCGCGAGGCCCTGCACGCCGGACTCCGCCACGGTCGGCACATCCGGCAACGACGGCAGCCGCTTGCTTCCAGTGACAGCCACCGCGCGCAGGCGCCCGCTCTTGACCAGCGCCAATGCAGGCGGGATGACGCTGAACATCATCTGTACCTGCCCGCCCACCAGATCGGTCAACGCAGGCGCCGTGCCCTTGTAGGGGATATGGCTGATCTTCGCGCCGCCCTTCTGCCCGAACATCTCGCCGGTGAGATGACCACCGGTGCCGCTCCCGCTGGATGCGTAGTTGATCTTTCCGGGCTCTGCCTTCGCGGCGGCCACAAGATCGGCCACCGTCTTCACCGGCGAGCTTGCCGGGACGACCAGCAGCAAGGCCGAAGACGCGAACATCGCGACCGGCACGAGGTCCTTCTGCGTGTCGTACTTCAGCTGCCTGTAGAGCGCGGGGTTGATCGACACCGTGCCCGAATGCCCCAGCAGCAAGGTCGTGCCGTCCGGCGCGCTTCTCACCACGTATTCGGTGCCGAGGTTGCCGCCCGCACCGGGCTTGTTCTCGACCACGACGCCCTGATTGCGAAGCTCGCCGAGGCTCTTGGCCATCTGGCGCGCGAACACGTCGTTGCCGCCACCGGGGGTGAACGGTACGACGATACGGATCGGCTTGTTCGGAAATTGCTGTGCGCTGGCCGTGAATGGCAGCAAGGCATCGGCCGCCAGCGCGAAGGCGGCAAGACCGAGTTGACGACGCGACGATAGCGATCTGAAGGTCATTGGGAAGACGCCTAGTCGAGCGAGACGTTGGCCTTGCGGATCACGTCGCCAAAGCGCTGCGTTTCGCTCTGGACGAACTGGTTGAACTGATCGCGCGTCTGCGGGAAGGGCTCGTAGCCGAAGCTCTTGAACTTTTCCAGCACGTCCGGTTCCGCGAGTGCCTTCTCGATGTCGCGCTTGATCTTGTCGGTGACCGCCGCCGGCAGGCCCTTGGGCGCTGCGATGGCGTTCCAGCCGGTGACTTCGAAGCCCTTCGGACCGCCCGACTCAGCCACCGTCGGCACGTCCGGGAACGCGGAGACGCGCTGGGGTGCAGCCACCGCCAGGAAGCGCACCTTGCCCGCGCGCTGCAGCGGCCCGGCCGTGGCGCTGCTGCCGAGCGCGAAGGCCAGTTCACCGGTGGCGACCGAGGTGTAGAGCTGCGTCGTTTCCTTGTAGATCACGTGCTCCATCTGTGTGCCGGTGGCCGATTCGAACAGTTCCGACCCCAGGTGCACGGGATTGCCGACCGACCAGGAACCGTAGTTCAGCTTGCCGGGATTCGCCTTGGCGTCGGCGATCAGATCACCGACCGTCTTGTACTTGCTGTTGGTCGGCACCGTGAAGAAGAAGTAGGTCTTGAACAGCGGCAGCAGCGTGTCGAAGTCCTTGCCCGCGTCGTAGGGCAGCTTCTTGAACAGCGCCGGATACGCGGCCAGGTGCACGTTGTCGAGCACGATCAGGTCATGCCCGTCCTTGGCGCCGCGCTTGAACGCGTCGATCGCGATGAAGCCATTGCCGCCCGGCCGGTTCTCGACCACCACCGGTTGCCCCCAGGATCGCGACAGCTTGTCCGCGACGAGACGTGCAACGCCGTCCGGGCCGCCACCCACGGGAAACGGCGTGATGATGCGCACCGGCTTGGTCGGGAACTGCTGCGCGCTGGCCGTGACCGGCAGCAAGGCGGCAGCCGCGAGCGCAAGCGCTGCGACACCGAGTTGACGACGCTGGGAAGGCAATCTGAAGAACATGAAATTTCCTTGGGCATCGAGGCCCGTGAACGAGTGAAGAAAACTGAGGCGCGCGGCGGCCTGCAGGCACGCACACGCGGCAAGGCCCGGACACACGCGACGCGCGCCCAGGCCTGCGGATGGAATCAGACGATCAGACGCGCTCGAGGATGACCGCGATGCCCTGCCCCACGCCGATGCACATCGTGCACAGCGCGTAGCGGCCGCCGCCCTTGTGGAGCTGGTTGATGGCGGTGGTGGCAAGACGCGCACCGCTGGCGCCCAGCGGGTGGCCCAGTGCGATCGCGCCGCCGTTGATGTTGACGCGCGCGTCGTCGTCCTTCAGACCGAGCAGGCGCAGCACGGCGAGGCCCTGGGCGGCGAAGGCTTCATTGAGTTCGATCACGTCGATCTGATCGAGCTTCAGGCCGGTGAGCTTGAGCACCTTCTCGGTCGCGGGCGCCGGGCCGATGCCCATGACGCGCGGCGGCACGCCGGCCGTCGCCATACCCACGACGCGAGCACGCGGCGTGAGGCCGTACTTGGCCGCATTCGCTTCGTCGGCGAGCAGCAGCGCAGCGGCGCCGTCGTTTACGCCGCTGGCATTGCCGGCCGTCACGCTGCCGTCGGGGCGAACCACGCCCTTGAGCTTGGCGAGCGCTTCCAGGCTGGTGTCGCGCGGATGCTCGTCCTTGGAGACCACGATCGGATCTCCCTTCTTCTGAGCCACGGTGACCGGCACGATCTCCGCATCGAAGAAGCCCGACTTCTGCGCAGCGACTGCACGCTGCTGCGATGCGAGCGCCATGCGGTCCTGCGCCTCACGCTCGATCTTGTAGTCGGTCGCGACGTTCTCCGCCGTCTCAGGCATCGAGTCGACGCCGTACTGAGCCTTCATCAACTTATTGACGAAGCGCCAGCCGATGGTGGTGTCGTACACGGCGTTAGCGCGGCCGAAGGCGCTTTCGGCCTTGGGCATCACGAAGGGTGCGCGGCTCATGCTCTCGACGCCGCCGGCGATCATCAGGCCGGACTCGCCCGCCTTGATGGCGCGGGCCGCGGTGCCGACTGCATCCAGCCCCGAACCGCACAGGCGGTTGATGGTGCCGCCACCGACTTCGAGCGGCAAGCCCGCGAGCAGTGCGGACATGCGAGCGACGTTGCGGTTGTCCTCGCCCGCCTGGTTGGCGCAGCCGAAGAGCACGTCGCTCACGGCTTGCCAGTCGACATTCTTGTTACGTTCCATCAGGGCCTTGAGCGGCACTGCGCCCAGGTCGTCAGCGCGCACGCTGGAGAGCGAACCGCCGTAGCGGCCGAAGGGGGTGCGAACGGCGTCGCAGATGAAGGCTTGGTTCGTCATGGTGTGTCTCTCTGTTCCGTTGTCAGATGGCGATCGGCAGACCGATCAGCTTTTCGAGTTCGGCGTGCTCGAGGCCTTCGACCTTGTCGATCAGCTTCAGCCCCGACGGCGTGCATTCGATGGTCGCGAGATCCGAATACACGCGCTTCACGCAGCCGATGCCGGTCAGCGGATAGGTGCATTCAGCAACGATCTTGCTCTCGCCCTTCTTGGTGAGCAAATCCATCATGACCCAGGTCTGTTTGGCCCCGATGGCCAGATCCATCGCGCCGCCAACAGCGGGGATGGCGCCTTCCTCGCCCGTGCTCCAGTTCGCGAGGTCGCCGGTGGCGGAGACCTGGAAGGCGCCGAGCACGCAGATGTCGAGGTGGCCGCCGCGCATCATCGCAAAGCTGTCGGCATGGTGGAAGAACGCGCCGCCCGGCAGCAGCGTCACCGGCTGCTTGCCGGCGTTGATGAGGTCGTAGTCCTCCTGGCCTTCGGCGGGCGCGGCGCCCATGCCGAGAATGCCGTTCTCGCTGTGCAGGATGACTTCGCGGCCGGCCGGCAGGTGGTTGGCCACCAGCGTGGGTTGTCCGATGCCGAGATTGACGACGGCGCCGTCGAAGATGTCCTGCGCGACGCGCGCTGCGAGCTGGTCCTTGGTGCGGCGTGTGTAGTTGCTCATGGTCATGCTGCCTTCTTGAAGCCGCCGGCCTGCGTGGCGACGCGCTCGATCTTGACGATCTTGTTGACGAAGATGCCGGGCGTCACGACGGTCTCGGGGTCCATCTCGCCCAACTCGACGATCTCGTGCACGGTGGCGATCGTGCGATCGGCAGCCATCGCCATCACCGGACCGAAGTTGCGCGCGGCCTTGCGATAGGTCAAGTTGCCCCAGCGATCGCCCTGCTCGGCTTTGATCAGCGCAATGTCGCCACGAATCGGGTACTCCAGCACGAACTGCTTGCCGTCGATCTCGCGCGTCTCGCGGTCGCCCGCCAGTTGCGTGCCGAAGCCGGTCGGGCAGAAGAAGGCGCCGATGCCGGCACCGGCAGCTCGGATGCGCTCGGCGAGGTTGCCCTGGGGCACGAGTTCGAGTTCGAGCTTCCCGGAGCGATAGAGGCCGTCGAACACCTGGCTGTCCGCCTGCCGCGGAAAGCTGCAGATGATCTTGCGCACGCGGCCAGCCTTCAGCAGCGCTGCCAGTCCGACCTCGGCATTGCCCGCGTTGTTGTTGACGACGGTGAGGTCCTTGGCGCCCTGTTCGATCAGGCCGTCGATGAGTTCATTGGGAATGCCGGCGGTGCCGAAGCCGCCGATCAGCACCGTGGAGCCGTCCTGGATGCCGGCCATGGCATCAGCGACCGAACGAGCGATCTTGTTGATCATGAAATCTGTCTCCGGGAAGGAAGAAGGAAAGCCGAACGCCTTGGCTTGCAGATTGTCCGACTGGAACTGCTCTCTGCGATTTGTTCGCACACCGAACAGTTGTTCGTATAATGAATTCTAGAGGAGAACACTTCCGATGGCAACTCAGGAGACACACCCCGTTTCACCCTCGCCCGGCGACAGCTACGTGCAGTCCTTCGCGCGGGGGCTTCAGGTGATCCGGTCGTTCAGCGCGAGCGCCCCGCGCCAGACGCTCAGCGAGGTCGCCGCCGCGAGCGGACTCACTCGCGCCGGCGCGCGCCGCATCCTGCTGACCTTGCAGACGCTGGGCTACGTGGAGAGCGACGGCAGGCTCTTCAGCCTCACGGCGCGCATCCTGGACCTGGGCTTCGCGTACCTCTCGTCGATGCCGATCTGGAACCGCGCCGAGCCGGTGATGGAAGCGCTGGTACGGAAGGTGCAGGAGTCATGCTCGGCCGCCGTGCTCGAAGCGACCGATATCGTCTATGTGATGCGCGTGCCGACGCACAAGATCATGAGCATCAGCCTCGGTGTGGGCTCGCGCCTTCCGGCGTACTGCACGTCGATGGGCCGCCTGCTGCTGGCCGAACTCAAGGACGAGGAGATCCACGCGCGGCTTGCGGCATCGAACCGCGAAGCCCTCACCAAGCACACGGTGACCGACGTCGACGCGCTCTTCGCCAAGGTGGTGCAGGCACGGCGGCAAGGCTGGTGCCTCGTCAACCAGGAACTGGAAGAAGGCCTGGTCTCGATCGCCGCGCCGATCGTGGACCGCGCCGGCCGTGCGGTGGCCGCGCTCAATATCAGCGGCCAGGCCAACCGCACCAGCGCGAAGGTAATGCAGGAAACGATGCTGCCCGCGCTGCTTGCCTCGGCGAGCGAGATCTCCCGGTTGCTCTAGAGGCTCAGGCCTCGGATCGAATTCCGCGCATGATGTTGACTATCGCGTCGCTGCCCAGATGCAATAGCCGAGCAGAACCACCGCCGCGAAAAGGTCGGAGGCCATCGCCACGTTTTCAAGCCTGTTGCGATGGCCCTGCAACGCGTGGTTGATGCCAGCCAGTCCATAGAAGATGCCACCCGCAAGGGCCGCCGCGGCGACCCATCCCGTGGCAACGATGCTGAGAATCCCCACGATGCCGATGGCCGCGTTCGCGAAGCCCAGCTCCCGGACCACTAGCAGGACGTCGTCGCCCCCGATGCCGAGAATCTTTTCGGCCGTGTACCGCGGCTGCAGCATCTGCCGCAGCCCGGCCAGGAAAAGCCGCACGCCCACGGCCCAGAAGACGAACCACTTGCCGACAAGGAACCACCCGGGCTGCGCCTGATGCATGGCGACATCGACAAGGATCGATGCCAGCGGAAAGACAAGCATCAGTGCGGCAACGATGGCGTAGTACATGGTCGTCCTTGCTCCAGCGGCGGTCCAGCCGATCGGGATGGGGAGCGATTCTCCACATTGCCGGGCCGCGGCCGCACGGCCGGTTCGGCTACCAGCGCAAGGCCGCCGTGTGCACAGGCGCGTCCCACAAGGCCTTGAGCTCGTCATCGAGCAGCGTCACGGTCAGCGATGCGCCCGCCATGTCGAGCGAGGTCGTGTAGTTGCCGACCAACGAGCGCACCGGCACGAGCCCATCGGCCTTCAGGCGCGTGCTGGCCGCGTGGTGCAGCAGATAGAGCTCCATCAGCGGCGTGCCCCCGAAGCCGTTGACGTGCAGCAGCACTTCACGCCCCGCCTTGGGCTTCAGGTCGCCGAGGATCGCATCCATCAGCAGCCGCACGATCTCGTTGGCCGGCATGTGCGCCGCGCGGCGCCGACCCGGCTCGCCGTGGATGCCGACGCCGATCTCGATTTCGTCAGGGCCGATGTCGAAGGTCGGCCGTCCCGCCGCAGGGACCGTGCAGCTCGTGAAGGCCACGCCCATCGAGGCGGTCGCCGCGTTCACGCGATCGCCCAGCAGCTTGCACTCGGCGAGCGTCGCGCCCTGCTCTGCCGCGGCGCCGACCGCCTTCTCGACCACCAGCGTGCCGGCCACGCCGCGGCGGCCGGTAGTGTGGGTGGAGTTCTCCACCGCCACATCGTCGTTCACAAGCACGGTGGCGTTGTCGATTTCCAGAATCTCGCTCGCCATCTGGAAGTTCATGCCGTCGCCGGCGTAGTTCTTCACGATGAAGAGCACGCCCTTGCCCGATTCGGTGGCGGCCGCGGCGGCCAGCATCTGGTCGGGCGTCGGGCTGGTGAAGACCTGGCCGGGACAGGCGGCGTCGAGCATGCCGCGCCCGACGAAGCCAGCATGCAAGGGCTCGTGGCCCGAGCCTCCTCCGGAGATCAACGCCACCTTGTTTGTCGCGGCTTCGTGCCGCGCGACGAAGGTCGGCTCGAACTCGACGCGCAACAACTGCGGATGCGCCTCCACCATGCCGCCGAGCGACTCGCGCAGCATGGTGTTCACGTCGTTGAGAAATTTCTTCATGCGGTCTCCTTGAGCGTTTCGCACACGGCGGTGATGGCGACTTCGCAGGTCTTCGAGCCGGGGTCGATATGGCCGAGCGCGCGTTCGCCGAGAAAGGACGCGCGTCCCTTGGTCGCCGTCATGTCGCGCGTGGCGAGCATGTTGCGGTGCGCCTCGGCCGTGAGCTGCTCGCATAGCTCGGGCAGCGGCGCGCCCTCGTCGGCCAGCCGCTGTAGCATCCGCGACACGGGGATCAGCACATCGAGCATCGTCTTCTCGCCCAGGTCGGCCTTGCCGCGGCTCTTGATGGCTTCCACGCCCGCCACGAAGGCAGCGGCGAATTGCCGGCGATCGGGCTCCGCGACACCGTTCAAGCTCTTGCCCATCGCGATGAAGAAGCTCGATATCAGCGGGCCGGACGCGCCGCCGATGGTGGACAGCAGCTTGATGCCGATCTTGCCGAAGGCCGCTGCAGGCGGCAGCGGCGCCAGCTCGTCGCGCAGCGCCATCAGCGCGTCGCAGCCGCGGCGCACGTTGATGAAATGGTCTCCGTCGCCGATGGCGCGGTCCAGCGATTCGATCTGGCTTTCGTTGGCGAGGATCGACGCTTGGACCGCCTCCAGCGCCCCGATGATGTGTTGCGTGTTCATGGCATTCCAATACGGCGACCGGCCGCGTCGAAGAAAAGACAGTGCTCGGCCGGAAAGCCGAAGCGCGCCTGGGAACCCGGCGCGAGCGGCTCGTCGAGCATCACGCGCGCATGCACCTCCACGCCGTGCCGCTCGGCCACGAGCTGGTGCTTGACGAGCGAGCACTCGATGACCTGAAAACCCGGCGCCTCGCCATCGGGCGACAGGCGCACGTCCTCTGGGCGGATCGCGACATGCGCGGTGCCGACGGGCGCGCGCCCGTCGAACCACTCTGCGGGCAGAACGTTGATGGCCGGCGAACCCAGGCGCTGTGCCACCGGCAGCGTGTGCGGATCACCGTAGACCTCCAGGGGCGTCCCCACCTGCTGCAGCACGCCGCCCTCGAGGATGCCGATGCGATCAGCCATGGTGGTGGCTTCCACGTGGTCGTGCGTCACGTAGATCACGGTCGCGCCGGTGCTGCGCTGCAGGCGGCGCAATTCCACGCGCAGTTCCTCTCGCAGCTGCGCGTCGAGGGAAGACAGCGGCTCGTCCATCAGGAAGACCCGGGGACGCCGCACCAGCGCGCGGCCGATCGCCACGCGCTGCATCTCGCCGCCGGAGAGTTCCGTGGCGCGCCGCGCGAGCTTGCCCTCGATGTGCAACATCGCGGCCACTTCCTCCACGCGGCGCTTGACCTCGGCAGGCTCGCTGCGCCGCAGCGGCGAGCGCAAGGGGAAGGCCAGGTTGTCGAACACCGAAAGGTGCGGATAGAGCGAGTACTGCTGAAACACGAAGGCGCAGTCACGGCTCGCCGGCAGGCTGTCGGTGATGTCACGCCCGTCCATGCGGATGCGGCCCGCATCCGGCCGCTCCAGCCCGGCGATGAGCCGCAGCGTGGTGGTCTTGCCCGCACCACTCGGTCCGAGCAACACGATGAATTCGCCATCGGCGACGCCGACGCTCAGGTCCGAGACCGCCTTGACGTCGCCGAACGATCGGCTGATGCCGGCAAGTTCAATGCTGGCCATGGCGCTTCGCCTCCAGGTGCAGGCGCGTCGTTGCGCTGGGGAGCAGTTGTTCGCTGGCGGCGTCGAAGAGCACCAGCCGGTCGGTGTGGAAGCCGATGGCAACGCGGTCGCCGGGCACGGGACGCTGTGCCTTGTCGATCACCGCCTTCAGCACGCCGGCTGCGGTCGCGAGGTCGGCGACCCAGTGCGATCCGAAGTACTCCACGTGCCGCACCTCGGCCGGCATCCCGCCGCCCTCCACGCCGACGCTGACGTGCTCTGGCCGCACGCCGAGCACGGTGGTGGCCGAGTCGGCCTCGATGCGCGGCACGTCCGCCATGGCGCCTGCCAGCGACACCGACGCATCGCCCGCGCGCACCGCGCCCGCAACGGGCACGAAGTTCATCGGCGGCCGGCCGATGAAGCGCGCCACGAACATGCAGCTCGGAAAGTTGTAGATGGCGCCGGGCTCGTCGGCCTGCAGGATCTCGCCCTGGTTCATCACGACGATGTGATCGGCCAGCGCCATCGCCTCGTTCTGGTCGTGCGTGACGAAGACGGTGGTGGTCTTCAGGCGCTCGTGCAGCTTGCGCAATTCCACGCACATCAGCTCGCGGAATTCGGCATCGAGCGTGCCCAGCGGCTCGTCCATCAGGAAGGCCTGCGGCTGTCGCACGATGGCGCGGCCGAGCGCAACGCGCTGCCGGTCGCCGCCCGAGAGCCCGCCGACGCGCGAGCCGAGTAAATGCTCGATGCGCAGGATCGACGCAGCGTCCGCCACGCGCCGGTCGATCTCGGCGCGCTTCAATCCCTCGTTGCGCAACGGAAACTCCAGGTTGCCGCGCACGCCGAGGTGCGGGTAGAGAGCGAAAAGCTGGAACACCATCGCGATGTCGCGCTCGCGCGGGCGCAGGTAGGTCACGTCCTGGCCCGCAAGCGTGATCGAGCCCGAGGTCGGGAATTCGAGGCCCGCCAGCATGCGCAGCGTGGTCGTCTTGCCGCAGCCCGAGGGGCCGAGCAGTACGACGAACTTGCCGTCTTCCAGCGTCAGCGTCGAATCGCGCACGGCGACGAAATCGCTGAAGCGCTTGTGCAGTTTCTCGATGCGGATCTCGGCCATGCTCTTCTTTCAGGGCAGCTTGCCCGCGACGGTGTAGCCCGCCACGCCCGCGAGCAGCACGGCGAAGGAGTAGCTGTAGATATCCAGCGACCAAGGCTGCATGAGCATGGCCAGCCCGAGGCCGATCAGCACCATGCTGGCCGGCTCCCAGCGGGAGCGGCGCAGCCAGCTTCTTGTCGACGCTTTCATTTGCGAATCGCTCCGAAGGTGATGCCGCGCAGCAGGTGCTTGCGCAGCAGGATGGTGAATACCAGCACCGGCAGCAGGAACAGCGTGGTGCCCGCCGCCATCGCCGGCCAGTCGAGCCCACCCTCGCCGATGATGGTCGGGATGAAAGGCGGAGAGGTTTGGGCCGTGCCGCTGGTGAGCAGCAGCGCGAAGGCGTATTCGTTCCACGCGAAGATCAGGCAGAAGATGGCGGTCGTCGCGATGCCCGTGGCGGCCTGCGGCAGCACCACCTTGATGAAGGCCTGGAAGCGCGTGTAGCCGTCGACCATCGCTGCCTCCTCGTACTCGCGGGGGATCTCGTCCATGAAGCCCTTGAGCAGCCACACCGCGAGCGAGAGATTCACCACCGTGTAGAGCAGGATCAGGCCGAGGTGCGTGTCGGAGAACCCGACCGCGCGGTACATCAGGTAGATCGGGATCGCCACCGCGATGGGCGGCATCATCCGCGTCGAGAGGATGAAGAACAGCAGGTCGTCCTTGCCCGGCACCCTGAAGCGCGAAAAGGCATAGGCCGCCAGCGTGCCCAGCACGACCGAGAGCAGGGTCGAGCCAAACCCGATCAGCACCGAGTTCAGATAGCGGTCCGAGAAGCGTGAAGGCCCCGCGAGGATCATCTGCTGCTCGCGCACCAGCCCTTCGTACCAGGTCGCGGGCGGCGGCAGGGCTGCAAGCTCCTGCGAACCCACACGCGAGCGCGTGGTGAAGAGGTTGACGTAGCCGATCAGCGACGGCTGCGTGATGACCCGCGGCGGATAGGCGATCGAATCCTGCGGCGTGCGGAAGCTGGTCATGAGGATCCACACCAGCGGTATCAGCGAGATCAGCGCGTAGCCGACCACGACGAAGCCCGCAAAGGTCTTCGCGCGCGGCGTCGGATCGAGCGGCGAGTGGACTGTGTTTTTCATCTCTGCTTCACTCGTTCGAGGAATCGCACCGTCACGAGGGAGAGCCCGTAGATCGACACGAAGAGGATGATGGCCAGCGCCGAGCTGTAGCCCGTGCGCCATTTCTCGAAGGCCTCGCGCTTGAGCTTGATCGAGGCCAGTTCGGTGACCGAGCCCGGCCCGCCATTGGTGAGCTGGTCCACGAGGTCGAACATCTTGAAGTTCTCGATCACGCGGAACAGCACCGCCAGGATGATGAAGGGCATCACCATCGGCAGCGTGATGCGCCAGAACTTGGTCCACTCGCTCGCGCGGTCGATCTCGGCCGCCTCGTAGAGATAGGGCGGGATCGATCGCAGGCCGGCCAGCAGCAACAGCATCACGTAGGGCGTCCACATCCAGGTGTCGACCAGAACGATGGCCCAGGGAGAGAGCGTCGTGTCGCCCAGCATCGTGAAGCTCCCCGCCAGCCCCAGGGGCGCGCGGACGAAGTTGACGATGTAGTTGAAGATGCCGTACTGCGGCTCGAAGAAGTATTTCCAGAAGGTGCCGACCACGGCCGGCGCCAGCATCATCGGCAGCAGGATCGCGGTGCTCCAGAAGCTGTGCGTGCGAAAGCGCCGGTTCAACATCAGCGCGAGGCCGAAGCCCAGCAGGAGCTGCAGCGTGATCGAACAGGTCAGGAAATGCGCGGTGGCGCGCATGTTCTCCCAGATCGATTCGTCGTTGAGCACCCGCGAGTAGTTGCTGATGCCGACCCATAGCACGTCCGCGCCCGGCCGGTTGGCGCGGAAGTTGGTGAACGACAGCCAGATCGTCCAGATCAGCGGAAAGATGTTGAACGCCAGCAGCAGCAGGATCGTCGGGCCGACGAAGAGCCATGCCAGCGCGCGGTCGGAGAGGCCCTGGCCGGGGAGCCGGCGGCTCTTGCTCTCCGCACCGCGTATCACGGTGTTGTCAATGTGGACGAAGGCCATGAGACGGCGCCGAGTGTCAAGGCTTGATCTTTCCGTCTTCCTTGAACACCTCGGTCCAGTCCTTGAGCAGGCCGTCGAGTGCTTCCTGCGGCGTGCCCTTGCCTGCGACCACATAGTCATGCGTCCGCTTCTGCATCGCGAGCAGCAGTTGCGCGTAGGTCGGCTCCTGCCAGAAGTCCTTGACGATCTTCATCGAGTCGAGGAACACCGGCGCGTACGAAGTGCTCTTGTCGAATCCAGGCTTGGAGAGCACCGCGTTGTGGCACGAGAAGCCGCCCGCATCCCACCACTTCTGCTGAACCGCAGGCTGCGCGAACCACTTGATGTAGTCGAGCGCCAGGTCCTTCTTGTCCGAGTACTTCACGACCGAGATGCCCTGCCCGCCCAACTGCGCCGCGGCGATCTTGGCCTTGGGCATGGTGAAGAAGCCGGTCTTGTCGCCGCCCACGTTCGGGTCCTTCGCGATCCCCGGGAAGAAGGCGATGAAGTTCATCTGCATCGCGACCTGGCCCGACTTGTAGGAATCGAGGTCCTCGGTCATGTACGCATTGGAATGCCCGGGTGGCGTGCAGCAGTCGAAGAGTTCCTTGTAGAACTTGAGTCCGGCCACGGCCTCCGGTCCATTGATGTAGCCCTTCATGTCATACGGCTTCTTGGGGTTGTCGTACTGCATGCCGTAGGCGTACATGGTGTTGGTCACGCCCATGGTGATGCCTTCGGAACCGCGCTCGGTGTAGATCGCGGCACCGTAGACCTTCTTGCCGTCGATGGTGCGGTTCTGGAAGAACTGGCCGATCTGCTTGAGTTCGTCCCAGGTGGTCGGCGGCGCGAGTTCGCGGTTGTACTTGGCCTTGAATTCCGCCTGCAACTCGGGCTTCGCAAACCAGTCCTTGCGGTAGGTGAAGGCCACCGCGTCGCCCATCGCGGGCAGCGCCCAGTAGTTCTTCGTGCCCTTGGGCCAGGTCGAATAGCCCTCGACGGTGGCCGGCATGAAGTCGCTCATCTTGATCCCGTTCTTGTCGAAGAACTCGTTGAGCTGGATGTAGTGGCCCTCGGTCGCGGCCGAACCGATCCACTGGCTGTCGCCGATCAGCAGGTCGCAGAGCTTGCCCTTGGAGTTGAGCTCGTTGAGCATGCGCTGCGCGAAGTTGGGCCAGGGAACGAACTCGTATTTCATCTGCACGCCGGTCTGGGCGGTGAAGTCCTTCGAGAGCTCGACCAACGCGTTGGCCGGGTCCCAGGCCGCCCAGCACAGCGTGAGTTGCTTGGCCTGGGCCTGCGCCGCACCCGAAGCCAGGGCCAGCGCCGCGACGAGCGCAGTGCCGACAGTCGATCGCTTGTTCAACCACTTCATTGCTCATCTCCTGTGTGAGGACAGGCGGCTCGCGCCGCGAAGAGGGATGCGCCATTCGTCGGTCAGGCGCCCTACCGGCCTACGCCCGCTCCGCCCCTCGGCGACAGCGGTTCGGCTTGATGGAAGAATAAAAAGAGCATTAAATAAATCAATCAATGCAAACCCTAGGACATCAGACCAAGGGTGATGCGATTCATCGCCGGTCCGGGATTGCCCGGAGAGGCGTTACGGCAGACTTCGACGACACTTCTGATTGATTTATTGAGGCTCTTTTCAGGTTTGGCTACTTCCGTCACCATCACCCAGATCGCTGAGACAGCCGGCGTCAGCACCGCCACCGTCGACCGCGTGCTGAACAACCGCCCCGGCGTCAATCCCGCCACCGTGCAGCGCGTGCGCGAGGCGATGAAAGGCCTCGGCGCCACCGCGCCGATGCGCGGCAGGCCGCGCTCCACCGACAGCTACCGCTTCGCTTTCGTGCTGCCTTCCACACGACGCGGCTTCTTCGATCTTGTGGACCGCGTCATCGCCCAGGCGGCCGGCGATTTCCGCCACCAGCACATCACCGAGGTCACGCGCCGATTGCCCGCCGCCGAGCCGACAGCCTTTGCCGACGAACTCGCGCGGCTGTCGGACATGGACGGCGTCGCACTGCTCGCACCGGACACCCCCGCCGTGAAGCTCGCCGTCAACGAACTCGTGCGCTCCGGCGTGCACGTCGTCACCCTGTTCTCCGACGTCGCGGGCTCGATGCGCGAGACTTTCATCGGCGCGGACAACCGCGCCGCCGGTCGCACCGCCGGCCTGCTGCTGGGGCGAGAGGCGCCGGCTGGCCAGGGCCATTGCGCCCTGCTTTCGCCCGCCACGCGCTATGCGGCAGAGATCGATCGGGGCATCGGCTTCGCACAGGTGCTGGAGGAGCGCTTTGCCGGCGCGAAGCTGCTGCGCGTGGACGACATGCCCGAGTCGGAAGACGAGGCGTACCGGCGTGCCCGCGAGGCGCTCGATCCGCAAGCGACGGGCGGCCGCCTCACGGCCGTCTACAACGTCGGCCCCGGCAGCCACGGCGTGCACCGCGCGCTGGCCGAACACGGCTACGACGCCTCGCTCGGCATGGTGGCGCACGACTTGCTGGATGTGCATCGGTCGATGCTGATCTCCGGCGCGCTGAGCTTCGTGCTGCACCAAGATGTGCACTACGCGGTCACCACCGCGGCGCGCGTGCTGCGCGCCCTGTGCGAAGGCGTGCGCGGGGCGCTGGCAGTCAGCAACCCGCGGGTCGACATCCTGACTGCGGAGAACCTCGCATGACAGCCGTGCGCCACGGCCTCACGATGCCTCACCCTGGACGAGCTTCCTTCGAGGACACACGATGAAGAAATTCATCAACTATGTCGACGATGCCATCGTCGAAAGCCTGTCGGGCCTGGCTTCGGCGCATGCAGACCTGCTGCGCGTCGAGTTCGACCCGACCTTCGTGTCGCGGCGCGTGCCCAAGCGCGACGCGGTCGCCGTCGTGTCCGGCGGCGGCTCCGGCCATGAGCCGCTGCACACGGGCTACGTGGGTCTCGGCATGCTCGACGCGGCCTGCCCGGGGCAAGTGTTCACATCGCCCACGCCCGACCAGTGGCTGGCCGCGGCGCACAGCGTGAACGCCGGACGCGGCGTGCTCTTCATCGTCAAGAACTACGCCGGCGACCGCCTCAACTTCCAGATGGCGAGCGACATGCTGGTCGACCTCGACCACCTGATGGTGGTGGTCGACGACGACGTCGCCATCGAGCATTCGATGCATGCCAGCGGCCGCCGCGGCGTGGCCGGCACCATGGTCGTCGAGAAGATGGTCGGCGCCGCCGCCGAGGCCGGCGCAGACCTGTTCGACTGCAAGGCGCTGGGCGACCGCATCAACGGCGGCACGGCGTCGATGGGCGTGGCGTTCAACAGCTGCATCGTGCCGGCATCGGGCGTGGCGACCTTCGAGATCGGCGAGCAGGAAATGGAACTGGGCGTGGGCATCCACGGCGAGCCGGGGCGGCAGCGCATGCCTTTCGCGCCGGCGGCGGGCATCGTCGACCTGCTGCTCGACCCGATCCTCAAAGACCTGTCGCTCGCGCGCGGCCGCGAGGTGCTGCTGCTGGTCAACGGACTCGGCGGCACGCCCCTGATGGAGCTTTATCTTCTGCACCACCACGCGCGCCAGCGGCTCGCGGAGGAAGGGCTGGACGTGGTGCGCACGCTGGTCGGCAACTACACGACCTCGCTGGAAATGGCCGGTGCATCCCTCACCGTGACCGCGCTGGACGACGAAGCCAAGCGCCTGTGGGATGCGCCCGTGCATACCACCGCCTTGCGCTGGTAGGCCCCGGCTAAGGGTTGTCACCTAGAGGACATTCCCCGATGCCTTCTGGTTTGCCCACTGGTAAAACCACGGCATGACAACAAGGCCTCCACAACCCTTGATCACGCGCACGCCCGAAGCCGAAGGAACCGGCTTCTCCAAGGTGTTCGCTTTCCTGCGCGACCGGCTTCTCGAAGGGAGCATCCGCTCGGGAGACCGCCTGATCCCCGAGCGCGAACTGGCGCTGCAACTGGGCGTGAGCCGCCCCATCGTGCGCGAGGCATTGCGAGCGCTCGCCATGCTGGGCGTGGTCGAGATCCGCGAGCGGGTCGGCACCGTCGTGCGCAAGCCCGACGTCTCGGTACTCGGCGACTTCTTCGCCTTCTCGATGGCGCAGCAGGCGGACATCGTCGACGACGTCATGCAGGCCCGCATCGCGATCGAGGTGCAGGCCATCCGCCTGGCATGCCGGCACGCGACGACGTCGGACCTCGAGCGCATCGCCGCGGCGGTCGACCACATCGAGGCCACCGTCCACGACTCCGACGAAGGCAGCCGCGCCGACTACGAGTTCCATACGGCCCTGGTCCGCGCCAGCCGGTCCGAGACGCTGATGCAGCTCTACGCCGCGATGGCGACATTGCTGATGCGCTCGCATCACGAGCGCCGCGACGTCGTGGGCGGCGATCCCGCCGTGAAGCAGTATCTGGTCGAGGACCACGCCCGCATCTTCCAGGCGCTGGTCTCGCGTGACGAGGACCGCGCCGACCAGGTGCTGCGCAAGCACTTCAGCATCGGCGACGAATACCGCCGCAATGCAGCAGCCGAGCCCGCAACGCGGGGCCGCCCGCCCGCCCGCAAGGAACCGGCGTGAGCAACCTGGACTTCGGGGTCGTCCTCGAGCGCTGGCCGCTGTTCGTCGAAGGCGCGTGGCTCACCGTGCAGCTGGCGCTGGTCGCGACGCTCGCGGGCTTCGCCATCGGCACGCTGTGCGCCGTCGGCCGCAGGGGCCGCAACGCCACGGTGGCGCGCGTCTGCGGCGCCTACGTCGAGCTGATCCGCAACACGCCGCTGCTGGTGCAGATCTTCCTCGTCTACTTCGGGCTGTCGAGCTTGGGCCTGTCGCTGTCCGCGTTCACGGTGGCGGTCATTGCGCTGGCGGTGAATGCCGGCGCCTACGCCACGGAGATCATGCGTGCCGGCTTCGACTCGGTGAACCGCAGCCAGATCGAAGCCGCAGAGTGCCTCGCGCTGTCGCGCGTCCAGGTCTACTGGCACGTCGTGCTGCTGCCGGCCATGGAACGCGTCTATCCGGCACTGACCAGCCAGTTCGTGCTGCTGATGCTCGCCTCCTCCATCTGCTCGCAGATCTCGGTCGAGGAACTCACAGCAGTCGCCAACCACGTGCAGTCCGACACCTACCGGCCGCTGGAGACCTTCGTCATCATCGGCGCGGGCTACATCCTGCTGTCGCTGCTCATGCGGCTCGGCTTCTGGGGCGTGGGCGCGCTGCTGTTTCCGCGCCGTCGCAGGCTGGGCACCGCGCTGTGATGACCGCCACCGCCTTCAACGCCAATCACTTCGGGTTCCTGCTGCAGGGCGCGATGTGGACGCTGGTCCTCTCCCTCATCGCCTTCGTCGGCGGCGGCATCTGCGCCTTCGTCGTCGCGCTGGCGCGGGTTTCGCCGCGCCGGTCGGTGCGCGTGGGGATGGGCCTGTGGGTGCAGCTCGTGCAGGGTTCGCCGCTGCTGGTGATCATGTTCCTCGCCTACTTCGGCCTGCCGACCCTGGGCATCAAGGTGTCGGCACTGGCCGCGGCCGGTGCATCGCTCACGATCTACGTGTCCGCCTACCTCGGCGAGATCTGGCGTGCCGCGATCCAGGCGGTGCCGCGTCCGCAGTGGGAAGCCGCCGAGTGCCTCGCCCTGAGCCGGACCCAGCGCATGGTCAAGGTCGTGCTGCCGCAGGCCGTGCGGCTGGCAACGCCGCCCACGGTCGGCTTCATGGTGCAGATCATCAAGAACACCTCGCTCGCCTCGGTGGTGGGCTTCGTCGAGCTCGCCCGCTCGGGGCAGATCATCAACAACTCGATCTTCGAGCCCTTCATCGTGTACCTCGTGATCGCGGCGCTCTACTTCGCGCTGTGCTATCCGCTGTCGGTCTGGAGCCGCCGGCTCGAGCGTCGCGCGGGCTCCGCTTCGGCCGCGCCGACTTCACTGTCTTCCCATGAACCCATCCTCACGCAACCCTGATGGCGCCTCGGCGCCGGTCGTTCGCCTGCACGACGTCCACAAGAGCTTCGGCGCACTCAAGGTGCTCGAAGGCGTCGGCTTCGAGGTCGACCGCGGACAGGTCACGGCCATCATCGGCCGCAGCGGCTCCGGCAAGAGCACGGCGCTGCGCTGCATCGACCGGCTCGAACGCATCGACAGCGGCGAGATCGTCGTCTGCGGCCATCGCGTCGACGCTCCGGACATCGACCTCAAGGCGCTGCGGCTCGACGTGGGCATCGTCTTCCAGAGCTACAACCTCTTTCCGCACCTGACGATCGAACAGAACATCACGCTCGCGCCGCGCTCGGCCAAGGGCGTCTCCAAGAGCGAGGCGCGCGCCATCGCGCACGAGGTGCTCGCCAAGGTCGGCCTCGCGGACAAGGCAGCCAGCTATCCCGAGCAGTTGTCTGGCGGCCAGCAGCAGCGCGTCGCGATTGCCCGCTCGCTGGCGATGCAGCCCAAGGTCATGCTGTTCGACGAAGTGACCTCCGCGCTCGACCCCGAACTCACAGGCGAAGTCCTGCGCGTCATCGAGGATCTGGCGGCCGGCGGCATGACCATGGTGATGGTCACGCACGAGATGGCCTTCGCGCGCAAGGTCGCGGACCAGATCCTCTTCATGAACCGAGGCAGGGTCTGGGAGCGTGGCGGCCCGGAGATCCTGTCATCACCCCAAACCGCCGAGCTTCGGCAGTTCGTAGCCAGCGAGCTCTGAAGGCTCGCATCCACACCCAAGACCCTGGAGACAAACCGATGAAGACCCACCATTCCCTGATCACGATGCTCGCAGCCGCCTGCCTGACCTTCGCCAGCGCCGCCCACGCGGACCTGCTCGACGACGTCATGAAGGCCAAGAAGATCCGCATCGCGACCGACTTCTCGATCCCGCCGTCGGGCATGCTCGACAAGGACCTCAAGCCGACCGGCTCCGACGTTGAAACCGCGCAGTTGCTGGCGAAGGACTGGGGCCTGGAGCTGGAGTTCGTGCAGACCACCGGCGCCACCCGCATTCCGAACCTGCAGACTGGCAAGGCCGACATCGTGGTGTCGACGCTCTCCGTGACGCCCGAGCGCCAGAAGGTCATCGACTTCTCGAAGCCCTACGCCGCGCTGGTGTCGATGATCGGCGCCCGCAAGGATCTCCCGATCAAGGATTGGGCGGACCTGAAAGGCAAGTCCGTCACCGTGACGCGCGGCACCACGCAGGACACCGAGCTCACCGCCATGGCCAAGGAAAAGGACTTCAAGGTCGTGCGCTATGACGACGACGCCACGATGGTCACCGCGGGCGTCAGCGGCCAGGCCGACATCGTCTCCACTTCGGTGACGATCATGAATCAGATCACCGCGAAGAACCCGCAACGCCCGTTCGAGCAGAAGATCGTGCTGCGCAACCTCGACCTCGCCGTCGGCGTGAAGAAAGGCGAGGACCGCATGGTCGCCAAGCTCAACGAATGGGTGACAGCCAACCTGAAGAACGGCAAGCTCAACGCCATCTACAAGAAGTTCCACGGCAGCGACCTGCCGGCGGCCATGATCAACTGACCCACCACTACTGAAGAAAGAATTCCATGCGTCTCGTCATCGGATCGGACCACGCAGGCTGGTCGCTCAAAGGCGCCATCGTCGACCACATCCGCAAGCTCGGCCATGAGGTCGTCGACGTCGGCAGCCATGACGACCAGCCGGTCGACTTCCCGGATGTGGCGCGCGCGGTAGCCGCGAAGATCGTCGCCGGCGAAGTCGAGCGCGGCATCATGGTGTGCGGCACCGGCGTCGGCGCATCGATCGCGGCCAACAAGATGAAGGGCATCCGCGCCGCCGTCTGCCATGACGTCCACTCGGCCCACCAGTCGGTGGAGCACGACGACGTCAACGTCATGTGCATCGGCGCTCAGATCGTCGGCCCCTGGCTGGCGACGGACCTGATCACCGCCTACCTGCAGGCGCGCTTCGCCGTCGAGGACGAAGATTTCCGGCGCCGCGTGGAAAAGCTCCACGCCATGGACGCCGAGGCTTGAAGCCGGGAGCAGAGGCCGTGCCCGAGATCGTCGTGTTCGGCAGCCTCAACATGGACCTCGTGGTCCGTGTGCCGCGCGTGCCGGGTGCGGGCGAGACCCTGCAGGCCCATTCGTTCATGAACAACCCGGGCGGCAAGGGCGCGAACCAGGCCGTGGCCTGCGCGCGCCAGGGAGCCCGGGTGGCGATGGTCGGGCGTGTCGGCGACGACGCGTTCGGGCTTTCGCTGAAGGCATCGCTGGCAGGCGATGGCGTCGAGGTCGGGCACGTCGCGCTGGCGGCAGCCTCAACCGGTGTGGCGCTGATCATGGTCGACGACAGCGCGCAGAACCGCATCGCGTTGATCCCGGGCGCCAATGCCTTCGTAGGTGCTGAAGACATGCAGCGCCTGCAGAGCGATCTGGCAACGGCGCGTCTGCTGCTGTTGCAGCTCGAAGTGCCCATGCAGGCCGTCGTGGATGCGGCCGAGCTTGCGCATTCGCGCGGCTGCACCGTGGTGATGAACCCCGCCCCGGCCGAAGCACTCCCCGATACGCTGTGGAAGCTCGTGGACATCCTCGTGCTGAACGAAACAGAAGCCTCGATGCTGAGCGGCATCGCGGTGCACGACAAGAACGGTGCCGCCCGCGCTGCCGACGCATTGCGCCGCCGAGGCCCGGCGTGCGTGATCCTGACGATGGGCAGCGATGGCGTGATGGCCTGCGACGCAGGTGGCTGTCGTCACTTCGATGCATTGGAGGTGAAGGCCATCGACACCACCGCGGCCGGCGACACCTTCATCGGGACGCTGTGCGCGGCGCTCGCCAGGGGCGAAGCGATCGATGACGGCATCGCGCTGGGCATCCAGGCCGCAGCCGTGTGCGTCACGCGCGCAGGCGCGCAGGCGTCGATCCCGCGTCGCGAGGACCTGTCGGCGCTGCCGGCAGTGGGGTGTCCCACCGTTGTGACGTTCGACTGAAGCGCATCGGAGGTCTAGACTCTTCCGCCCCGGCTTGCCAAGCCGCAACGAGGGCTACACCATGTCCACCTTCATTTCGCTCGTCAACTTCACCGACCAGGGCATCCGCAACGTGAAGGAGTCGCCCAATCGCGCCGAGGCATTCAAGGGGCTCGCGACCAAGCTGGGCCTGAGCATCAAGAGCATGTACTGGACATCGGGCACCTACGACCTTGTGATCGTGACCGAAGGCTCCGATGAAGCTGCAATGGCCGGGCTGCTCAGCGTCGGCTCGCTCGGCAACGTCCGCTCGCAGACGTTGCGCGCCTACTCCGCCGACGAGATCAAGAAGATCATCGCCCTGATGCCCTGAACTCAGGCCGGCTTGACGGCCGTGTACTCGGAGAAGATGCCGAGCTCGACGTGCCGCTTCACGTCTTCGAAACCGGCCGCGCGCAACGCGCTCATCACCGATTCGGGCGGAATACAGGCCTCGATCGTGTCCCAGTAGTAGCGCCACAGTTCGGAGGTGTCGTGGCGCCGTGCCACGGCCTTGGCGATCAGCGGCACGACGCTGCGCATGTAGGCCTTGAGCACGGCGGTGCCCACGCGTCCGGCCGGCTTGGTGATCTCGAGCACCACGAGGCGCCCGCCCGGGCGCAGCACCCGGTGGAACTCCGCGAAGGCCGCGTGCACATCCGCGATATGCCGCAGCGCATAGCCCATGCTCACGAAATCGCTGCTGGCGTCGGGCCGCGGGAGCGCCTCGGCCCGCCCGCGGACGAGTTCGACGTCGGGCAATGCGACCTCGCCCATCATCCCGGGACTCGGGTCGACGCCAACCAGATGGCCACCAGGCCCGATCAGCGTCAGCGCCTCGCGCGCGACCAACCCGGTGCCGATGCCCACGTCGAGCACTTGCGCGCCTGCCGTGAGCCCCGCACGCTGCAGCGCGGAGCGTCGATACCACGGGCCAGACCCCAGCGCGAGCACTCGCTCGATGCGGTTGTAGTCGGGGGCCGTCTCGTCGAAGATCCGGCGCAGGAAGCTCTCATGCTCCGCTTCGTTGCCGTAGTAGTCGGATAGCGGCGTGTGAGGGGCCAGTACCTCGGGTGTGATGGGCGAGCGGGTGTCCTGCATCGCAGCGATTATGACGGGCCTCCCCCGCAATTCAACCAGCAAGCTCCGGCTCCAGCACGAAGTCGAACTTCAGCGTGTGGAAAGGCTTCGCCTGCACGCTGCCGTCCGGCGCGATGCCATCGCGGTGCGAGACGAAGTCGCCGATCAGCGAATTGCGCACGCCGAACACCGCATCGCTGTCGAGGTACTCGTCCCCATCGCGAAACACATGCGTGATGAGCGTCTCGTAGCCCGGCGCCTTGATCATGAAGTGGACGTGGGCCGGCCGCCAAGGATGGCGCTTGGTAGCGCGCAGCATCACGCCCACCGGCCCATCGGTCGGGATCGGGTAAGCGACCGGCATCACGCCACGGAACCACAGCCGGCCCTCGGCATCGGTGCGGAAGACGGCACGGCCCTGCGGGCGATCGAGCCCGGCCCGCTGTACGTCGTAGAAGCCTTCCGCATCGGCCTCCCACACATCCACCTCCGCATCCGCCACGGGCTCGCCGTCACGACCCCGCACTGTCGCGTTGACGAACAGCGGCTCGCCCTTGGCGCCGCCCGAGATGTCGCCGCCCAGCGGAAGCTTCGGCGCGCCCTGCACGTGGAAGGGACCGAACACGGTCGCCTCGGTGGCCTGCGCGCTCTTTGCGTGATTGAGCGCCACCGTCAGCATCGACAGGCCCAGCGTGTCCGACAGCAGGATGAACTCCTGCCGCTTGTCGCTGCACTTCTGCCCCGTCGCGGTCAGGAACTCGATGCCCGCTGCCCATTCGGCCTCGGTCAACTTCACTTCTCGCGCGAAGTCATGCATGTGGCGAACGAGCGCCGACATGATTTCCTTCAGCCGCGGGTCTTGGCACTGCGCCATGCGCTCGAGGACGGCGGCGGTGATGGTGTGTTCATTGATGTTTCGCATGGGGATGGAACTCCAGGTCGGAAGAATGGGTCGAGGGCGTGGCTCGCTTGAGGCTGGCCGGGGTGCCCGTCACGAGACGCCGTTGCGTCGGGAACAGCGACCAGCCCCAGCGCTGCTGCGCAAACCCCCACAAGCCCTGCTTGAAGAAGATGGTGACCACGATCGCCAGCAAGCCCAGCCCGAGCAAATACCAGGTGCCGTAGTCGCTCAGGAACTTGTTGAGCGCCCAGAAAATGAGCGCCCCCACCAACGGCCCCTCGATCCGGCCGATGCCGCCGATGACCACCATGAAGATCGCGAACGCAGTCCAGTTGACGCTGAACGCCGCATCCGGGCTGATGCGCAGGTTGCCGACGAAGTAGAGCGCACCCGCGAGCCCCGCGCCGAAGGCCGCGACGACGTACACCGCCAGCTTCATGCGGGCGACGGGAATGCCCTGCGATTCGGCCGCCACCTCGTTGTCGCGGATCGCGAGCAGTGCCAGGCCGCGCTTGCTGCGCAGGAACAGGTAGACCAGCGCGATCGCCGCCACCACGCAGGCCAGCGCCATCGAGTAGGTGACGCTCTCGCGCGTCGCCTTCTCGATCCCGCGCAGCGCGGTCAGCGTGGTGCCCGAGCCGCCGCCCACCGCCGACACGTTGGCAAAGCTCAGGCGAAACACCTCGGCGATCACCCAGGTGCCAATGGCGAAGTAGCCGCCCGACAGCCTGAACGCGACGAAGGACACCGGCACCGCGATCACGCCCGCCGCCAGCGCGCCCAGCGGAACCGCGATGAAGGGATTGACCCCCGCGAAGTTGCCGAGCATCAGCATCACGTAGCCGCCGAAGCCGAAGAAGGCCTGCTGCCCGATGCTCACCATGCCGCCATAACCCGCCAGCAGGTTCCACATCATCGCGAAGATGAAGTAGCAGGCGATCTCGACGAACTCGCGCATCCAGCTCGATTCGCCCCAGAAGGGCAGGCTCGCGGCAACGAGCGTGAGGACGACGCCGGCGATGCCCGCTGCACGGCTCGCGGCGGTGGCCCGCTCGATCGCGAAGGGTTGTGACGGCGTCATGGCGGTCAGTCGAGTTGCAGGTTGATGCGCTCGGCCACCTTGGCCCAGCGCTGGCTCTCGGTGCGCAGGCGCTGCGCGGCCTCCTGCGGCGTGTTCGCAAGCAGCTCCAGGTCCAGCGTCGCGAGGCGTTCGCGCACATCGGGCGAGGCCATTGCCTTCGCCACCTCGGACTGCAGCCGTTCGACCACCGCAGGCGGCGTGGAGCGCGGCATCGTCATCATCTCCGCGAAGCCTGCTTCATAGCCCCTGGCACCGGCTTCGGCGGCCGTCGGCACCGAAGGCTGGCTCGCCAGGCGACGCGATCCGGACACCACGATGGGGACCAGCTTGCCGTCCTTGATCAACGGACCCACCACGGGCGACGCGAGGAATCCGCAGGGCACGGCGCCACCGAGCACATCCTGCATCGCCGGGCTCGGGCCGCGATAGGCGACGTGCTGCATGGTGGCGCCAGTCGTAGCGAGCAGCAGCTCCATCGCCATGTGGCCTGGCACGCCCGGACCGCCCGAGGCGTAGCTCATCGGCGTCTTCTTCGCGGCCGCCAGCAGCTCTGGCAAGGTCTTGACGCCGACTGAGGGGTGGCACACCAACTCCTGGCTGAAGCCGGCGAGTTGCGTGACGGGCACGAAGTCCTCCATCGGCTTGAAGCCCATCTTCTTGTACAGGAACGGATTGATGGTGAGCATGGTGTCAGGGCCGACCAGCACCGTGTGCGAATCGTTTGCGCGCAGCACTTCCTGCATGCCGATGTTGCCGCCCGCGCCCGGCTTGTTGTCGACCACTACCGGCTGGCCGAGCGCCTTCTGCAGGCCCGGCTGGATGAGGCGCGAGATGATGTCACCCGGCGCGCCGGCTGGAAACGCAACGACCAGCCGCACGGGCTTGGTGGGCCACGCCGCGTCGGCCGCGGCGGCGCCGAGCGGCAGCATCGCGGCCGCGCAGGCCAGCGTCAAGGTTCGGGAAATCAAGCTCATGGAGTCTCCTGGAATGCGTTGTCGTGGCGGCGCTCACCAGGCGCCGATCAGGATGCCGGCTTCGCGCTCGCGCCTGTTCCAGGCCTCGATCGCGGCCGGCGCGATGGTGGGAAAACGGCGGCGCGCGCGCAGCCACTCGAACAGGCGCGCGAGCATCTGCTCGCGGACCGCCGCGTGCGCCGGGTCACGTCCGAGGTCAACCAGCTCCTGCGGATCGGCGTCGAGGTCGAACAGCAGCGGCGGCAGGTCCTCGAAGTACACGAACTTCCAGCGGCGGTCGCGCAGCATCGTCATGTGGCAGCGCTCGACCGGCTGTCCGATCGGCAGACGCACGGCATCGCGGAAGGCGTAGCTGTTCTCGCAAACGACGAAGGGCTTGCCCCCGGCGCCGTCGCGCGCATGAAGCAGCGGCAACAGCGATTCGCCTTCGAGCCATTGCGACGGCCGTTCGATGTCCAGCGCTTCGAGAACCGTCGGGACGATGTCGATGCATTCGACCAGTGCATCGCTGGCAGTGCCGCGCGTCGCGTCGGCCTCGGCCCGCGGATCGGCCACGATCAGCGGCACGCGCACGATCGGCTCGTGGAACAGCTCCTTCTCCCCCAGCCAGTGGTCGCCAAGGTAGTCGCCATGATCACTCGTGAAGACCACCAGCGTCTCGCGATCCAGGCCGCTTTCGCGCATGAACGCGAACAGCCGACCGAGCTGGTCGTCGATCTGCTTGACCAGCCCCATGTAGGTGGGGATCACCGTCGCGCGCACCTCGTCGCGGCTGAAGCTCAGGCTCGCGGTGTCGTGGCGAAAGCCTTCGAGCACCGGATGCGCCTGGTCTCGCTCGGCCTCGCTGCGCACCGCGGGCAACACGTCGCCGGGCCCGTACATCGCGTGATAAGGCGCCGGGACCACGTAGGGCCAATGCGGCTTGATGTAGGAAAGATGGAGGACCCAGGGCGCGTCGCCCGCTTCTCGCATGAAGTCGATGGCGCGGTCCGTCGTGTAGGGCGTCTCGCTGTGCGGCTCGGCAATGGCGGCGGGCTCGGCGGCCCAGCGCATCTGCCAGCCGCTCAGGATCTCGCCGTCCGGGTCGCGGCCGGAATTGGCGAAGTCGTGCCACGGGTTATCCGACACGTAGCCGCGCTCGCGCAGCCAATCGCAATAGGCATTGCCGCTGACCTTGAAGCCCGGCGGCCAGATGCCGTCGTCGCGTGCGTAGGGCTCGAAGCCGCCCTCCATCGCGAGCCGGCCTTCGCCTTGGGTGGTGTCGATGCCGAGGCGGCGCGCACCTTCGAGATCGGGCTCCACGTGCGTCTTGCCCACCAGCGCACATCGCACGCCGTGCGGCCGCAGGTGCTCGCCGAGCGTCTTCTGCCCGACCGACAGCGGCACGAAGTTCCACATCGCCCCGTGGCTGCTCACGTAGCGCCCCGTGTAGGTCGACATGCGCGACGCGCCGCACACCGAGCCCTGCACGTAGGCGCGATCGAAGCGAACGCCGCGCGCTGCCAGGGCATCGACGTTCGGCGTGTGCAGGCGCGGATGCCCGTAGCACGAGAGATAGTCCGCGCGCAGCTGGTCACACATGATGAACAGCACATTGCGCAGAGCGCGTGGATTGGAATCGCTGCTCATGCCTGCCCTCAGCGTGTCTTGGGGAACAGCCCCTGCGGCCGAAGCACCAGCACGAGCAGGAACACCAGATGGCCGACCCAGATGCCCCACCCCGGATCGAAGCGAAAGCCGATCTGCTGCGTGACGCCCAGGATCATCGCGCCGGCCAGCGTGCCCCAGAAGGAACCCATGCCGCCGATGATCACGGCCTCGAATGCGAAGAGCAGCAGCAGCGGCCCGTCCGACGGCGACACCGTGGTGCGCATGCCCTGCAGCGCGCCTGCCACCGCGATCAGCACGAAGGCGATGGCGGTCGCCAGCGCATAGACCCTCTTTGCGTTGAGCCCCATCAATTCGGCGATCTCGCGGTCGTCCGACACCGCGCGAAAGGAGCGGCCGAGCGCCGTGTTCGCGAACAGCCATTGCAGCGCACCGGTCGCCACCAGCGCAATCGCCAGCACGATGAGCGGCAGCACGCCGAGCGACAGCGACTCGCCGATGCGCAGCCCCTGCGTGTTGAGCCCGCCGGTCTCGATGGATCGCGGATCGGCGGAGAACACTTCGAGCAGCAGGTTCTGGATCACGATCGACAGACCGAAGGTGACGACCAGCGAAGGCAGTGGGTCCTTGCCCAGCGTGCCGTTGAGCACATAGCGTTGCAGCGCATAGCCGAAGGCGAAGGCCACCGGCAGCACCGCGAGCGTGATCAGCAGCGGCGCATCGCCGAACAGCGTGGTGCCCGCGATCACCGCGAAGGCGCCGAGGATGATGAAGTCGCCCTGCGCGGTGTTGGTGAGGCGCATGACGCCGAACATCAGCGACTGCCCGAGCGCGAAGAGCGTGTAGAGGCCGCCGAGCAGGATGCCCTGGAGGATGGTTTCAAGCACGTTGTGTGTCCTTCAGAGGCCGAAATAGGCCTGCGAGATCTGCTCGCGCGTGAGGGCGTTCGAGCGCCCCTGCAGCGACACGCGCCCTTCCTGCAGGCAGTAGATGCGTTGCGACACACGTTGCGCCATCGTCACGTCCTGCTCCACGATCACGACCGTCATGCCTTCGCGCGTGATGTCGGGCATCGCGGCATAGATTTCGCGGATCACGATGGGCGCGAGACCCAGTGAGAGTTCGTCGCACAGGAGCACTTCGGGATTGCTCATGAGCGCACGGCCGAGGGCCACCATCTGCTGCTGGCCGCCCGAGAGCGCCGTGCCAGGGTTGCGGCGCTTCTCCGCGAGGATGGGAAAAAGCCCGTAGAGGCGGTCCAGATTCCACGGCCCCTTGCGGCCGGTGAGGCCGCCGATCTGCAGGTTCTCTTCGACGCTGAGGCTGGGGAACAGCCGCCGCCCTTCCGGCACCATCGCGAGACCGCGCTTCACGATCTCGCCCGGTGGCAGGCCGCCGATCGCCTCGCCCTTGAAATGCACCGCCTCGCGGGGCGCGCGCACCAGACCCGTCAGGCACTTGAGCAGGGTCGACTTGCCCGCACCGTTCGATCCGATCACTGCGACCAGTTCGCCCTGTGACAGCTCGAAGTCGACGCCGAAGAGCGCCTGCGCGTCGCCGTAAAAGGCCTCGAGGCCGCGGGCGTCCAGCAGCGCGGTCATGCTTCCATCCCCATGTACACGCGCCGCACTTCAGGATCGTTCATCACCGCCCGCGGCTCGCCCTCCGCCAGCTTCTGCCCGAAGTTGATGACGAACAGCCGGTCGGCCAGCGACAGCAGCGCATGGACCACATGCTCGATCCAGATCATGGTCACGCCGCGCGCCTTGATCTCCTGAAGTTCCTCGACCAGTTGCCGCGCCTCAGGCTCCGTCAGTCCGCCCGCGATCTCGTCGAGCAGCAGCAGCTTCGGCCGCGTCGCGAGCGCACGCGCGAGTTCGAGCCGCTTGCGGTCCAGCAACGTCAGGCCGCCGGCCGGCTTGTTCGCATGCGGCATCAGGCCTGTCTGCACCAGCACCTCGTGCGCCGTCTGCCAGGCCTCCTGCTCGCGCTCCTGAGCGCCGAAGCAGGCGGCGGTCACGAGGTTCTCGAACACGCTCATGTTGCCGAAGGGCTGCGGCACCTGGTAGCTGCGGCCGATGCCGGCATGGCAGCGCTGGTGCGGCTTGAGCGTAGTCACATCCCTGCCCTCGTACTCGACACGGCCCGCATCCACGCGCACGTCGCCCGAGATCAGGTTGAACAGCGTGGTCTTGCCCGCGCCGTTCGGCCCGAGGATGCCCAGCGTCTCGCCCTCGGTCACCGCGAGCGTGATGTCGTCGGTGACCTTGAGCGCGCCGTAGGACTTGCTGACGGCGTGCAATGAGAGCAGTGGCATGGCGCTTACGCGGGCATCGGCCGGAGCTTGCCGCCAACCGGAATGTTGGTCGCGGCCTCGTTGCTCACGATCGTCAGTTCGTGCTTGTACTTCGTTCCCTTCCCCCATTGGCCGAGCACCAGCGGCGTCTTGCTGACGTTCTTGAACGGCCCCTGCCCACCCCACTTCACCGGGCCGACCACGGTCGCGAGCGAGGTCGCGGCCACCGCATCGCGGACGTCGGAGGCCTTCACCGACTTGGAACGCGACAGCGCATCGGCCGCCACCTCGAACAAGGCGTGCGCGAAGCCGATCGGCTGCGTCCATTGCTTCTTCGCACCCGCCTCGTAGGCCTCGGCCAGCGACTTGGCACTCTGCTTCGTCAGGCTGGAGGTGAAGGGATGCGACGGGCTCCACCACACCTCGGTCGACAGCCCGTCGCCCAGGTCACCCAGTGCGTCGATCGCGCCAGGGAACAGCAACGCCTTGCCGAGCGTGATGATCTTCGGCCGGAAGCCCTGCTGCCGCGCCTGCGTGAGAAAGGTCTTGGCGTCGGGTGGGATCACCACGCCCGTGACGATCTCCACGCCATCCTTCTTGAAGGCCGCGATCTGTGCGCTGAAGTCCTGCGTGCCGTTCTGGAATCGCCCCGGATCGACGAGCGTGAAGCCCATTTGCGAAAGCGGCTTCGGGAAACCCAGTTCCTTGTCGCCCCAGGCGTTGCCGTCACCGTCGTTGGGGAAGAGTCCGCCGACCTTCTTGTTGGTCGGTATGGATTTCCAGCCGTTCGTGAAGTTGGCGATGACATCTTCCAGGCCCCAGAACAGGTGGTACGTCCAATTGAAGCCCTTCGCCGGATCGCCCTTGCGGCCGAAGAACCATGGCTGCCACGGCACCACACTGGAGACGCAGGGCACCTCGTTGAGCTCGCAGGCATCGCTCACGGGGTTGGCGGTCTCCGGTGTTCCGGCCGTGAGCACGAGCGCGACCTTGTCCTTGAGGATCAGGTCATTGGCGACCTCGCCCGCGCGGTTGGGGTTGGACTGGCTGTCCTTCAGCACGATCTGTACCTCGTACTTCTTGCCGCCGACGCTGATGCCGTCCTTGAACGCGGTCTTCATCTGGTCGATGACCCACTTGTCCGCTTCGCCGAAGGGCGCGAGCGGTCCGGTCTGCGGTGACACGTAGCCGATCTTGAGCGTGTCCGCCGCGAAGGCCAGCGGTGTGGCGCCAGTGGCTGCCAGTGCGGCCGCGGCCTGGGTGAACTGTCTGCGATTCATTGTCATGGTTGTCTCCTTCATTCTTTCTCTTCCTGCACAAACTCGGATGTGGCTTCAGCGCGGGGGATCGCCGTCGAAAGCCCGCTGGAGCAGCGCTCGGATGGCGTCGCGCTCGGCGGGACCGAAGGGCCGCGGATTCCAGTAGGGGTTGTTCACGGCAAGGTCGGCCGCGCGGTCGAGGTCTTCTGCGCGCATGCCGATGTCTTTGAGCGCGACGGGCGCACCGTTGTCGCGGGCGAGCGCATACAGCCCTGTGGCCGCCGACTCGGTACCGAGCGATTGCGCGATGCGGTCCATGGCCCGCGGCGCCGCGTCCGCGTTGAAGGCGATCGCATGAGGCAGCACCACCGTGTGCACTTCCGCATGCGGCAGGTTGAAGCTGCCGCCCAACGTGTGGCACAGCTTGTGGTGCAAGGCCATGCCCACGCTGCCGAGCACGCTGCCGCAGAGCCACGCGCCGTAGAGCGCATCGGCCCGCGCCTCGATGTCGTCGGGTTGCAGCCGGATCAACGGCAGCGCCCGAGCGATCGCCGCGATGCCTTCGCGCGCCATCAGATCCATCACCGGATTGCTGTCCTGCGCATAGAGGCCTTCCGCCGCGTGGGCGATCGCGTTGATGCCGCTGGTCACGCTGAGTCCCACTGGAAGTGTTCGGGACAGCTCGGGGTCGTAGATCACCGTGCGCGGCAGTACGCGCGGGTCCTTGCCTGTCTTCTTGAGTCCGGCCTCGGTGAGGCCGTAGATCGGCGTCATCTCGCTGCCGGCATAGGTGGTCGGTATCGCGAGGATCGGCAGACCGGAATCGAGCGCGATCGCCTTGCCCAGGCCGGTGGTAGAGCCGCCGCCGATGGCCACGGCGCAGTCGGCGTCGAGCTTGCGTGCGACTTCGCGTGCCTCGCGCGCGGTCTCGATCGGCACGTGCATCACCGCGCGATCGAAGATGCCCGCCGCCTGCGCGCCGAGCATGTCGGCCACGCGCTCGGCCTGGCCACGCTGCTCGGGCGTGGACAGCACCAGCGCGCGCCGCGCACCCAGCGCGTCGATCTCGCGCGCGAGGTGCCGGAGCGATCCGGCGCCGAAGACGACACGTTGGGGGTGGCTGGTGTAGATGAAGTCGCGCATGGTGGTCAGCGTTCGAAGTGAGGAGGGATCTGGGCGTCGATGTTGACCCAGACGCTCTTCACCTGCGTGTACTCGCGCATCGCGTCGAAGCCCATCTCGCGGCCGTAGCCGCTCTGGCCCACGCCGCCGAAGGGCGAGCCGGGATTCACGCGCTTGTAGCTGTTGATCCAGACCATGCCGGCGTGCAGGTCGCGCGCAACGCGGTGGGCGCGCTGCAGATTGCTGGTCCACAGGCCGCTGCCGAGGCCGTAGTCGGTGCCGTTGGCGATTTCCATCGCCTCTTCGTCGGTCTTGAAGGTGAGCACGGTGACGAAAGGGCCGAACACTTCTTCCTGCGCCACGCGGTCGCGGTAGGACTTCGCGCGCACCACGGTGGGCTCGACATAACAGCCGCGCGCGAGGTCGCCGCCTGGCGACTTGCCACCGGCGAGCACTTCCCCGCCCTCGCCCTTCGCCACATCGACATAGGCCAGCACGCGCTCGCGGTGTTGCGCGCTCGTGAGCGGGCCCATCTCGGTTGCATCGTCGAGCGGGTTGCCGAGCCGGATCGACTGCGCGAGCGGAATGAACTTGTCGAGGAAGGCGTCGGCGATCTTCTCGTGCAGCATCAGCCGCGAGCCGGCGATGCAGGCTTGCCCCTGGTTGTGGAAGATGGCCCAAGCGCTGCCGTTGACCGCGGCCGGCAGAAAGGCATCCTCGAACACGATGTTCGGACCCTTGCCGCCGAGTTCGAGCTGCACCTTCTTGAGATTGCCCGCGCTCGCCTGCACGACTTTCCGACCGGTCGCGGTGCTGCCGGTGAAGGCGATCTTCGCGATCTCGGGATGCTCCGCGATGTACTGGCCCACGACGTGGCCCAGCCCCGGCACCATGTTGACCACGCCGTCGGGCATGCCGGCCTCGGCCATCAGCTCGACGATCTTGAGCGAGCTGAGCGGCGTGATCTCGGCCGGCTTCATCACGATGCAGTTGCCGGCCGCGAGCGCCGGCGCCATTTTCCAGCTCGTGAACATGAGCGGGAAGTTCCACGGCACCACCTGCCCGACGATGCCGACCGGCTCACGCAGCGTGTAGTTGAGAAAGCCCGCTTCGACTGGAATGGTCTCGCCCTGGAACTTGTCGGCCATGCCGCCGAAATAGCGGAAGCACGCCGCCGTGCGAGGCACGTCGAGCTTGCGCGAATCGCGCACTGGGTGCCCCGTGTCCAGCGATTCGAGGCGCGCGAGTTCTTCGGTGTTGGCTTCGATGAGGTCTGCCAGCTTGAGCAGGATGCGCCCACGGTCGGCCGCCGCCATGCGGCTCCACGCCGGAAAGGCGCGCTTGGCCGCGGCCACGGCCTTGTCGACATCGGCCTTGCCCGCGAGCGCCACGTCGGCGATCGTCGAGTTGTCGTGCGGATTCAGCGTCGCGAGCGTCTCGCCCGATTCGGCATCGACGAAGCGTCCGTCGATGAAGAGCTGGCGCCGGATCGGCGTCTTCAGGCCGGCGGCCTGCTGGATGTCTGCGAGGTTCATGGGAGATTCTCTAAAGCAGTCACTGCAATTTCAGGAACACCGCAGAACCGACTCCGCCGGGCCGCAGGTGGTGCCCCCTGCAAGGGGGTTGGCGAAGCGGCACGAAGTGCGCGAAGCCTGGGGGTGTGTCATTTTTCAAGCCAGGGGTAGCGGGCGGTGTCCTTGCCCGCGTAGTCGGGGTCGAGATAGATGAAGCAGCGTTGAATGAGCCAGTCGCGGACCTCGAACACATCGCACCACCGGCCCGCACCCCATTCCGGAACGCCGGCGCGCCAGGGCCCGTCGGCGTGTTCGCCATAGCTCGTTCCTTCGCATGCGAAGAGATCGGTGCCCGAGAAGATCCAGTTGAAGCCCGCGTAGTCGTGCCGGATCGATTTGCCGCGGCTGCCGACTTCGCCGAACAGCTTGCCGATCTGCTCCTTGCCGTTGGCCAGGCCCCATTTGGGGAAGTACACCTGCGCGTCGTCCGCGAACAGGTCCAGGATCGAGCCGCCGGTGGACGTGACCCCGCCGTTGTCGTAGGCCTTGAGGTATTCGAGCGCCACCGACTTGCGTTGCTCGTCGGTCATGGATTGACGGGTGAGGGCCATGATGTGTCTCCTTTTTCGCTGGGACCGATACGGACGGGTCATCGACGGCACGACGCCGCGCCGGCGCGAACCCGGCCGCGGCCTGCCCTGGTTTTGTCTCCTCGCGATGAGCGCGGCGCGGGTGGCCACGCTCTTTGGATACGTCCTAGAACTCGACTGGAATTTCGGGGCTTTCGCCCTTCTGGATCTCGTAGACCAGGCTCGGCGAGCCGTTCTCCCAGACCAGCAGCATCGAGCGCTTCGGGCTGTAACCCTGATGACGGCAGTAGGCTGGCATGGCGGCCATGTCGCCGGCCTTCATGATCACGCGCGCCATCGGCTTGCCGGTGTTCTTGTCGCCGCAGTCCCAGTGGATCTCGTCGGTCATCTGGAAGAACCATTCGACGCGGTCGTTGCCGTGGATGATCGGCAGGATGTGCTCTTCCGTGGTCGGGCACATGTAGCTGTGCTTGACGACCGAGGTGAAGCTCGGGTTCCACGTGACCTGCGAGCGGCTCAGGAAGCCGAAGAGATTGAAGGCGTGCACCTCGTTCTCGAAGCCGGGTTCGGGATGCAGCTCGGGCTGGCCCTGCGGCACGTCGGCGAAGGCGCGGTTGACGGGCGCGCCGCGCTCGTCACTGCGCAGATCGAGGTCGCCCTTCAGGCCGACGCAGCGTTTGGCAAGTTCGCGGGCACGGGTGATCTTGGCCGTGTTGTTGCCCTTCTTGCGGCCGTAGGGCGAACCGGTTTCCTGCGGTGCCGAGAAGGGGTCGAAGCTCTCGTTGGTCCAGTCGTCGAGCATGGCCTCGAAGGTCGCACGGATCTGCGCGGTCGGGAAGTTCTCGAGCAGGTCGATGCCGGCTTCCTTCATCGTTCCGTTGAAGCTGCCCGCATAGAGGTCGACCGACTGGTAGTGGTTGACCGTGCCGACCACGTCGTCGAAGTTGACCCATCCATAGAAGAAGCCCCAGGCCACGTCGCGCATCAGCGCGCGCAGGTAGTTGCCGATGTCCAACGTGTGGCTCATCGGCCGGCCGTCGCGGGTCTTCCAGGTGATGTGCGCGAAATACTCGTCGCGGCGGAAGCCGAAGCTGCCGAGCGAGAAGTCCTTGTAGCCGAGCGTGGCGTCGGGCTGCGACGCGATGACCTTGGCGAGTTCAGCGGGTGCGTTCATGGTGATGCTCCTCGTGGCTCAATGCGTCTGGCAGATGTCTGCCCACTTCTCGACGGACAGGTCGCCCTTGCAGGTCTGCAGGACGATGACGCCCGGGGCGTCGGCGGTGCGGAACTGGTACGCAGTGTTCTTCGGCAGCAGCCCCTGATGGCCGCGCGTGAGCTTCATCCAGCCCATCTTGGTGCCCTTGGGCTCGCCCTTCACGAGCACGGCGCCGTTCTTCTCTTCGTCGGAGACGGTCTGGCTGGCGTCCAGCTTGACGAGATGCACTTCGACATCGCCGTCCATCACCAGTGCGAACTCGTCATGCGCGCTGGTGTACCAGGGCGAGGTGCCTTCGGCGCGCAGCGTCTCCAGCACGTAGATCTGGTTCTGGCCGAAGACGACCTTCTCGTAGGGCTTGCTCTTGCTCGCGATGTCGAAACAGTTCGAGAACGCGTAGTGGCGCACGTCATCGGCAATGGGCTCGACGTGGCCCTTCTCGTAGTGCTTGAGGGACCCGAAGCGGGTCTGGTAGGCGGCAGTCATGGTGTGTCTCCTCGGGTGCCAAACAATGCAGCGTCATGCTGCGGTGAGTGGACTGTAGGAAACCGAGGGCGCCTTCGGTAGGCCTCGAAACCGGGCCGCATTGTTCGCGGAATCCGGTCAATCGACAGGGTTTACCCGGTGTCCTCCGAGGGCCCGCGCCGCCGGTCCGGCCCTGTCAATGCCCGCCGGAGAGCACCACCGCCGCCAGAGACACCGAAACCAGCATCCCGCACACGGAACCGATGAACCAGCGCACGGTGGTGCGGTAGGTGGCCTCGTCGTCGTCCGCGACGAGCAGCGCGCGGTAGAGCGTGTAGATCTCCGCGACGATCGGAATCAGCAGCGCAACGAGCGCGATCACCGAGCGCGAGGTCCACTCGCCGGGCGCCTCGAAGGCCCAGTACCGCACGAAGGAAAGCGAGAAGCCGATGATTACCGTGATGGCGGTGATCATGCCCTCGCGATAGCCCGGCGGCAGCGGAGCGCGCGAACGGTGCGCCTGCGACGGGATGCTGGCGCTTTCAGGCGATGTCTGTGAATCGCTCATGGGGCGGGAGCGCCGATCGCCCGGCGCAGGGGGGATGGGATGAGCGCGATGGTAGCGCCGTACGCCGGATCCGCGTTCATGCGTCCGCGATCAGCGCTTCCGGCAGAAGCCCGCGATCGATCATGGCCGCATCCCACGGCGGCACGCGCGTGAATGCCGCGGTGAGGTGCTCGATGAAGAGCCTGAGCTTGAAGGCATTGCGCGATGTTTCCGCATAGACCGCGCTCAACGAGAACGAAGACAGCTGGTGCTCCGGCAGCACGACCTGCAAGTCCCCGCGCAGGATCGAATCGCCCGCGACCAGCGTCGGCAGGCAGACGATGCCGGCATGCTCCATCGCATATTCGCGCAGCAGGTGGACGCTGTTGGTGAGCAGGGCGGCGCTCATGTACATCGTCACCTGCTCGTCCGCGTGATGAAAGGTCCAGCGGTCGCGCGTCGGGTAGCCCGAATAGAGGCCGAGCGTGTGCTTGTGCAAATCACGCGGGCTTTCCGGCGTTCCGCGCGTGCGCAAGTATTCGGGCGTCGCGCAGAACACGCGGCGCACCGGAAAGAGCGAGCGCGACACCAGCTCCGTCGACGCGGCCGGGAAGATCTGCAGCGCGCAGTCGACGCCGGCCTTGACCGGATCCACCACCGAATCGCTCACGATCAGTTCGAGATGGATGTCCGGAAAGCTGACCTGGAAGGCGCGCAGCAGCGTCGCGAAGTGGCCGAGCACGAAGCCGGTCAACGCATGGATGCGCAGCGTGCCCGTCGGCCCGGCCCGTGCGTCACGCATCTGGTCCATGATGTCGTTGGCCCGGCCGACCAGCTCCGTGCAGTCGCGCAGGAAGGCCTGCCCCACGTCGCTGAGACGCACCACGCGCGTGCTGCGGTGGAAGAGCGGCGCACCGACATGGTCTTCGAGCTGCTTCACGCGGCTGGTGACCACCGACTTGGCCACGCGCATCTGCCGCGCCGCCTCCGCGAAGCTCTGGGTTTGCGCGACGCGAACGAATGTCTCTATGTTTTCGAGGCGGTCCATGGCTTGGCAATGTACGGCGGCCCGTCCGATCCGCACTGAGGGTCGGTGCTAACCTCTGCGCATGTTCAATCCCTCCCAAGAGGAAGTGCGTCGTTTCTTCTGCGACGTCTTCGCCAAGAGCCGCCGCGGCGAGCCGATGGAAGCGCTCGAAGTCATCGCCAGCCGCTGGATCGACGAGCACCCCGAATACCACGCCGACCTGTCGGATGCCGACGCGGCGGTGGCGCGCGTCTACGACGGCAAGGATGGACGCGAGAACCCCTTCCTGCACCTGTCGATGCATTTGTCGATCAGCGAGCAATGCTCCATCGACCAGCCGCGCGGCATTCGCCAGGCGGTCGAGTTGCTGGCAGCGCGCCGCGACTCGCTGCTCGATGCGCACCACGAGGCAATGGAATGCCTCGGCCAGATGATGTGGGAGAGCCAGCGCGCAGGCCGCCCACCCGATGGGGAGGCCTACGTGGCCTGCGTTCAGCGCCGCGCCACGCGCGACTGATCCGCGCCGGCTTCGCGCAGCAGGGCAATCAGCGTCTGCCGCGCGGCCGACGGCTCGGCATCGCTGCGCAGCAGCAGGCCCACGGGTTCCTCGGTGCCCGCCGTGTCGATCGCGAGTCGCACAAGGTGGCCCGACGCGAGGTCGTCCCACGCGGCGCCGATCGGCGTGAACCAGATGGCGTCCGAGCGGACCAGCAGCGCGCGGGCGACGGACAGGTCCAGCGTCTGCGTGACGTGCGCGGGCAGCCGCAAACCCAGTCCGGAGAGAAAGCTCTCGGTGTGATGGCGCGGGATCGTGCCTTCGCCGTAGACCACGAGCGGATGGCGCAGAACGTCCTGCACCGACGGCGAGCCGCGGGCCAGCGGATGACCGGGCCGGGCGACGATGGCGAGCGGCTCCGTATAGAGAAGCTCGAAGGTGAGCCCGGTCATCAACTGCGGATCGCTCATGCGGCCTGCGACCAGGTCCAGATCACCGGCGCGCAAGGCATCGAGCAGGGGCGCATTGGCGCCGGTCTGCACCTGCACCTGCAAGGTCGGCAGCCGCTCGCGCAGTGCGGCCAGCGCAGGTGGCAGCAAGGAAGGCGCGACGCTGGGCAGCGCACCGATGCGAAGCCGCTGGGGCCGCGCACCCGAGGACGGCATCACTGCCTCGGCGCTGGCGTCCAACGCCTCCAGCACGCGCAAGGCATGCGCCAGCAGATGCTCGCCCGCCGCGGTGAAGCCCTGGATACCGCGCCGTCCGGCGCTGCCGCGCTCCACCAACCGCGCGCCCGCCAGTCCCTCCAGTTCGGCGAGGGTCTTGGAAACGGCCGGCTGGCTTAGTGCCAGCCGCTCGGCGGCGCGCGCCAGATGGCGCTCCTGCGCGACCGCGACGAGGCAGCGCAAATGCCGCAACTGAACGCCGCGGACAAAGGCTTCGGAAGTGGCCACCATTGAATTACTGCTGGTTATGAAAAAACGTCAATTCGTCAATTTACATCAGCGTTACGCATGAATACAGTTCCGGCACCCTCACGATCCCGGAGACAAGTCGAATGCCTTCTTCCACCCCCAAGAGCGGCGCGCTGCCCCAGCTTTCGCCGCGCGACTGGCCCAGCCATCCCTCGTACATCTATTCCGGCTACCGTTCGACGGCCAAGCGCGGTCCGACGCAGCAGCTGATCCCGCTCAAAGCTTCGCTGGGTGAACTGCGCCAGCCGGTCTACGGCCACAGCAGCATCGGCGAGCTCGACCATGACCTCACGCGCAACGCGCGCCGCAACGGCGAGCCGCTCGGCGAACGCATGATCCTCACCGGCCAGGTGCTCGACGAGCGCCGCCGCCCGGTGCGCAATACGCTTGTCGAACTGTGGCAGGCCAATGCGGCCGGCCGCTACGTGCACAAGGTCGACCAGCACGATGCGCCGCTCGACCCCAACTTCCTGGGCGCCGGCCGCTGCCTGACCGACAACGAAGGCCGCTACCGCTTCCTGACCATCAAGCCGGGCGCCTACCCATGGGGCAACCATCCCAACGCATGGCGTCCGCAGCACATCCATCTCTCGCTGTTCGGCGAGCACTTCGGCAGCCGGCTGGTCACGCAGATGTACTTCCCGGGCGACCCGCTCCTGCAGTACGACCCGATGGTCACCGGCACCCCCGAGAAGACGCGCAACCGCCTGATCTCGGACTTCAGTCTCGACGTCACGGAAGACGGCTACGCCCTAGGCTACGTGTTCGACATCGTGCTGCGCGGCGCCGACGAGACGCCTTTCGAAAACCGCTGAGGAGACACCGAATCATGATGAGCTCACTCGAAACCAACTTCGGCCAGACCCCTTCGCAGACGGTCGGCCCCTACTTTGCCTACGGTCTCACCGCCACGCAGTACGGCTATGACTTCGACCAGCCCTTCGACGCGGTCCTCGCGCTCGACGGCGCACGCGGCGAGCGCATCCGGCTCGAAGGCCGAGTGATCGACGGCGACGGCAATCCGATCAACGACGCGCTGGTCGAGATCAGCCAGCCCGACGGCACCGGCGAGTACCCGCAATCGGTCGACGACGCACGCGCCATCGGCTTTCGCGCCTTCGGCCGCGCGGGCACGGGCACGGATGCACAGAATCGCTTCGTGTTCCACACGGTCAAGCCGGGTGCGGAAGCGGCTGGCGAAGCGCCGCACGTCAACGTGATCGTGCTGATGCGCGGCCTGCTGCTGCACACCTTCACGCGCATCTACTTCAGCGACGAGGCCGAGGCCAATGGCAAAGACGCCGTGCTGAACAGCGTGCCGGCCGAACGCCGCGACACCTTGATCGCGAAGCGCAGCGAATCCGGCGGTGCGGTGACCTATCGTGTGGACATCCACATGCAAGGCCCTGCGGAGACGGTGTTCTTCGACGTCTGACACACCCTGAGGCACACGTCAGAAACAACAAAGCCCGCTGCAAGCGGGCTTTGTTGTTTGCAAGCTGAACCTTTACTTGGGGTCGTGAAGGAGCGACTCCGGCACGGTCTTCAACTCACCGGGCAGCGAGCTGATGTAGCTGGCGAGATCCTTGATTTCGGGATTGGTGTACTTCTTGGCCTGTCCGCTCATCACGGCGTTAGAGCGGCCGAGCTGGTGCTGGTTCTGGACCTTGTACGACTTGAGCGCGACGTAGAGGTAGTCGGCGTGCTGGCCCGCGAGCTTCGGGACCGTGCCATCGTTCGGCGTGTTGAAGTTGGCGCCGTGGCACTTGGTGCAGGCGTTGTCCTTGTCGCGTGCGATCAGCGACTGCACTTTTTCGCTCGGGTGACTGGCGACGGTGAGCGGCGGCGCGCCGCCTTCCTTGACGCCGAGCTGGCTGTAGTAGGCGGCGAGGTCGGCGATGTCCTGTTCGCTCAGCGTGTCGGCGATAGCGCGCATCGTCGGGTGCTTGCGTTCGCCGCCCTTGTATTGGGTGAGCGCCGAGACGATGTACGTCGCGCTCTGGCCCGCGATCATCGGGACCTTGTGAATCTCGGGAAAGCTGGCCTGGTAGCCGATGATGCCGTGGCAACCCACGCACATCGCCGTCTTCTTCGCTCCGGCTTCAGCATTGCCCGTGATCTTCTGGGCCTGGGCCGAGACCGTCACGCAAGCGACAGCAAGGGCAAACATCGTGGTCAACAACTTGTTCATTTTGCGCGCACAATCTCGTGGAGAAAACAGATTTCAAATCAACATTTGATTATATGGGGCTCCTCGCGGCCCCTATCGGCGAGGCAGTCGGAACGCTCAGCAACGCTGATCAATGTTGTGTTCTTTCAACCACCCTGCACTACGCCATCCATGAAATTCAAGGGTTCAGACAACTACGTCGCCACACCGGATCTGATGCTCGCGGTCAACGCAGCCATCACGCTCAAACGACCGCTGCTCGTCAAGGGCGAACCAGGCACCGGCAAGACGATGCTCGCGGAAGAAGTGGCACAGGCTCTCGACCTGCCGCTGCTCCAGTGGCACATCAAGTCGACCACCAAGGCCCAGCAGGGCCTGTATGAATATGACGCGGTGAGCCGCCTGCGCGATTCGCAGTTGGGCGACGAGCGCGTGAAGGACATCCACAACTACATCGTCAAGGGCGTGCTGTGGCAGGCCTTCACGTCGGACGAGCCGGTGGCGCTGCTCATCGACGAGATCGACAAGGCTGACATCGAATTTCCGAACGATCTCTTGCGCGAGATCGACCGCATGGAGTTCTACTGCTACGAGACGCGCGAACTGATCCGCGCCAAGCACCGGCCGGTGGTGTTCATCACTTCCAACAACGAGAAGGAGCTGCCTGACGCCTTCCTGCGCCGCTGCTTCTTCCACTACATCAAGTTCCCCGACGCGGAAACGATGAAGAACATCGTGGGGGTGCACTTCCCCGGGCTGAAGCAGGAGTTGCTCACCTCGGCGATGAAGACCTTCTACGACGTGCGCAACCTGCCGGGCCTGAAGAAGAAGCCCTCGACCTCGGAACTGCTCGATTGGCTCAAGCTGCTGGTCGCCGAAGATATTCCGCTCGAAGCGCTGCAGAGCAAGGACGACAAGGTCGCCGTGCCGCCGTTGGTGGGTGCGCTGCTCAAGAACGAGCAGGACGTGACCCTGTTCGAAAAGCTCGTCTTCATGCAACGCAACAACCGATGAGCGAAAGCCGCCAGCCCACCCGCCAGTTGATGCTGCTCGGCGTCGCGCAGGCGGTGCTGTTCGTTGTCGGCGCATTGCTGGGCCGGTGGCTCGGGCTTGTGCTCGGCTTCGACGCGCTAGGGCCCGGCGGCTACAGCAACAACGCCATCGCCGGCATCCTGCTGATCGGCCTGGGCGGCGGTGGCGGCGTGCACTTCGCACGCGCCTGGTACACACGCAAATACGGTTCTCCGAGGAGTTGAGGATGGCATTCGTCGAGCCTGTCACGCTCAGTGCGCGCGGCATCTCGCTGGTCCCGCTGACGCTGGGTCATGAGGAAGGCCTTCGCGCCGCTGCGGCCGATGGCGAGTTGTGGAACATCCGCGTGACCTCGGTGCCCGAGCCGAAGGACACGCGCAGCTACATCGAGAGTGCGTTGCAGATGCGCGAGGCCGGCAACCGCTTCGCCTTCGCCGTGACCGACGAGGCCGGCGGCGAGGTGCTCGGCAGCACCAGCTTCCACGACATCCTTCCCGCGGTGAAGCGTGTCGAGATCGGCTACACGTGGTACGCGAAGCGCTGCCAGCGCACGCATGTCAACACCACCTGCAAGCTGCTGATGCTCACGCATGCCTTCGATACGCTGGACTGCAACGTGGTGGGCTGGCGCACCGACAACTTCAACCACGCGTCGCAGCGCGCCATCGAACGACTCGGCGCCAGGAAAGACGGCGTGATCCGCGGCCATGCGCTGCGCCGCGACGGCACCATCCGCGATACGGTGATGTACAGCCTGCGCTCGGGCGAGTGGCCCGAGGTGCGCGCCCAATTGCTCTACCTGCTGGACAAGCCCCGCACGAACCCTTCGCCCCGGGAGTGATTCGCCATGCTGATCGACTTTTTCTACACCCTGCGCTCCGCGAAGCTTCCGGTATCGGTCAAGGAATACCTGACGCTGCTCGAAGCCCTGCAGGCCGACGTCGTCGGACCCAACTCCGACGGCGCCTTCGGCCTCGACGACTTCTATTACCTGTCGCGCACCGCCCTGGTGAAGGACGAGAAGCACTACGACAAGTTCGACCGCGCCTTTGCCGCGTACTTCAAGGGCGTCGAGATGCTGGCCGACTTCACCAAGGAAGTGCCGCTCGACTGGCTTCGCAAGACGCTGGAACGCGAGTTCACCGCCGAGGAAAAGGCCAAGATCGAGAAGATGGGCTGGGACGAGCTCATGGAAACGCTCAAGAAGCGCTTCGAGGAACAGAAGGAGCGGCACGAGGGCGGCAACAAATGGATCGGCACGGGCGGCACCTCGCCCTTCGGCCATGGCGGCTACAACCCGCAAGGCGTGCGGATCGGCGGCGCCGGCAAGAACAAGAGCGCGGTGAAGGTCTGGGACCAGCGCGCCTACAAGGACTACGACGACAGCCAGGAACTCGGTACGCGCAACATCAAGATCGCGCTGCGGCGGCTGCGCAAGTTCGCACGCGAAGGCCATGAGGAAGAGCTGGACCTGGACGACACCATCCGCTCGACCGCGGCCAACGCCGGCTATCTCGACATCAAGATGGTGCCGGAGCGGCACAACAACGTGAAGGTGCTGCTGCTGATGGACGTCGGCGGCACGATGGACGAGCACATCCAGCGCGTCGAGGAACTGTTCTCGGCCGTCAAGACCGAGTTCAAGCACCTGGAGTTCTACTACTTCCACAACTGCGTCTACGACTTCATGTGGAAGAACAACCGTCGCCGCTACTCCGAGAAGTTCGCGACCTGGGACATCATTCGCAAGTACAACAAGGACTACAAGCTGATCTTCGTGGGCGACGCGACGATGAGTCCTTACGAGATCCTGCAGCCCGGCGGGAGCGTCGAATACAACAACGAGGAAGCCGGCGCCGAATGGATGCAGCGCCTCACGCACGCCTTTCCGAAGTTCGCCTGGATCAATCCCGAGCCGCAGGGCGTCTGGCAGTACCGGCAGAGCATCGCCGTGATGCAACAACTCGTTTCGCACCGCATGTACCCGCTCACTCTGCGGGGACTGGAAGATGCGATGCGGCTGCTTTCCAAGTAAAAGGCCCTGGCGCTCCCTCCTACATCGGAGGGAGTAAGTCACTTACAAATCGATGTAAATCTTGAAAAAATGTCACACCGCGCGTTTTTCGCATTACATTTAAAACTTAAGGATTCACAAGAAATACGTTCCAACTGAATCCGGAGGAGGTGTCGCCGTGTCTGCCCTGCTGTCCTTCCCCATCGAGTCCCCGGTTCGTGAACAGCCCATGCCATCGGATTCGAGCCGCACGCTCCACAAGACGCCGCCTGACTTCATCAGCATCCGCGGCGTGCGCCTGTCCATGGACGAGTTGGTCGACACCGCACTGTTCGTCCCCGAATACCGCCAGCGACTCCGACACCGGCTGCTTGATGCCAAGCCGTTCCCGCATCTGGTTCTCGACGGCATTTTTCACCCGGCCCTGCTGGAACTGGTCGCCGAGGAATTCGACATGCTTCCCGCTTCCGGCTGGGCGGACATCAAGAGCAAGTACGAATGCACCCGGCGCTCGGTCCTCGGGGTGACGCTGGGCCCGGCAACCCAGCTCTACTTCAACATCGTCAATTCGGGCTGGTTCACCGAGTGGCTGTCCTGCGTCACGGACGTGCCCTACCTGCTGCCGGACCCCAAGCTCTTCGGCGGCGGGCTGCATGAGAGCCGCAACGGGGCGACCTTTGCGGTGCATCGCGACTTCAACCGCCACCGCCACCTGGGGCTGAAAAACGAAATGGTGTTCATCACCTACCTGAACAAGGGATGGGATCCAGAATGGGGCTCGGAGTTGGAACTGTGGGACAAGAAGGTCAATCATTGCGTGACCAGGGTCCAGCCAGAGTTCGGTCGGACCATCCTGATGCCGCACGGTCCCAAGAGTTACCACGGGCATACCAGGCCCCTGCAAACGCCTGATGGGCGCCCTCGCCGCTCGGTGGCGGCGTACTACTACACCAGCCAGCTCGCCGGCAAGCAGCACGGCGACGAGTCTGCGTCGGTGTTCATGCGGCCGGCGCAGGTGGATCGGGTCAAGACCTTCGCCCGCATGATCGTGCCGCCCGTGATCTGGGCCCTGGGCCGAAGAATCACCGGCCGCTGATCCCGCCAGACCACTTGTCGGGGTGGCGGGCCCTGGAGCCGATCCGCATGCTGTCAAAATGCCCGCATGCTTGGGATGGTCCGTCTTCTCACGCCGGCTTGGACGCCGGCGTTGTTATTTGCAGGCGTCCTTCTTTTGCAGGGCTGCAGCCTGCTGCCTTCGAAGGAGGCAGCAGAGACGGACACGGCCGCGAGCCCGGTGGCCGGGGAGGGCCGCGAGTCCAAGGGCGGTGAAGCGTTCACCGTCGACGTGCAAGCCCCCGACTCGGTGCGCGCCTTTCTCGTGCGCAACCTCGAAATCCAGCGCTACCGCCAACTCGACGACCTCGGCGCCATCGAGTTGTCGCGGCTGATGGTCGCCGCCGAAGCCAACGCGCGCGAACTGCTCAACACCGTCGGCTACTTCACCCCCACCCTCACGCTCGAACTGCGCGAAACGCCCGGCGCGAAGGCGCCGCGCGAAGTGAAGATCACGGTGGTGCCCGGCGAACTCACGCGCGTGAGCAACGTGCAGATCGACTTCAACGGGCCCATCGCGGAGGACAAGGCGTCCGAGCCGCGACGCGACGCGATTCGCGTCGAATGGCCGATGCGCGCCGGCCAGCCCTTCAACCAGCAGGCGTGGGACGGCGCCAAGGCCGCCGCCCTGCGCAACCTGACGGCCAGGCGATACGCCACCGGCAGCATCCTCACGAGCCGCGCCGAGATCGACGCCGACCGCAGCGAGGCGAAGCTGGGCGTCACGCTCGATTCCGGCCCGGCCTACCGCTTCGGGCCGCTGGTGGTGCAGGGCAATGAGCGCCTCGACGCGGACAGCGTGCGCCGGCTCGCGCGCGTTCCCTCCGGGGCCGACTATGACCGGCAGCAGTTGCTCGATGCGCAGCAGCGCCTGGCGGGCAGCGGCTACTTCGAATCGGTGTTCCTCACGCTCGATACGAACGATACCGATCCCTTGCTTGCGCCCGTGATCGCGCAAGTGCGGGAAGCACCGCTCCAGAAAATCGTGGGCGGCGTGGGCTTCACGACCGACAGTGGCCTGCGGCTGTCGCTGGACCACATTCACAACAGCATGCCGATCCTGGGGTGGCGCGCGGTGTCCGGGCTCTACCTCGACCGGGACAAGCAATCGCTCGGCACCGAGTGGGCAGCCATCCCCGACGACAGCGGCTGGCGGTCGTTCGGGTCGGCGCAGCTCAAGAGCGAGGTCTCGGGCAGCTACAAGGTCGACAGCGGACGCCTGCGCGGCGGCCGCAGCCAGGCCAGCGACCACATCGACCGCAGCTTGTTCCTGCAATACGACTACGCACGCAACCACGGGAGTTTCGATCCGCCGCCCTCGGCCTCGGCGCTGAGCCTCAACTGGGGCTGGACCGGGCGCTACTTCGACAACGCCGCCGCACCGACCCGCGGCCAAGGCATTTCGCTGGAGCTCGGCGCGGGGTACACGCTGACCGGCGAACGCGCGCCCTTCACCCGGACCTATGCGCGCTGGGTCGGGTTCGTTCCCTTCGGCACGGTTGAAAACGCGGACCGCACCGAGGCGCGCCGCGGCCGCATCCAACTGCGCGGCGAACTGGGGGCTGTGGTCGCGAGCGACACAGCGCAGATTCCCGCCACGCTGGGCTTTCTCACGGGCGGCGACACCACGGTGCGTGGCTACGCCTACCGGTCCATCGGTGAAGTCAGGCCGGACCGCACCGTGGTCGCCGGGCGCTACCTCGGCGTTGCCAGCGTCGAATGGCAACGCCCCTTCGTCTACGACGGAAAGCTGACCGACTGGGAAAGCGCCGTCTTCGTCGACGCAGGTGCGGTGGCCGACCATCCCCGCGACATGCAGACCCAGGTGGGCGTCGGCGTCGGCGCGCGCTGGCGCAGCCCCATCGGCCCGGTGCAGATCGACGTGGCCTACGGCATCCAGGTGAGCCAGTTCAGGCTGCACTTCCGACTAGGCTTCACTTTTTGAAACCGATGGCGACCGAAACCTCCACCGGGCTCACGCCAGCGCCGCCGGCGCGCCGATCGTTCGGCCGCCGCGTGTTGCGGATGTTCGCCTGGGGCGTGACGGGGCTGGTGGTCCTGGTGCTGGCGCTCGCGGCAGGCGCATGGTGGTGGCTGGGCACGAACGAATCGCTGGCCTTCGCCCTCGCACGCACCGCGCGCTACCTGCCCGCCACTCAGACGCTGGAGAGCCGTGACGTCACCGGCTCGTTGCGCGCCGGTGGGCGCATCGGCTGGCTGCGATGGGAAAGCGAGAGCCTCGCGGTCGAGGTGACGGACGTTCGCATCGGCTGGCAACTTGCGCCATTGCTGCGACGCCGGGTTCAACTCGGCGAGGTCCGCGCGGGCCAGGTGCTGATCGAACAACGCGGCGAGCGCGAGGACAAGCCGGTCGAGCCGCTGCAGCAGATCGTGCTGCCGGTGGAGATCGAAATCCCGTTCCGCATCGACGACCTGCGCTGGGCCGGACCACCGGCCCTGCAGGCGACGATGCTCGCCGGCAGTTACCGCTATGCCGACTCGCACCATTTGCTCGACATCGAGGGGGTGGACATCGCCGACGGCCACTACGGCGCGAAGCTCAAGCTGCAGGGACCGGCGCCGATGGAGATCGAAGCGTCGATGAACGGGCGCGTGCGCGCATCGCTCGCCAAGGACCGCAGCATCGACGTGCGGGCCGAAGCCAGCGTGAAGGGCAGCCTCGCCGGCGCCGACGCGCGCATCGCCGTGGACGCACACCTGCAGCCCGTCGAGGAAAGCGCGGAGCCGCCCATGCGCGCGCAACTGCAGGCGAACATCGCGCCCTGGCAACCGCAGCCCGTGATCGACGCCAAGGCCGAACTCGAAAACGTCGACCTGGCCCGCCTCTGGCCCGAAGCGCCCGCCACCCAGCTCACCGGCGAGATCGAGGCCGGCCCCGACACCACGGTCGATACTCAGGGCTGGAAGGCCAGCGCCGACATTCGCAACGCGCTGCCCGGCCCGTGGGACACCGGCAAGTTGCCGATCGAGCAAGTCGAGGCGCGCACCACTTTCGACGGCACGAACTGGACGCTGCCAGCCGCCACGGTGCATCTGGGCGGCGGGCGCATCGAGGCCGAAGGCAACTGGAGCCCCGCTCCCGCCCCCTGGCAGGCGCGCGCCACCGTGCGCAGCGTGCAGCTCGGCGCGCTGCACACGCAGCTCGCCGGCGCACCGGTAATCGGCACCGTGAAGGCCGACCAGCAAGGCGAAGCGCTGCGCTTCGATGTCGCGCTCCGGGCCGAGGGCGGCGCGGGCAGCCGGGATTCGCACGGCCTGCGACTCGAACGCGCGCAGGCGCAAGGCCAGTGGAAGGACAAGGTGCTCGACCTGCGCACCCTGCGCATCGAAGCGCAGCGAGCCAGCCTCGATGGACGCCTGCAAGTGCTCGTCGACGCGCAGGCCGGCAACGGCAACCTGAACCTCGTCGTGCCGGGCGGCACGGTGCAGATCCAGGGGCGGATCGCGCTCGCCACCGGCAACGGGCAGATCCGGGCCCAGGTCGACGATGCCGGCGCGATGCAGGCGTGGATCGAGGCACTGCCTGAACTGAACAACCCCTTTGGTGGCGCCACCGTGCATGGCAACGCCCGCCTCGACGCCGCATGGCAGGGTGGATGGCAGGCCATGCAGCGCCGCTTCCAGAACGAACCGCCCGCGCGCGGCGCCGCCGAACCGACGCTCCAGGCGACTTTGACTGTGCCCAAGCTGGACCTGCGGCTTGCGCCGCCCACCGCGGCGGAAAGCCCGACCGCCATCACCTTCAACGGCGTGCGCGCGGAACTGTCGGGTAGCCTGGCCCAGGCCACCCTGGCGCTGAAGGGTGAAGCCACGAGCGGCACGCGGAAGATCACGCTCGACACCCGAGGCAGCGGCGGTGTCGAACGCGAGAACCAGTGGCGCGCAGCGCTCGCCAGCCTGCATTTGCAGGCGCATGACAGCACGCGCCCCGGCCCATGGACCGTGGAACTGAGCCGCGCCGTCAGCGCGACGATCCGCAACGTCCCGGGCACCAATCCGCGGCTCGAGGTCGAAGCCTCCGCCGCAGCCGCCACGCTGCGCGGCCCCTTGCCGGGCACGGTGCAGATCGACTGGGAGCCGTTGCGCTTCGGCCGAAGCGGCGCGGCGCCCAACCTCGCGTTCCGCGTCCAATCCAAGGGCCGGATGCAGGGGCTGCCCATGGCATGGGCCGAAGCCTTCGGCGAAGGCAACGCACTCGCCCAGGTCGGCTTCAGCGGCGACCTGGTGTTCGACGGCGACTGGGACATCGACGCCGGCGACACCCTGCGCGCCCGCGCCCGGGTCACTCGCAAGAGCGGGGACCTTCGCGTGCAGGCCGGCGAGGCCGCGCTGGTCACGCGCATTACCAGCCGCGGCACCGGTACTCCGAGCGAAACCACCATGGACGCGGCCGGCCCCGGCGCCAGCACGCCCGCCGGCTTGCGCCAGGCCGAGCTGACGGTCGACGCCGAAGGCGACACGGTGCGCGGCCATCTCGCGTGGGACAGCGAGCGCGCCGGCGAGATCCGCATCGAGGCCAGCACACGCGTGCTGCAACGCCAGGGCGGCTGGCAATGGGCACCCGATGCGCCACTGGCAGGCCGCGTCACCGCCCGCATGCCCAACCTGGGCGTCTGGTCAATGCTCGCGCCGCCCGGCTGGCGGGTGGCCGGCACGCTGCAGACCGATGCCACGCTGTCGGGCAGCCGTACCGAGCCGCGCTGGGGCGGCACGCTGAACGCCGACCAGCTCGCAGTGCGCGCGCTGGTCGAGGGCCTGGACCTTCGCGATGGAAGCCTGCGCGCCAGGCTCGAAGGCAACCGCGTCGAGATCAACGAATTCACCCTCAAGGGCGGCGTCGGCAGCCAGACTCGCATTCCGGGCCAGAGCGGCAACCTGAGTACCGCCGCCAGCGAGGCATCGCGAGACGGCGGCACCCTCTCGGCGCGCGGCGATCTCTCCTGGGGCTCTGCGCCCGCCCCTGGCGCCGGCACCGGCATCCGCATGTCCCTGCAGGCTCAGCTGCGCGCTCTGCGCGTGCTGGTACGGGCCGATCGCCAGGTCACGCTCTCGGGCGACGTTCAGGCGCGACTCGAAAGCGGCCAGTTCACCGTGCGCGGCGACCTCAGGACCGATCGCGCCGTCATCATCCTGCCCGAGCAGACCGCGCCCAGCCTCGGCAGCGACGTGGTGGTGCGTTCGGCCGCCATCGACCGCCAAGCCGCAGAGGAGGCCGAACGTCGGGCCGCAGCCAATCAGGCCGAAGTGGCCAAGGCCCAGACCGCGAAGCCGCCCGACATCGCCGTCAACTTCGACCTCGGCAACGACTTCGCCGTGCAGGGACGCGGCGTCACGACGCGGCTCGAGGGCAAGCTCGACATCCGCAGCACCGCACTGAATGCCCCGCCGCGCATCACCGGGGAAGTGCGTACCGTCAGTGGCCAGTTCCGCGCCTACGGGCAGCAGCTCACCATCGAAACCGGCGTTGCGCGCTTCAACGGCCCGTTCGACAACCCGCAGCTCGACGTCCTGGCGATCCGCCCCAACATCAGCCAGCGGGCCGGCGTCGCCATCACCGGCACCGCGCAATCGCCGCGCGTGCGGCTGTATTCGTCGCCGCAACTCTCCGACCAGGAAACGCTCTCATGGCTCATGCTGGGCCGCGCATCGGCCACCAGCGGCGGCGAATCGGTGATCCTGCAGCAGGCCGCGCTGGCGCTGCTCGGAGGGCTCGGCAGCGGCGGCACCGGCGGCGGGCTTGCGAGCCGCTTCGGACTCGACGAGATCGGCTTCAGGGGCCCGGGAGGCAGCGGCGAAGTGCGCGACTCCGCCGTGACCGTCGGCAAGCGCGTCGCGAGGGATTTCTACATCACCTATGAGCGCAGCCTGGCGGGCACCTTGGGCACGCTGTTCATCTTCTACGACCTGACCCGCCGCCTCACCCTCCGCGCCCAGGCGGGCCAGCCCAGCGGCGTCGACCTGATCTACACGATGCACTTCAACTGAACTGGTAAAGTTGCGGCCGCTCTCGTCCTCGTAGTTCAATGGATAGAACGGGGTCCTCCTAAGACTCAGATACAGGTTCGATTCCTGTCGAGGGCACCACGGAGCAGCAAGCACGGGCGTTTCGCAGGCTTCAACAAAGCCGCTTCGCACGTCGCGTCCGTCACCGCGCAGCCCTTGAGCGCACCGACCCATGCATCGCTACCGACTGAGTGCAAGATGCGAGCCTTGCACAAAGCCATGGAGACACGACGATGCACACGAATTCCGAAGATTCACTGGCCGGCACTCGCCTCACGCGGCGTCGGCTCTTCCAGACCGGAGGCTCGCTGGGGCTTGGCGGCCTCCTCCCATCGCTAGCATCGGCCCAGGCCACCTGGCCGACCAAGTCCGTGCGTTTCGTGGTCCCCTTCGCACCCGGCGGAAGCTCGGAAATCGTCGCACGCTCCACCGCCGCGGAGCTTTCCAACACGCTCGGCCAGAGTGTCTTCGTCGACAACAAGCCCGGCGCAGCGGGCAACATCGCGATGGCGGAAGTCGCGCGCAGCGAGGATCAGCACACCATCATCCTCGGGCACATCGGCACGCTGGCGGTCAATCCGTTCATCTTCGACAAGCTGCCGTACGACCCCAACAAGGACTTCAAGCCGGTCAGCCTGCTGGCAAAGGTGCCCAGCCTGTATGTGGTGCATCCCGACGTGCCGGCCAAGAATCTCACCGAGTTCATCGCCTACGCCAAGTCCAAGCCCGGCAAGCTGAGCTACGGCTCCGCGGGCAACGGCAGTGCCGGTCATCTCGCTTTCGAATACCTGAAGATGACCTCGGGCATCTTCATGCTGCATGTGCCGTACCGCGGCACGGGCCCGATGCTGACCGACTTGCTGTCCGGCCGGCTGGACGCTTCGGCGATCGGTGCGGCGGCCATCATTCCCTTCATCAAGTCCGGCAAGGTGCGCTGCATCGCGACCGGTTCCGCCAAGCGCCTGCCGCAGTTGCCCGATGTCCCCACGGTGGCGGAGCAGGGCTTCCCCGGCTTCGAGATGACGCAGTGGTACGGGATGCTCGCCCCGGCGAGCATGGCGCCTGCCAACGTGGCGAAGCTGTCCGCCGAAACCATGAAGGCCGTCCGGTCGCCAGCGGCGACGGAGCGGCTTCGCGGTGACGCCGCCGAAGCCGTCGGCGGCACACCGGAGCAGTTTGCGCAGTTCATCGCGTCGGAACAGGCGCGCTGGAAAAAAGTGATCTCGCGGGCCAACATCAAGCCGGACTGAAGGCGTCGTCGGTCCGGGAAGCCCCTGAGCTTTCCTCCGGCCACCCGGACTGTGCCATGCCATAAAATCATCGCCACATGCCCCGCTGGCTCGCCGCCTCTTTCATCGCTTTCGTACTGTCTTGCTTCGGTTTCGCGGCCGTTGCCCACGGTTCGACGCATTCGCGCGATCACGGCGGCGCCAGCCTGACACAGGTGCAGCTTGACCTGTCTGCCAGCGTCGACGCGCCGGTGGATGGCACCGAGGACGCATCCGCGCTCCAGGACGAAGCCAACTCCGGCTGCACCGAGGCCGCAACGGGCGGAATCCAGGCCTTTCTCGCCGTGTTCGCCTCGGAGCCAGTGCCGCAACCGGCCATGAGCGCCACGCCTTCGCCTTTCCTCGCGCAGCCCAAGCGGCCACCGCGCGACCGCGCCTTCATCCTCTAAGGCTCGCCGCCTCGAGAGCCCTCCGGCTCCCAGCCTCTCGATGCGAGCGCTCTGCATCGGCGCGTCCGCGCGCCCCCGATGCGTCCCCTGTCCCTATTGAAAGAATCACCGATGCGTCTAACCACCAAGGGTCGCTTCGCCGTCACTGCCATGATCGACGTGGCACTCCGAGGCCGCATGGGCCCGGTCAACCTCTCTTCCATCAGCCAACGCCAGAGGATTTCGCTGTCGCATCTGGAGCAGCTCTTCGCCAAGCTGCGCCGCGACGAACTGGTCGAATCGACGCGAGGACCGGGCGGCGGCTACTCGCTCGGCCGCAAGGCGGCCGAGATCACCGTGGCGCAGATCATCCTGGCCATCGACGGCGATATCGATCAGGAGTCGAGGCCGCTGAACGAAGTCCCGGGCGCGGTGAAGCGCTGCACCACGGACGAGTTGTGGGCCGCCGTCAATCGCCGGGCGATCGAATTTCTGGATTCGGTCACGCTGCAGAGCCTGGTCGACGAGCAGATCGCTCGCGGCGTGCTGATCGAGCGCGAACGCCCACTGCGCGCGCCCGTCGTCCCTGCGGCCACACGGCCGCCGCTCCGGGTCAACGCGCCGAATTCCGTCTTCGCGCTGGGAGCGATGCTGGTCAAGCGCTCCTGAGGCGTCAGGGTCTCCGGCCTGCCGGGGGCGCGTATCGTGTGGACTTGAACATCCGCACACGCCCCCGCATGACCGCCTCCAACTCCCCGGCGCCGCACGACTTCGCGGTTCTCATCGGCCGCTTCCAGCCCTTCCACAACGGGCACCTGTCACTTCTGAGGCTGGCGCTCGATGCGGCGCCTCACGTGGTGGTGGTGATCGGATCAGCCTTCCAGGCGCTTTCGCCCAAGCACCCGTTCAGTTGGCAGGAGCGCGCCGAGATGATCCGCCACGCAGTGCCCGAGGAGGAGCGCGCGCGCCTGCGCTTCGTCCCGGTCCGTGACTATTTCGACGAGACGCGGTGGGTCAACGCCGTACGGCGCGAGGTCGCGCAAGTGTTGACCGGTGGCGGTGCGGGGCCTCCACCCTCGATCGCACTGGTCGGCCATTTCCGGGACGCCACCCGCGAGTACCTCCGAGCCTTTCCGGACTGGACTTTGCTTGCCGCCGACGGCGTGCCGGTGCGGCGCGCAAGCGCGATGCGCGATGCGCTCTTCGCCGCGCCCGACGCGGCGTTGACGTCGCTCGCTGGCGAATGGCCGGCCGGCACGATCGACTTCCTCCGCGCATGGAGCACGCAGCCCCATTTCCAGGCGCTCGCACAGGAGGCCGAGTTGCTCAGGCAGTACGAGGCTTCATGGGCCGCGGCGCCCTATCCGCCCGTGCTGGTCACGGTCGATTGCGTCGTGAAGTGCCAGGATCAGGTGTTGCTGATCGAGCGTGGACAGGCGCCCGGCAAGGGCCTCTTCGCAGTCCCCGGTGGTTTCCTGGAACAGCGCGAAACGACATTGCAGGCTGCCCTTCGCGAATTGGAGGAGGAAACGCACCTCGCGTTGTCGCCCGATGTCCTGCGCGCCTGCCTGAAGGCCGCGGACGTGTTCGATCAACCCGACCGGAGTGCGCGCGGACGCACCATCACGCACGGCCATTTCTTCGATCTGGGCGAGCGCCAACTCCCTGCCCTGCGTGCGGATGACGATGCCGCCGCGGCCGAATGGACGGCCATTTCCGACCTGTGCGCGCGCGAGGATCGCTTCCTGGACGACCATTTCCAGATGCTCGACCACTATCTGGGACTGCTCCAGCGCTGAGACAGCCTGTAGGCAAGGGACCACGCCGTCCCATTGTCTTTTCCGGCATCGGGCGCCTCGGCGCTTGACTAAGGTGAGTTCACACACACCAACCGGAGACCTTCATGAAAAGCATCATCCTTTGGCTCTGCGGCGTTCCGCTCGTGGTGATCATCGGCCTGAAGGTCTTTGGCGTCCTTTGATTACTGAGTAACGATTCCTCCTCCCGGCGCTACCCGGCGCCGTTACACAGCGCCTCTCGGGGCGCTGTTTTTTTGCGGCGGCGTCATTGCCCGCAGGTATTTGCCCCCGGCAGGGGGTAGGCGAAGCGACACGAAGTGCGCGAAGCCTGGGGGCGAGCTCTACTTCAATTCGCGGCGCAGGTCCTGGACGTCGGCGTGCAGGCTCTTTGCCCAGGCGCGTCGATCGCGTCCGTGCGAAGACTGGGGCTCGCCGAAGCGCACGATCGCCAGCAGCGGGGGTGCCTTCAGCGTGTTCCACACCGAGGTCAAAAGGCTGTCGTCGCCGATGTAACGCGGCGCGTAACTGGTTTCTCCGGTGGCCGCATCGGCGAAGCGCAGCGCGGCCGGCTGGACGGGCGCACCGGACGAGATGGCCGCCTGAAGCAAATTGGCATGGAAAGGAAGCAGCCCGTGGCCATCGCTGGTCGTGCCTTCCGGGAAGACCGCGATCACGTCGCCTTCGCGCAAAGCTTCAGTCATGTGATGCACCACGCGCACCGCGTCGCGCCGCCGTTCGCGCTCGATGTAGAGGGAGCCGGCACCGGTCGACAAGGTGCCGATCACCGGCCAGTGCCGCACCACCGACTTGGACACGAAACGCACGTGCCGCGCCGCATGAATCGTGAGGATGTCCAGCCACGACAGGTGGTTGCACACCAGCAGCACCGGTCCTCGGTCGGGCGGCGTGCCCTGCACCGTCAGGCTGATCCCCATCAGGTTGAGCATCCGCTCGGACCACTGTTGCACGCGCTGTTCTCGCTCCGCTGGCGACAGGTGCGGGAACTGCGTGCGGATGATCCACCAGCCCGCAAACACGTTCGCGAGCGCGCGCAAGAGCTTGAGGCTCGCGGACAAGGCGTGCATGCTGTTTGCGCTAGCCGTGGACGATGCGTCCGCCCACCAGCGTGAAGCGGGCACGGCCGTGCATGGCGTAGCCACCGAAGGGCGTGTGCTTGCCCTGGCTCCTGAGCGCTTCGGGCTGCACCTGCCATTCAAGTGCAGGATCGACGACGCAGAGGTCCGCCGCGCCGCCCTTCATCAGGCGGCCCACCCCTTGGGCGCCGACCAGCTTGGCGGGCCCGGAACTCACCACTTCGATGGCGCGCGCCAGGCCCGCACCGCTCTGCTCGCCCCACAGCAATGCGAGCGGCAGCAGGAGTTCGAGGCCGGTCGCGCCAGGCTCGCTCTCGGCAAAGGGCAGCGTCTTGGCATCGGCCTCCACCGGCGTGTGGTCGGACACCAGCGCATCGATGGTGCCGTCGGCCAGGCCGGCCGACAGCGCATCGCGATCGCGCTGCTGGCGCAGCGGCGGATTCAGGCGCGCACGGCTGTCGAAATAGCCGATGTCCGTGTCCACGAGATGCAAAGAGTTGATGCTGACGTCGCAGGTCAGCGGCAAGCCCTCGGCCTTGGCCGCACGCACTTGCGCCACGCCGCCCGCGCTCGACAGGCGGCACAGGTGCACGCGCGCGCCGGTGCTGCGCATGAGTTCGATGATGGTGAAGATCGCGATCGTCTCGGCCGCGGCCGGCACGCCCGCAAGCCCCAGCCGTGTGGCGAGCGGACCGCTGGCTGCGACGCCCTTGCCCAGGTCGCGGTCCTGCGGGCGCAGCCACACGGTGTAGCCGAAGGTACTGGCGTACTGCAGTGCGCGCTGCAGCACCTGCGTGTTGCCCAGCGGAATGTCGGCTTGGCCGAAACCGATGCAGCCGGCCTCGGTAAGTTCGGCCATCTCGGTCAGCACCTCGCCCGCGAGGCTGCGCGTGAGCGCGCCGAGCGGGAAGAGCCGCGCGCGCCGCATCTTCTCGGCGCGGAACTTGAGCATCTCGACCAAGCCGGGCTCGTCGAGCACCGGGTCGGTATCCGGCGGGCAGACCAGGCTGGTCACGCCGCCAGCGACGGCCGCGCCCATTTCGCTTTCCAGCATGCCCTCATGCTCATAGCCGGGTTCGCGCAGTCTGGCGGCAAGGTCGACCAGTCCGGGCACGACGAGGCAGCCCTGCGCGTCGAGCGTGCGCTCCGCGCGAAATTCGCTGGAGACGTCGCCGATGGCGAAGACCTTGCCGTCGGCGATCGCGACGTCGGCCTTCCGGTCCAGGCCGGCTGCGGGGTCGACGACGCGACCGTTGGTGATCAGGATGTTGCTCATGCTTCGTTACCCGCGACGATGCTCATGACCGCCATTCGCACGGCGATGCCGAAAGTGACCTGCGGCAAGATCACACTCTGCCGGCCGTCGACCACGGCAGAGTCGATTTCCACGCCGCGGTTGATCGGCCCGGGATGCATCACGATGGCATCGGACTTGGCCAGCTGCAGCTTCTCGGGCGTGAGGCCGAAGGTCTTGAAGAATTCTTGCGACGACGGGAGCAGCGCGCCGCTCATGCGCTCGTTCTGCAGCCGCAGCATGATGATGACGTCGCAGTCCTTGATGCCCTCCTCCAGCGTGTGGCACACCCGCACGCCCATCTGCGCCATGTCTGTGGGCACCAGCGTCTTGGGGCCGACCACGCGCACCTCGGCGCAACCGAGCGTGGTGAGCGCGTGGATGTCGGAGCGCGCCACGCGCGAATGCAGCACATCCCCGACGATCGCGACCGTGAGATTCGCGAAGTCCTTCTTGTAGTGACGGATCGTGTACATGTCGAGCAGACCCTGCGTCGGGTGCGCGTGGCGGCCGTCGCCGGCATTCACCACGTGCACGTGCGGCGCCACGTGCTGCGCGATCAGGTAGGGCGCGCCCGATTCGCTGTGGCGAACCACGAACAGGTCGGCGGCCATCGCGCTCAGGTTGGCGATGGTGTCGAGCAGCGATTCGCCCTTGGTCGCCGACGAGCGCGCGATGTCGAGGTTGATCACGTCCGCCGACAGCCGCTTGGCCGCGATCTCGAAGGTGGTGCGCGTGCGCGTCGAGTTCTCGAAGAACAGATTGAACACGCTCTTGCCGCGCAGCAGCGGCACCTTCTTCACCTCGCGATCGCTCACACTGGTGAAGTTGGCGGCGGTGTCGAGGATGTGGGTGACGATGTCCTTCGGCAAGCCCTCGATCGAGAGCAGGTGGATCAGCTCGCCGTGCTTGTTGAGCTGGGGGTTTCGTTTGTAGAGCATCAGGTGTTTTCCTCTACCTTGAAGCTGAAGGCGCCCTTGTCGCTGCGTGCGAGCGCGAGCAATTGGGTTGCCGGCAGTTCGAGGCGCTGGGCCGAGAAATCCGCGGCCACCGGCAGTTCCCGGCCGCCTCGGTCGATCAGCACCGCCAGGCGCACGCAGGCAGGCCGGCCGAAATCGAACAGCTCGTTGAGCACCGCGCGGATCGTGCGGCCCGTGTAGAGCACGTCGTCGAGGAGAAGCACGTCGGCGCCGTTGACGTCGAAAGGCAGCGTCGTCTGCGCGCTGGCGGCCAGCCCGCGCCGCGCGAAGTCGTCTCGGTGCATGGCCGAAGAAATGATGCCTGGCGCACCGGCCAGGCCCAGGTCCTTCTGCAGGCGCTCGACCAGCCATGCGCCGCCGGAGGTGATGCCGACCAGGCGCGTGTCCTGGCGCATCAGGGATTTCACGCCGCGGAGCAACTCGACGTAGAGCGCTTCGGCGTCAGGGATGGAGTTCACGGAAGGCTCCTCAGGAACTGTTCAAGAATGATGCAGGCCGACGCGGCGTCGGCATCGCGCGCGCCCGAGGCGAGCGCCTCGGTCGTGCTGTAGCGTTCGTCGACCTCGTACACGGGCAGCTTGAAGCGGCCGTGCAGTTGCCGGGCAAAGCGTTGAGCGGCGCGGGTGTTGTCGTGTGGCGCGCCGTCGGGGTGATAGGGCACGCCGACGACCAGCGCATCGGGCTGCCAATCGCGGATACGGGCCTCCACTTGCGCGAAACGCGCATCACCTTCGGCCTTGATGGTGGGTTGCGGCGTCGCTGTTCTGAGCAAACGATTGCCGCTCGCGACGCCGGTGCGCTTCTGGCCGAAGTCGAAGGCCAGGAAGCTTTGAAAGTGGGAGGGAACGGAAACCGGAGGGGTAGCGTCGGGCATCGCCGTAACGCTCATGCGCGCCCCCACGCTTGGCACTTCGTGTCCACGCTGCCCCCCAAGGGGGTGCGAGCTTGCTTGGGGCGGCCCGGCGCTGCGCTCATGCGTGCCCCGCGTCCGGCGACAGGGTCCACGCCTCCAGCCCCAGCAGCGACAGCGCCTTGTCGTAGCGCTGTTCGATCGGCGTGTCGAAGATCACCGCGGGATCGGCGCCGACCGTGAGCCAGCTGTTCTCGGCCAATTCGGATTCGAGTTGGCCCTCGCCCCAGGCCGCGTAGCCCAGCGAAACCAGCACCTTGCGCGGACCGGCCCCGGTGGCGAGCGCTTCAAGCACGTCCTTGGAGGTCGTCATTTCGAGGCCGCCAGGGATCGTCATGGTCGATGCGTAGACCGACTCGTTGGGCTTGTCCGCCTGGGCGAAAACCGGCTCATGCAGGACGAAGCCGCGCTCGGTCTGCACCGGGCCGCCCTGGAACACGGGCGCCTTGCCGAGTTCGGGGCTGGAGAGGTGCAGTTCGATCTTCTCGAACAGCACCTTGAGATTGATGTCGCTGGGTTTGTTGATGACGAGGCCGAGCGCGCCGCGCTCGCTGTGCTCGCAGAGGTAGACCACGCTGCGGCTGAAGGCCTTGTCTTCCAGACCCGGCATCGCAATCAGAAAATGATGCGTAAGGTTCATCGGGGCAGAATCGGAGGCCATGCCGCCGATTTTACTGGCCGTCGACAAAACATATCCTAAGGGGTTGATGTGGTTTCGCCGCGATCTGCGAGTGGACGACAACGCGGCGCTCTACCAGGCCCTGCGCGCGTGCCGGCAGGTGGTGTGCGTGTTCGTTTTCGATCGCGCGATCCTCGATTCGCTCCCCCGCGTGGACCGGCGCGTCGAGTTCATCCGGGAATCGCTGGTCGAGTTGGACGCCGAACTGCGGTCGCTGGGTGGGGGCCTGATCATTCGCCATGCCGTCGCCGAGGACGAGATCGGTCAGCTCGCACGCACGCTGGACGTGCAGGCCGTTTTCGCCAACCGCGACGACGAGCCCGACGCGCTGGCGCGCGACGCCAAGGTCCTCGGCGCACTGGCAAACGGCGGCGTCGCTTTTCACACCTACAAGGACCATTCCGTCTTCGAGCGCGACGAGGTCCTGACCCAGGCAGGACAGCCCTACACCGTCTTCACGCCCTACAAGCGCGCCTGGCTTTCCAAGGTCGACACCTTCTACCTGAAACCCTACCCGGTGCGCAGCTATGCCGATGCGCTGGCGCCGGTGCCGGAGAAGTTCAAGGGCCCGGTGCCGCCGCTTGCCGAGATCGGCTTCGAGAAAAGCAACCTCGACCAACTGGAGATCCCCACCGGCAGCCAGGGCGGCGCCGCGCTCTTCGACGACTTCTTCCAGCGCATCGACCGCTATCACCAGACGCGCGACTTTCCGTCCGTGCGCGGGCCGAGCTACCTCGGCGTGCACCTGCGCTTCGGCACCGTCTCGATTCGCCAGCTCGCGGGCATCGCGCACCAGCTGACGCTGCAGGGCGATCCGGGTGCGGGGACTTGGCTCAGCGAACTGATCTGGCGCGATTTCTATTTCCAGATCCTCGCGCATCATCCGTACGTGGCAGCGGGCGGCGAGTCGCGTAGCTTCAGGCCCGAGTACGACAAGATCCAGTGGCACCACGGCAAACATGCGGACATGCTTTTCGAAGCCTGGTGCAAGGGCCGCACCGGCTATCCGCTTGTCGACGCGGCCATGGCCCAGATCAACCAGACCGGCTACATGCACAACCGCCTGCGGATGGTGGTCGCGAGCTTTCTCTGCAAGGACCTGGGGATCGACTGGCGGCGCGGCGAGCGCTACTTTGCCGGGCATCTCAACGACTTCGAGCTGTCCTCGAATAACGGGGGCTGGCAGTGGGCGAGTTCCAGCGGTTGCGACGCACAGCCGTATTTCCGGATCTTCAACCCGGTGACGCAAAGCGAGCGCTTCGACCCCGAAGGCAAGTTCATCCGCCGCTACCTGCCCCAACTCGCCAAGCTATCCAATGCGCACATCCATGCGCCATGGACAGCCAAGCCGCTGGAACTCGTGGCCGCAGGCGTGAAGCTGGGAGAGACCTACCCCAAGCCCATCGTCGATCACGCCGAGGCGCGCGACCGCACGCTGCAGCGCTACGCGGTCGTTAAGAGATAGCCGCAGCCGGCGCCGCGCCGCCCTTCGTGAGCAGCCGCGGAACCGGCTCCGCCGGGCCGCCGGCTGCGCCCCCTGCAAGGGGGTGGGCGGCTACACGAAGTGAGCAAGCCTGGGGGTGTGCTCCAAGCACAAGCCTGGGGGTGTGCTTAAGCAACCAGCGCCACAGGCACTTCGACGCCCGTGTAGCTGCGCACCAACCGCAGCAGTTCCTCTTCCGAATACGGCTTGCCGAGGTAGTGATTCACGCCCAGCGCGCGCGCATGGTCGTGGTGCTTTTCGGCGATGCGCGAGGTGATCATGATGATCGGCAGGTCGGCCAGCGACTCGTCCGCGCGGATGTTGCGGGCAAGGTCGAATCCATCCATGCGGGGCATCTCGATGTCCGACAGCACGACGGCCGGCCGCTCCTGTTGGAGCCGCTCGAGCGCCTGCAGGCCGTCGGCCGCCAGCGCGACGCGGTAGCCTTCGCGCTGCAGCAGACGCTGCGTGACGCGCCGCACCGTGATCGAGTCGTCCACCACCAGCACCAGCGGAACCTGCGGCACCGCTTGCGGCGCCTGCCGGGTCGGCTCTGCGCCGCCGATGTCCTTCGTCGCGGCCTGGCGGCTGCGCGTTGCCTGAAGCTCGCGCGCCTTCTCGCCATGCACCGCGGCCAGCGCCACCGGGTTGTAGATGAGCGCCACCGCGCCGGAGGCCAGCACCGAGATGGCGGCCATGCCGGGCAGGTGGGAGAGCTGCGGCCCGAGGTTCTTGACCACGACTTCCTGGTTGCCCAGGACTTCATCCACGTGCAGCGCGACGCGCTGTGCGGCGCTTCGCACGATGACGATCGTGTTGGCCTTGCCCGGCGCGCGTTCGCTGCCTGCGGTGGACTGGAGCAACGCCCCCGCCCAGTAGAACGGGACCTGCTCGCCGCCGAAGGCGTAGCGCTGGTTGAGGTAGGCCGATTCAAGATCGGAAGCCCCGGCACGCAAGACCAGTTCGACCAGGCTGGAAGGCACGCCGATCGACACGGCCCCTGCACGCAGCATGACCACGTGCGTCACGGCGGTCGTCAGCGGCAGCACCAGCTTGAAGACGGTGCCTTGGCCAGGCTGGCTGTTCGTTTCGATCCGGCCGCCGAGCGCGGCGACTTCCGCGCGCACCACGTCCATGCCGATGCCGCGGCCGGCCAGTTCGGAGACCTGCTCCGCCGTGGAGAAGCCGGGCTGGAAGATCAGCTCGGCAGCTTCGGCGGGGCTGAGTTGCTTGCCTTCGGGGATCACGCCGAGCGCCACCGCCCGCGAGGCGATGCGCTCGAAGTTCAATCCGGCGCCGTCGTCACGGAAGCTGACAGAGACGTCGTTGCCTTCGTGGTGCAGTTCAATGGCTATCAGGCCGCTCGAATCCTTGCCGGCTTTCTCGCGCACCGCCGCGTCCTCGATGCCATGCGCCACGCAGTTACGCAGCAGGTGCTCGAAGGCTGGCGTCATGCGGTCCAGCACGCCACGGTCCATTTCGATCGACCCGCCGGTGATATCCAGGCGCACCTGCTTGCCGGTGTCTTTCGAGGCCTGCCGCACGACGCGGTAGAGGCGTTCGGAAATCCCCTCGAACTCCACCATGCGCGTGCGCAGCAAACCGCGCTGCAATTCGCGGGTCTGGCGGGCCTGGGCGCTCAGGTCGTCTTCCGTCGCCTGCACCGTCTTCTGAAGCGTGCGCTGCACGGTCGCCACGTCGTTGACCGACTCGGCCATCATGCGGGTGAGTTCCTGCACGCGCGTGAAGCGGTCGAACTCGAGCGGATCGAAGCCTTGCTGCGAATCCTTCGCCTGTGCCAGGCGCGACTGCATCTGGCTTTCAGCCTGCACTTCGATGTCGCGCAATTGCTGGCGCAAGCGATCCAGGTTGCCGGTCAGGTCGCCGAGCGAACTGCGCAGCTGGCCCAGTTCGGCTTCGAGCCGCGAGCGCGTGATGATCACCTCGCCCGCCTGCGCGACCAGGCGGTCGAGCAGGTGGGTGCGGATGCGCACGGCCTGGTTCGAAATGGCGCGCAGCGGTGTGAGGGCCGACGGCGAAGGCAAGGCGACCGCACTGCGTTGCACGACGGGTTCGTCGGTGGGGACGGCTTCTTCCTTCTCGCTCGCCGGCGTTTCAACGGCCGCGGGCAGTTCGACCGGCTTGGGTGCGGACGTTGCGGCGGTTGCACGCTGCACCAGTTCGGTCTGGACCGCGTCATCGGCAGCGCGCAGCGCATCGAAGGTGGCCTGCAGTGCGTCGAAGCGCGTGAGCAGTTGTTCGATCGACTTCCGGTCGGCGCCCTCGGAGCCGAGCGATTCGATGTCGGACTCCATGCGGTGCGCGCGTTCGCCGAGGCGCATCGCACCGGCCAGCCGCGCACTGCCCTTCAGCGTGTGCAGCGTGCGCAAGGTGGAGGAGCGCGGACCCGTGTTCTCCGGATGCTGCGACCACTCTCGCAGCGCGGCGCCCAGTTGGGGCAGCAGTTCGGCGGCCTCTTCCTCGAAGATCGGGAACAGGTCGACGTCGACCGCGTCGGTCACGTCGACCGCGTCCTCGGAGTCGTCGAGCGCCACGTCGGCCATCGCGTCGCGCGGCACATGGAAGGTCACCAGCCGGCCTTCGACGGGCTCGACGGGCAATTGAGAGGCAGCGACTTCTCGCAGCGCCTGGAGTGTTTCCTCGGCGGGCTCGCGCAGGAAGCCGGCGGCGAACTGATGCAGCAGGCGCCGCAATTCCTCGGCCGCCACGACGAGCACGACGCCCTGCTCCGGCGTTCCGCGGCCCTGCATCTGGAGATGCTGCAGCGCAGCCTCGAACAGGCGCGCCATGTTCGACAGGCTCTGGAAGCCGACCGTCGCCGAGCTGCCGGCCAGCGAATGGGCCAGGCCGATCATCGAGTCGGGAACGCGCTCATGCGATTCGAGCGCCCATTCGCCGATTTCGGTGGCGAGCTGCCTCGACCACTCGTCGGCTTCGTTCAGATAGACGTTGTAGAGCGCGATGCCGATCCGCAGCGGGCCGATCACCTTGACTTGCTCTTCGGCACTCGGTGCCGCCGCCGCCCGTTCGGCTTCGGCTTCGGTCGATGCCACTGCAGCCGGCGCTTCATTCGCTTCAGCGACCGGTTCAACGGTCGCTTCGACCGGCACTTCCTCCACCACTTCCGGTGCGGGTGCGGGTGCTTGAGCTTCGGGCTCGACGGCGGGCACGGGTGCGGCAACGGCTTCCGGTTCGGCCGAAGCTTCCGGCGCCAGCGTCAGTTCGAACGCGAGTTCTTCCGCAGGTTGCGCAACCTCGGCCACCTCGGGTGCGGGCACCTCGAACATGGCTTCGATCTCGGCATCGGTAGCGGTTGCCGGCGTCGGTTCCGGTTCGCGCTCCGGCTGCACGGCACGCGCAGCGAGCGCGGGCTCGAGCGAGGTATGCACCGTCTCCAGGAAATCGACGTCCTCGAGTTCATCCATGACCTGCGGATCTGCAGGCGGGGCCGCGGGCTTGGCGTCGAAATCGAGGAAGTCGGTCGACGCAAAGCCATCGTCGCTTCCAGGTTCTTCCTCGCGCCGAGCTTCCGGCTCGGCTTCCTGGTGCGCGGCGGGCCGGTCGAAACCCAGCCAGACGGTCGTTTCCTCGACCTGCGATGCAGCGGGCTTCTCGTCCTCGGCCGGCTCTTCGAATGCAACGGGCTCGGATTCCAGATCCAGGTCGGGAAGGTCCGGCATCTCCGGAAGCGGCAACGGCGCGGCGGGCGCCGGCGACGCTTCGACCGCCGATTCTGCTGCGATGTGACGGGCGGCGGCCACCAGGGTGTCGGCATCGGCGACGGGGGCCGGAGCCGGCGCGAGCGGTTCGCCGGTGCGCAAGGCCTCGGCGATCGCGCGGAACGGGGCCGATTGCCAGCTATGCGGCTCGCTGGCGGCGATGGCTTCGACCCACTTCGCGAAGTCTTGCAGCGCCGTGCGCGTGCCTGTGAGCAATTCGGGCGTGGCGGGGCGCTGATCGGCGAGCCAGGTATTCAGCACCTGCTCGAACGACCAGGCGGCTTCGCCGAAGTCCATGAGCCCGACCATGCGGGAACTGCCCTTGAGCGTGTGGAAGGCGCGGCGCAGCACGGTCAGTTCGCCGCTGTCGTCCGGCCGCGAACCGAGCGCAGACACAGCGGCGAGGCCGTTGTGGAGCACTTCGCGAGCTTCGTCCAGGAAGATGTTCTGGAGGTCGTCTTCCTCGAGTTCCGTCACCTCGGTGTCGGGCAAACCTTCCAGCGGCGCCGGGCCGGTGATCTTCGCGGTCCAGCTCGCAGTTGCGCGGCTGAATTCCTCGATCGGCGACGGCGGTGTCTTGCGCGTGCCAGGCCCCGCCAGCGCGGCAAGCTTGGCCGCGATCTGCGCATCGACTTCCTCGACGCTCAGCACCGTGTCGGTGACGGCGACAGGCCCGGAAGCCGACGCAAACGACACCGGCGCGACCGCCTCGGGCAAGCTGGCGTCGCTGGCCTGGCGGCCCATGAGAGGTTTGAGTTCGCCGAGTTCGGCATCGAACACGAACAACCGCTTGGCCAGCGCAGGCTGGTAGCTGAGCATGTCGATCAGGAAGCCCAGCGCGCCCAGGTTGTTGCCGAGCGAATCGAAAGCCTGGATCTCGTCGGCAGGGGATTCTTCGGCCAGCAGTTGGTCGACGTTCTCGCGCATGCGCTGCACGGTCTGGGCCGCCTGGTCCAGTCCGAGCACGGAGAACACGCCGCGCATTTGCAGCAGCTGGCTCGGCACGGTCCGCAGCAGGCCCTTTTCGGTGGGCCGGCGGAAAAATTGGTCCAGCGACTTTTCGAGTTCGCTGAGGTGGCTGCGCAGTTCGCCGACCACGGTGCCCATCGTCTGGCGATCGCTCACGCGGCGGTAGAGCTCCTCCATCCACGGCTCGAGCGGCTCCGATCGGCCGCCTTCGCGTGCGCGCTCGATCCGGCCGGCGAGTTGCACAGTACGGGCGGTCAGCTGACGATCATGCGGATCGAGGTCTTCGAAAGCCGCTTCCAGATAGAGAACCGAGGTCGCGACTTCCATCGCGAGTTCGGTCGCCGGCGGTTGGCCGGAGCGCAGCGACGCGTCGACCGCGTTGTTCAGCGCCTGCACCATCGGCGTGCTCGGCGGGTGCAGCTTCTGCAACGATTCGCCAAGCTGCGCGAAGGTATCGGCCACCTGCCGCGTACGGTTCACGTCGCCGCCCGAGAGCGCCGACCACATTTCCTTGGCGGCCTCGATGCGCTTGCGCGCCTGGGCGAGCACCACTGGGTCGAAACGGCCGAACTGCTCGATCGTGTAGTCGACGGTCTGCTCGTTCGCGACGCCCCAGGCGACGCGCACCGCGCGCAGCGTGGCGGCCTCGTCGCGCGAGCCAGGGACGGCCTGCGCGCAGAAGAACAGGAGATCCTGGCCCAGACGGTCGGATACGGTGTTGTCACCGCGCGCCAGCGTGGCGTATTGCAGCAGCACACGCGAAGCGGCGCGCTTCACATGCGAGTCGGTCGGGATCAGCGCCAGCGCCAAGGCCTCGAAGAAGCCGGCCGCGAGCGTCCAGAAACTGGCGACCCGCGGAACCGACGCGCCACGGCCGAGCCCGAGGCACAGTGCCTGCAGACGGCGGGCGGCATGGTCATCGCCGCTCTTGACGACCTTGAGCACTTCGCGGTCGAGCTTCGAGCGGACGGCGGGGTCATAGACCAGCGCGGTTTGGGTAGGCGCGGGTTTGATCTCGACCCAGCGCCAAGTCATGCTCCACAGGTCAGCGGGGTGGACCCGTTCATTGCCGACCAGTTCAAGCACCTCGCGGTACTGCGGGAAGAGCGCGACCGACGAGACCGTCTTGCCCACGATCAACGCATTCAGGAAGTCAGCGACGGCAAAACCCGCGCGGTCGATCTTCTGGACTGCGGAGTCGGTGCATCGCAGCGGCTCCGTGACGAAGCTCTGGACTGCGAACTCCATGGCGCCGAGCACCAGTGCAGGTGCCGTATGGCCCACCATCTGAAGGGCGCCGACGGCCTGATGCAGTTGCTGTCGCGCGAGGCGCAGCGGCTGGGTATCGATCTCGGAGCCCGGTGCAGCGGCGGCCGCGTCGCGGGCAAAGCGCCGCAACGTCTTGCCCACACCGTCGAGCGATTTCTGGATTTCTCCGAGCACCCAGGCCAGCGGCCCAAGATCCTCGGTCGCCGGCGCGTTGCCGGCGGTATGGGCGGTGGCAGGGCTTTGGGTCGACACGTTGGGCGCTCGGCGTTCAGGCAATCTTGAAACGAGACACGGACTGACGCAGCTCCTCGGCCATGTGCGAAAGCTCGCGGACCTGCTGCGCGGTGGTACGCGTACCTTCGCCGGTCTGCTCGGTCACGGCAAAAATGTGCTGGATGTTGGCGGCCACGACGTTGGCCGAATCGGCTTCGCGGGAGGCGGATTGCGAAATCTGCTCGATCAGCTCCGCGAGGCGGCGCGACACGCGGTCGATCTCGGAGAGCGCGGTACCGGCGTTGTCGGAGAGCTTGGCCCCTTCCACCACACCTTGCGTAGAGCGCTCCATGGCGCCGACCGCATCCTGCGTGTCGGTCTGAATGGCCTTCACGAGTGCCGAGATCTGGCGCGTGGCGTCTGCGGAACGCTCGGCCAGTCGCTGCACTTCTTCCGCCACCACCGAGAAGCCGCGACCGGCTTCACCGGCGGATGCCGCCTGGATGGCGGCGTTGAGCGCCAGCACGTTGGTCTGTTCGGTAATGTCCGAGATCAGTTCGGTGATTTCGCCGATCTCCTGCGAGGATTCGCCGAGGCGCTTGATCCGCTTGGAGGTTTCCTGGATCTGGTCGCGAATGGAGTTCATGCCGCCGATCGCGTTCTGCACCGCCTGCAGGCCCGACGAAGCGGCTTGCAGCGACTGGCGCGCCACCGTGGCCGATTCCTGCGCTTGCGAGGACACGCCGTTGATTCGCTCCGCCATCGTCAGCACCGACTGACCGGTTTCGCGAATTTCGCGCAGCTGCTCGGTGGATGCGGCGAGCAGTTCGGTCGAGGTGCTTTCGACCTGCGACGTCGTCTGCGCCACGCGGGTTGCCGTGTTCTGCACGTTGCCCACCAGCAGGCGCAGTTCTTCCACCGTGTAGTTGACCGAGTCGGCGATGGCGCCGGTGATGTCCTCGGTCACGGTGGCTTCCTGCGTCAGGTCGCCTTCAGCGACGGTTTGCAGTTCGTTCATCAGGCGCAAGATCGCGGCCTGGTTGGCGGCGTTGACGCGGCTGGCGTCCTCGGACACACGCTCGGCCTCGACGCGGTCGCGCTCGGCTGCCGCGGCACGTTCGCGGCCTTCGCGCACCTGCACGAAACCGATCGCGCCGGCGAGTGCCAGGGCGGCGAGCGACAGCACGAACAGCATCACCACCGTGCCGGCACCCAGCCCGGTGCGTGCGGAGAGTTTTTCCTGCAGGTCGCCGAGAGAGGTGCGCAGCGGTTCGCTGTCGGCCAGGATGGCGGCTTGCGCTTCGCGCGCGGCGACCAGGCCCTGGAGGTTGCCCAGGATGGCGCCGGCTTGTGTGCGCGTCTGTTCGTAGGTCTTCAGGATGGCATCGAGTTGCTGGCGCGTCTGGGCGTCCCGTGTGCCGGGCAGGCGTTGCTGGGCGCTGCCGTCGAGCAGGCCGCGCGTGACTTCCTGGAAGGTGTTCAGGTCCTTGCCGAGCAGGAACACCGCGTCGGGGCTCACGCCTTCGACGGTGAGGAACTCGTTGGCCGACTTGCCAATGCGCTGCGTCAGCATCACCAGTTGACCCGCGGCGGAAATCTCGGGCAGAGTGGCGTTCTGCTGCATCTTGAGCGAGGCCACGGTCTCGGTCATTTCGAGCAGGTCCGAAGACTGGCGATTGATGTCGCGCAGCGCGTTGCCGACCTGCGTCAGGATCTGCTGCTGGGCCAGCACGGCTTTGGCACTCTTGTCGGCACGCTCGACCAGCGGGGTGATCTTGCCGAGCTCCATGTCGTACTGGGTGCCCACGCGCTCCAGCTTGAGCGCGTCGTCGCCGTTCGAGAGACCTTGCACGCGGCGCGTCAGGTCGTCCGAGCTGTCCTTGACCTCGGCGAATGCCGCGACGTTGCCGACCAGCGCCTGCGACACCGACTTGGCGAGCCGTTGCGACTGCATGAGCGACTGACCCGTGGCAGCCACCTGTTGCGCCAGCCGTTCGGCGCGCAGGATGGCGGAGCCGGCGACCAGCAGCAGCAAGAGCACCACGCCCGCCAAGGCCATCGCGAGGATCCGCTGCTGGCGCGCGGGATTCGAGCGCTGCGAGCGTCTTGTGCGGGAGCCGCGCGACGAACCCGGCGCGGTGCTGGAAGCCTCGGCCTGGACGGCTTGCTCCGGATCCTGACCCGCAGCGGCCGCGTCGCCTGCATCGGTATCGGCCGACAGGCCGGTTGGCTCGGGAGCGGCATCCCTACGTATGAGCACGGTCTTCTCCTCGGGAGTCTGCAAGGTATCGATATTTTCCAGCGTGAGTGCGGCGGCGCTATCGGCGCTCACTGACACGCTGTTGCCGCTCACGGGCAGGAGTTTCTTGAACTTGTCGGCGATCGAGCTCACGGTCGGTCCTTCAGGTTGTGTGCAAAGCGGCCCACTCAGGCGCCGATGCTCAAAAATTGGGGTTGCTGCGAAAGCGCCTGCAGGTTGATCTCCTGCCAGCGCCCTCCTGCCGCATCGGTGTAGGCGTGTCCGAACCACGCCGGAGCATCGCTGGCCGGGGCCTGCGATGCAACGAAGGCGTCCACGCCGCGCAAGCCGACCAGCCGGTCGATCAGCAATGCGCAGTTGACTTCGAGCAATTCGTTGAGCGCCACCAGCCGGGACTGCGCACGCGCCGTCTCGCTCACCGCGGGTGGCGTTGCGGCGCCGGAGGCGAAGGTCGAGAGCTGCACGACGCCGTACAGCCCGCCGCGCAGATTGGCCACGCCGAGAAACCAGGGCTCGGTGTAAGGCACGGGCTGCGGGGGCATCCAAGGAAAGATTTCGCCCGCGTGCCCGAGCGGGAACAGGTAGTTCGCGTCGCCCGCCTCGACGGCAAGCCACGATGCGGAAACGCCCGAGGTGCGCGCCGCCTGGAGGCGACTGGCGAGCCGGGACTGGAAAGCGCGGAGAGCGTCGCGGTTGGCCATGGATGGAGGACTTGCGAGATCAGGCCAGCGCGCTGATCTTTGCCATCAGCTCGGCCGCGTTGACGGGCTTGACGATGTAGTCGCGGGCACCTTGCCGCATGCCCCAGACGCGATCGGTTTCCTGGTTCTTGCTCGTGCACAGAATGATCGGCACCGCCGCGTACTGCGGATGGCGGGCGATGGCGCGCGTGAGCTGGAAGCCGTTCTGGCCGGGCATCACGACGTCCATCAGGATGAGATCGGGCTGCTCTTCCTCGAGACGACGCATTGCGTCGTCGGCGTTCTCGGCGGTCTTCACCGAGAAGCCGTTCTTCTGGAGGAGATCGGTCAGGAAGACCAGTTCGGTCTTCGAGTCGTCGACCACGAGCACTTTGCGAATAGCCATTTACTGCGCTTCCTGAACAATGCCGAACTGCTGCACGGCATGGAGCAGTTGGTCTTTGGTGAAAGGTTTGGTGAGGTAATCCTGCGAGCCGACCATGCGGCCGCGCGCCTTGTCGAACACGCCGTCCTTCGACGAGAGCATCACGACAGGCACATTGGAAAAATGAGAGTTGCGCTTGATGATCGCGCAGGTCTGATAGCCGTCGAGGCGAGGCATCAGGATGTCGCAGAAAATCAGATGCGGCTTGTGGTCGTTGACCTTGGACAGCGCATCGAAGCCGTCCTCGGCCAGCAGGACTTCATGACCGCCCTGCTTGAGGAAGATCTCGGCGCTGCGCCGAATGGTGTTGCTGTCGTCGATGACGAGCACCTTGTAACCGGATCCATTCGCGCTCATTTCGCACCGCTCCTCTTGTGACACCTTGACGACCGCTGCGCCCCCTTCAGGAGCGCAGGAAGCGCGGCCCTATGCCATGCTTCAGATCTCAACCATTTCGAAGTCTTCCTTGCGCGCACCGCACTCGGGGCAGGTCCAGTTCATCGGAACATCAGCCCATGCCGTACCGGCAGCAATACCATCTTCCGGCACGCCGACCGATTCGTCATAGATCCACCCACAAATCAGGCACATCCAGGTTTTCGTATTCATCGCAGCTTAAAGTCCCTGTTCATCAAATGCAACGATCGTATCCAAACGTATCTCAAAGTCCGTGAGAATCGTCTCAGATATGCCACCATCTGGTGAGCCCTGATTGGCCATGAACACTTCTTTACTACCAACAGAGCACGATCACAAAGTGAGCGATCTTAACGACCCCTCGAACGACGAAGACACTGCAGAAGGCGATTTGAACCCACCCTGCGTGCTGGTCTTCAATGCCAGCGACCCGAGCGGCGCCGGCGGATTGGGCGGCGACGCGCTGGCCATGGCCTCGGTCGGGGCCCACATGCTGGCTGTCGTGACTGGCGCCTACGCGCGGGACACCGCGGAAATCTTCGATCACTTCGCGTTCGACGAGGAAGCCGTCGCCGAGCAGGCGCGCTCGATTCTCGAAGACGTCGAGGTTCAGCTTATCAAGATCGGCTTCGTGGGCTCTCCGGAAGTCTTGAGCACCGTGGCCGAGACCACGACCGACTACTCTGAGGTTCCCGTCGTCGCGTACATGCCCAACCTCTCGTGGTGGGAAGACAGCCAGATCGAGGCCTACCACGACGCGTTTCGCGAACTCGTGCTGCCGCAGACGACCGTGCTGGTCGGCAACCACAGTACGCTGTGGCGCTGGCTGCTGCCCGACTGGAGCGGCGAGCGCCCTCCCACCGCACGCGACATCGCGAAGGCCGCGGGTGAGTTCGGCGTGCCGTACACGCTGGTCACCGGGCTCGTGCTGCCCGACCAGTTCATCGACAACGTGCTGGCATCGCCGCAGTCGGTGCTCGCGAGCGAGAAGTACGAACGGCTCGACGCGGTGTTCGCGGGCGCTGGCGACACGCTGTCCGCCGCGCTGGCCGCGTTACTCGCCAGCGGCACCGATCTCGTCGCCGCCACCAGCGAGGCGCTGAGCTACATGGACCGCTGCCTGGATGCAGGCTTCCGCCCCGGCATGGGCCATGTCCTGCCCGATCGCCTGTTCTGGGCGCAGCCGGAAGACGAAGAGGACGAGGACAATGGCGACCCTGCATCTCCAACCGACTTTGCCTTGCCGCCGCACGACACGAGGCATTAGGCTCGCCCCCAGGCTGCGCGCACTGCGTGTCGCTTCGCCTACCCCCTGACCGGGGCGGGCCGGCCGCTACGGGCGGCCGGGCGCGGCGGCCTGCCCTCCCGACTTGAATACCGACCACTCCTCGATGCAATGATCAACATGGACCAGAACGACACCCTCTTCGAACGCGCACGCGCAGTGATTCCCGGGGGTGTCAATTCGCCCGTTCGCGCCTTCAAGGCTGTCGGGGGCACGCCGCGCTTCGTCAAGCGCGCGCAGGGGGCCTACTTCTGGGATGCGGCGGACAAGCGATACATCGACTACATCGGCTCGTGGGGGCCGATGATTCTGGGCCACGGGCATCCCGCAGTGGTCGAAGCGGTGCAGCGTGCAGTGACCGAAGGCTTTTCGTTTGGCGCCCCCACGGAGCGCGAGATCGAGCTTGCCGAGGCCATCCTCGCGCTGGTGCCGTCGATGGAGATGGTGCGGCTGGTGAGTTCCGGCACGGAAGCTGCGATGAGCGCACTGCGCCTCGCGCGTGGCGCGACCGGACGCAAGTACATCATCAAGTTCGAAGGCTGCTATCACGGGCATGCCGACGCGCTGCTGGTCAAGGCGGGCTCGGGCCTCGCGACCTTCGGCAATCCGACGTCGGCCGGCGTGCCGCCGGAAGTCGTGCAGCACACGCTGGTTCTCGAATACAACAACCTGGCGCAACTCGAGGAAGCGTTCGCGCTGCATGGGCACGAGATTGCCTGCCTGATGATCGAGGCGATCGCGGGCAACATGAATTTCGTGCGTGCGAGCGCCACCTTCGCCAAGCGCTGCCGCGAGCTTTGCACTCAGCATGGTGCGCTGCTGGTGTTCGACGAGGTCATGACCGGATTCCGTGTCGGCCTGCGCGGCGCGCAGGGCGTGCTGGGCATCACGCCGGACCTCACGGTGCTTGGCAAGGTGATCGGTGGCGGCATGCCGCTCGCAGCCTTCGGCGGACCGCGCGCGATCATGGAACAACTCGCGCCGCAAGGGCCGGTCTACCAGGCAGGAACGCTGTCGGGCAATCCGGTAGCGACCGCCTGCGGCCTCGCGACCCTGAAGGAGATCGCAAAGCCCGGCTTCTACGAAGCTCTGTCGAAAAAGACGCTTTCTCTCGCAGATGGACTGAAAGCCGCGGCAGTGGCCGAAGGCGTCCCCTTCAGTTCCGACAGCGAAGGCGGCATGTTCGGCTTCTTCCTGCTCGACGCGCTGCCGCAGAACTATCCGGCCGTGATGAAGAGCGACGGCGCGAAGTTCAACAGCCTGTTTCACGGCCTGCTGGACCGCGGCGTCTACATCGCGCCGGCGCTGTATGAAGCAGGCTTCGTGAGCGCAGCCCACAGCGAGGAAGACGTCGCAGCCACGATCGAAGCTGCCCGCCAGATCTTCAAGACGCTCTAGCGCCAATGAAGCTGCCGTCGCTCCTGGCAAGCGCGAGCCTGCTCCTGCCTGCCTTGGCCTCGGCCCAGGTCGACGTCAGCCAGGTCTGGATCAATCCCGGCTTCTATTCGCTGCACTTCGATCGGAACAAGGGGCTGGAAGACTTCAATCCAGGCATCGGCATCGAGTGGCCGATCGACAAGATCTTCTCGCTCACGGCCGGCGCCTTTCGCAACAGCGATCGCGACCGCTCGCACTACGTCGGCCTCTACGTCATGCCCTTCGAGTTCCACGGCGTGAAGCTCGGCGCCGTGGTGGGGGGCTTCGACGGCTACCAGAGGAGCAACAACGGCGGCTGGTTCCCTGCCCTGATCCCGACCGCGGCGATCGAAGGAAAGCACTGGGGACTGAACATTGCGATCGTCCCCACCATCAAGAACCGCCTCTACGGCGCCATCAGCTTTCAGCTGAAGTACCGGTTCTCCGATGGCAGCTAGCTCAATGTCTGAAGTGACGGACGCCTGAAAGCACCATCACCACGCCACGTTCGTCGGCAGCGTCGATCACTTCCTGGTCGCGCATCGAGCCACCCGGCTGGATCACCGAGGTGGCGCCGGCATCGACCACCACATCCAGCCCGTCGCGGAACGGGAAGAACGCGTCGCTCGCGACTGCCGTGCCCGACAGCGACAAGCCCGCGTGCTGCGCCTTGATGCTCGCGATGCGCGCCGAATCGAGCCGGCTCATCTGGCCAGCCCCGACACCCATCGTCATGCCGTCCGCACAGAACACGATCGCGTTGCTCTTGACGAACTTCGCGACCTTCCACGCGAACAGGAGATCCTGCAGCTGCTGCGGCGTCGGCTGCTTCTTGCTGACGATCTTGAGTTCGTCGATCGAAAGCTCGCGGTTGTCGGCCGTCTGCATGAGCAGGCCCGATCCGATGCGCTTGACGTCCATCGCATTGCGGCCGTTGTCCCAGTCGGTCTCGCCGCCGGGCGGCAGCGCGATCTGGAGGATGCGCACGTTGACCTTGCTCTTGAACACTTCGAGCGCTTCGGGCGCATAGCCGGGCGCCATCAGCACTTCGACGAATTGCTTGCTCACCGCTTCAGCCGCAGCGCGGTCCAGCGGACGGTTGAAGGCGATGATGCCGCCGAAGGCCGAGGTCGGATCGGTCTTGAAAGCCTTGCTGTAGGCTTGCAGCGCATCCTTGCCGGTCGCGACACCGCAAGGATTGGCATGCTTCACGATCACGCAGGCCGCCGTGTCGAAGCTCTTCACGCATTCCCAGGCCGCGTCCGCGTCGGCGATGTTGTTGTAGCTGAGTTCCTTGCCCTGGAGCTGCGTCGCCGTCACCAGCGATCCGGGCGCCGGGTACAGGTCGCGATAGAACGCGGCCTGCTGGTGCGGGTTCTCGCCATAGCGCAAGTCCTGCAGCTTGACGAAGCGGCCGTTGCTTTGCGCCGGGAACAGCGCATGCGTGCCGTCTTCCTGGATGCGGGAGAGGTAGTCGCTGATCGCGCCGTCGTATTGGCTGATGCGGTTGAACGCGGCGACCGAGAAGGCGAACTTGGTCTTGTCGCTGAGCTTGCCGTCGGCCTTGAGTTCGGCGAGTGCCTGCGGGTATTGCGCGGCATCGGTCAGCACGCCGACGTCCTTCCAGTTCTTCGCTGCGCTGCGAACCATGGCGGGGCCGCCGATGTCGATGTTCTCGATGGCGTCTTCCAGCGTGCAGCCGGGCTTGGCGACCGTGGCTTCGAACGGATACAGATTCACGACCAGCAGGTCGATGGTGTCGATGCCGTGCTCCTTCAGCGCCGCCATGTGGGCCGGCAGGTCACGGCGCGCCAGCAGGCCGCCGTGCACCTTGGGGTGCAGCGTCTTGACACGGCCGTCGAGCATCTCGGGGAAGCCGGTGAGTTCGGCCACTTCGGTCACCGGCAGGCCGGCGTCGGCCAGGAGCTTGGCGGTACCGCCCGTGGACAGCAGCTTGATGCCCAGCGCATGCAGGGCCTGTGCGAATTCGAGGATGCCGGTCTTGTCGGAAACGGAGATCAGTGCGTTCATCAGGAGTTACTTCAGCAGTTTGTGTTCGACCAGCTTCTTGCGCAGCGTGTTGCGGTTCAGGCCGAGCCATTGCGCGGCCTTGGATTGATTGCCCTCGGCGCGCGTCATCACGACGTCGAGCAGCGGTTTCTCGACGACGCGCACGAGCATGTCGTACATGCCGTCGGGCTCGGTACCGCGGAGGTCGCGGAAATAACTGTCCAGGCTGCTGCGTACGCAGTCTTCGATGTGTTTCTTGCTCATGGCCTTCTCTTCTTCTCCTCTTGTTCTGCTCTTTCTACGCCAGGGTGTCGGCGGCATGTTCGTCGGATGGCTCGACCGCATCCGAGGCGTGCGGAATGCGGTCCATCCGCGTCGCCAGCGTGTCGAAGAATCCGGCCACCGCTCGCAGTTGCTCGTCGCAGTCCTCAATGGCGTTCATGGCGCCACGGAACGCTTCGCCGCCGGGCAATGCGCGCACGTACCAGCCGATGTGCTTGCGCGCCGTGCGCACGCCGCTGTAGTCGCCGTAAAGGGCGTAGTGCTCTCGCAGATGGTCGAGCATCAGGCGCCGCACCTCGACCACCAGGGGCGGGGCCAGATGCGTGCCTGTGGCGAGGAAGTGCGCGATCTCGCGAAAGATCCATGGCCTCCCCTGCGCGGCGCGGCCCACCATGACCGCGTCAGCGCCAGTGAGTGCCAGCACATCGCGTGCTTTCTCGGGTGAAGTGATGTCGCCGTTGGCAACAACCGGAATTCGCACCGCGGCCTTCACGGCGGCGATGGTGTCGTACTCGGCAAAGCCCTTGTAGCCCTGCTCGCGCGTGCGGCCGTGGACGGTGAGCATCTGCACACCAGCCTGCTCGAAGCGCCGCGCCAGGGTGACGGCGTTGCGATGGTCCTCGCTCCAGCCCGTGCGCATCTTGAGCGTCACCGGCACCTGGTGCGGCGCGGCAGCCGTCACCACCGCCTCGACGATCTCGAGCGCCAGCGGCTCGTCGCGCATCAACGCCGATCCGGCCCACTTGTTGCAGACCTTCTTGGCGGGGCAACCCATGTTGATGTCGATGATCTGCGCGCCGCGCTCGATGTTGTATTGCGCCGCCTCGGACATCATGTCCGCGTCGGTTCCTGCGATCTGCACCGAAATGGGGCCGGGCTCGCCGTCGTGATTGGCGCGCCGCGAAGTCTTGAGCGTGCCCCACAGCTCCTTGCGCGAAGTGACCATCTCGCTGACCGCATACCCCGCGCCGAGTTCGCGACAGAGCATGCGGAAGGGCCGGTCCGTGACGCCAGCCATGGGCGCGACGAACAGGCGATTTTCCAGCGCTATGTTGCCGATTTGCAGGGTCATGGAGAGAAAGGGGGCGAGCGCTGGGCTGCTGAAAAATGAGGCACGATTGTAGCGGCGCCACGATGTGTCGGCTGAAACGATTTGCACTCGGCCCACAAGAGAAAGGCAGGTTCGCGACACCCGAGGGCCGTACTTGCACCTACACGCCAGGGGGCAGTTGCCTTTCTATACTCCAGCGCACATGCAAGCCTGGCTCGACTCACTTCTCGCGCTGCTCGCGCTGCCGCAATACGGGCTGAGCACGGTATTCATCGCCGCTTTCGTGTCGGCAACTCTTTTGCCGGTCGGCTCCGAGCCGGTGCTGTTCGGACTGCTCAAGCTCAACCCCGAGATGTTCTGGCCGGCCATCTTCGTGGCCACATTCGGCAACACCTTGGGTGGCGCCGTCGACTGGTGGATGGGCTACGGCGCGCACAAGGTGGCCGACAAGTATTCGCACTCCAAGCATCATCTGCGTGTGCTGACCTGGCTCGAAAAGCTGGGGCCCAAAGCCTGCCTGTTGGCTTGGCTGCCCGTCGTCGGCGATCCGCTCTGTGCAGTCGCCGGATGGCTGAAACTTCCGTTCTGGCCCTGCCTGTTCTACATGGCGATCGGCAAATTCGCGCGCTACGTGACGATGACGGTCGCGCTTCTCTATATATGGCCCAACAACTAGGACCGGCTCATTTCAACAGGCCGTACGGCCCGCCACGCTCCAGTGCACGCTGATAGGCCGGCCGCGCATGGATGCGCTGGAGATACGCCATCAAGCGGGGCCGCGAAGCATCGAGCCCGCCGCGCGTCGCAGCGGCTTCCACCGGAAAACTCATCTGAATGTCCGCGCCGGTGAACGCCTCGCCCGCAAACCATTCGCTCTTGCCGAGTTCGCCTTCCATGAAGTCGAGGTGGCTCGTGATGTTCGGCGTGACGAACCCGGCCTTGGCCTTGGCCGCGATGGACCGTGCGATCGGCTTGGCGAAGAACGGCATCTTCGACTTCTCGATCCGGTCGAACACCAGTTTCATCAAGAGCGGCGGCATGGCCGAGCCTTCGGCATAGTGAATCCAGTAGCGGTAGCGCAAGGCTTCGGACGATCCTGCAGCGGGTGCGAGACGGCCGTTGCCATAGCGCTCGATCACCGTCTCCAGGATCGCGCCCGATTCAGCGAGCGTGAGCCCGTCGTCGGTCGTCACCACCGGCGACTTTCCCAACGGATGCACTGCACGCAAGGTGGGCGGCGCCAGCATCGTCTTCGGATCGCGCTGGTAATGGACGATCTCGTAGGGAATCTCGAGTTCTTCGAGCAGCCACAACACGCGTTGCGAGCGCGAGTTGTTCAGGTGGTGGACGGTGATCATGAATGCCCGGGCGCTCGGTGGCTCAGGAACTGAACAGGAAGTTCATCACATCGCCATCCTTGACGACGTATTCCTTGCCTTCCGCGCGCATCTTGCCGGCATCCTTGGCGCCCTGCTCGCCCTTGTACGTGATGAAGTCGTTGAAGGCGATGGTCTGGGCACGGATGTAGCCCTTCTCGAAATCGGTGTGGATCACGCCGGCAGCCTGCGGGCCGGTGTCACCGATGTGGATGGTCCAGGCGCGCACTTCCTTGACGCCGGCCGTGAAGTAGGTCTGCAGGCCAAGCAGGGTGTAGGCCGCACGGATCAGGCGGTTCAGGCCCGGCTCTTCCTGGCCGATCTCGGCCAGGAACATCTTCCGGTCTTCATCGTCCATGTCGGCCAGTTCGGCTTCGATCTTGGCGCAGATGGCGACGACGGGCGCGTTCTGCGCCGCAGCGTATTCGCGCAGACGATCGAGGAAAGGGTTGTTCTCGAAACCATCTTCGGCGACGTTGCCGACAAACATCGCCGGCTTGGCGGTGATCAGCGAGAACTGCTTGATCAGCGGCTTGTCTTCCTTGCTGAACTCGATGGCGCGCACCGGCTTGTTCTCGTTCAGCGCGGCTTGGCACTTCTCAAGCAGGGCCACCAGCTTGATCGCTTCCTTGTCGCCCGAACGGGCCGTCTTGGTGTGGCGGTGCAAAGCCTTCTCGACCGTCGACAAGTCGGCCAGACAGAGCTCGGTCTGGATCACTTCGATGTCGGAAATCGGGTCAACCTTGCCGGCCACGTGGATGACGTTGTCGTCCTCGAAGCAGCGCACGACGTTCACGATCGCGTCCGTCTCGCGGATGTGCGCGAGGAATTGGTTGCCCAATCCTTCGCCCTGACTGGCACCGGCCACCAGGCCAGCGATGTCGACGAACTCGACGATGGCCGGCACCACGCGCTCCGGTTTCACGATCTCGGCCAGCGCCGCCAGGCGCGCGTCAGGCACCTCGACCACGCCGACGTTCGGCTCGATGGTGCAGAAGGGATAGTTCTCGGCCGCGATGCCTGCCTTGGTCAACGCGTTGAAGAGGGTGGACTTGCCGACGTTGGGCAGGCCGACGATGCCGCACTGGAGGCTCATGGCGGGTGCTTTCAGAAATCTTGGGGGGAACCGGTGATTTTAGGCGCCCGGCCTTTCGCGCCCTGATTCCGGGGCTACTGCGTCATTCGAAGCGCAGGTTGGCGCCCACGGGTTGCCCCACCCTGAGCGCATGTTCGACGCCCTTCAGCACGATCGCGTTCATCCCGAAGGTGATGGCGCCGTCGACGCGCGGATCGGACCGGTACGTCCGCAGCATGTCGCCGACCTCGGGGCTGCTCGTGCCGGTCGCCGGGTCGATGTCGGGGATAGGGCAGCGAACGCAGGGCTTGACCGGTCGCAGGCTGACCTCGCCTTCGGCGGTCGTGATGTGCAGCGTGTCGACGCGATCCTCGTCATGCGCCTCGATGCCGGCGAGCACCACGTTGGGCCTGAAGCGTTCGATTCCGACGGCCCCATGGCCGGCCGCCACCAGTCTGGCATTGAGTTCGGCCAGTGAGCCTTCGCTGGCCACCAACAGCGGATACCCGTCGGCGAACTGGTTCGGCGCTTCGACGCCGCCGGTCCACTTCAGGTTCGACAGGCGCTGCTGCTCGGGGTCGAAGCGCACCAGCCGGAGTTGGCGTGGCTGTCCGGGCTCCGAAAGGAAGTCGCTGAACCACTGCGCCGCAATGTCGCCCATGTCATAGGCGGCCACCTCGTCCTTCCAGACGCGCACGCGTACCGGCTCCTCGACGCGATCGAAGGCGATGTGCAGCGCCAGCATGCCCGGCGCACGCAGGATCATCTCGGAATGCTTGAGCTGCGGCCGGATCAGCGCCATGCGGGGCAGTTCGCGCTGGGTGACGAATTCGCCAGCGCTGTCGACCACCATCCAGGCGCGGTCGAATTCCAGGCCGGTTTCGATCAGCAAGGTCTCGTTCACCTCGACGCCGGCGCAGGATTTGATCGGGTAGACGAACAGGCGCGCGATCGTCGCCTGGAGGTCGAAAACGGGAGCATTCACGGATCGGTTCCTTTTCAAGAACCGCGATTGTCCAGCACGCCGCCGATGGCGAATGCTCCTCCTACAATGCCGCGATGGCTCTTCCCCCCGAGGTTTGCATTCGCGGCGCCGGCATCGTCGGACGCACGCTGGCGCTGCTGCTGGCGCGCGAGCGCGTGCGCGTGGCGCTGGTAGCGCCCGCCAGCGCGTCGAACGGGCAGGACGTCCGGGCCTATGCGCTCAATGCCGCCTCCAGGACGCTGCTCGAATCCCTGCGCGCCTGGCCTGATGCCGCGCACGCGACTCCGGTGCGCGAAATGCTGGTGCACGGCGACGAAGGCGGCCGGGTGCAGTTCAACGCCGCGCGGCAGAAGGTCGAGGCCCTGGCCTGGATCGTCGACGTGCCGGCCCTCGAACAACGATTGAGCGACGCCGTGCGTTTCCAGCCCCGCATCGAAGTCGTGACCGCCCCCGTTCCGGCACCGCTGACCGTGGTCTGCGAAGGCCGCATGAGTGCCACCCGCGAAGCGCTGGGCGTGAGCTACGAAGTCACCCGCTACCCGCAGCATGCGATCGCCGCGCGGGTCGAAGCCGAGACGCCGCACGACGGCACGGCCCGCCAGTGGTTCAACGACAAGGGCGAAGTGCTGGCGCTGTTGCCACTCGGCGACGTCCATCGTCCCGCGGACGCACCTGCCGAGCTCGACCGCCCAATGGCACTCGTGTGGTCAGTCGACCAACTTCGCGCACCCGCCCTCCTCGCGCAAAACGCCGAAGAATTCAATACCTCGCTGACCGAGGCGACCCACCATGCGTTCGGCGCCCTCAAGCTGACCAGCGAGCGCGCCGCGTGGCCGCTGCAGCGTGCCATCGCCAACCGCTGGACGGGCCATTTCGCAGACGGCTCCGCCTGGGCCCTGGCGGGTGACGCGGCGCACACCGTGCATCCGCTCGCCGGCCAAGGCCTGAATCTCGGCCTGGCCGACGCCGCCGCCCTGGCCGACCTGATCAAGTCGCGCGACTACTGGCGCAGCGTCGGCGATGCGCGCCTGCTGCGACGCTACGAACGGGCGCGCCGCACCGACGTGCTGTCGATGAGCCTGGCCACCGACGGTCTGCAACAACTCTTCGCACACAGCGCCGACCCCCTGCCGGCGCTGCGCAACTGGGGCATGCGCGGCTTCGACCGCACGCGGCTCGTCAAGAACTGGATCGCCCGGCAGGCGATGGGCTTGCAATGAATCCCGGGAATATCACCATGAAGAAACTTACCCGCCCCCTTTTTGCCGCGCTGGCCGCTCTCACGCTGGGCTACGCCCTGAACGCGACCGCCGGCGAAGCCGAGATCCGAAAGAACCTCGCCGCTCGCATCCCGCAGTTCGCGAAGATCGACGAGATCACCAAGTCGCCGATGCCGGGCATCTATGAAGTGCGCATCAACGGCTTCGAGATCTTCTACACCGACGAACAGGGCAACTACCTGCTGCAAGGCAACCTGATCGACGTGAAGGAGCGCAAGAACCTCACCGAAGAGCGGGTCGAGAAGCTCAGCGAGGTCGCCTTCAACAAGCTGCCCGTCAAGGACGCATTCAAGATCGTGCGCGGAAACGGAAAGCGTCAGCTGGCCGTATTCGCCGACCCGAACTGCGGCTACTGCAAGCAGTTCGAGCGCGACATGACGAAGGTCGACAACGTCACCATTCATCTCTTCCTGTACCCGGTGCTTGGCCCAGATTCGGTCGCCAAGGCGCGCAATATCTGGTGCGCCAAGGACAAGACCAAGGCCTGGAACGACTGGATGCAGCGCGGCGTCACGCCGGACGCCAGCGAGTGCGATACCACCGCGCTCACCCGCAATCGCGAGTTCGGCCAGAGGTACAACATCACCGGCACGCCCACGCTGATCTTCAGCGACGGTTCGCGCGCTCCGGGAGCACTGCCGGCGGCGCAGGTCGAAAAACAACTCGCCGCTCGCAGTTGATGGCCGCGCCGGCCATTCACTACCGCGTCGAGTGCGCGGATCGCAAGGCACATCTCTTCGCCGTCACTCTGACCATCGACCAGCCGGTCGCGCTGCAGCGCGTGGCGCTGCCGGTGTGGATTCCGGGCAGCTACCTGGTCCGCGAATTTTCGAAGAACCTGCAGGACCTGCGCGCGACGCAGGGCCGGCGCAAGCTGGCGGCGGAGCAACTCGACAAGCGCAGCTGGCAGATCGAATGCACGCCGGGCAAGCCGCTGGTGCTGCGCTACGAAGTCTGCGCGTACGACAACTCGGTGCGGACCGCCTGGCTGGACGCCGATCGGGGCTTCTTCAACGGCACCAGCCTGTGCCTCCAGGTCGAAGGCCAGCTCGATGCGCCGCACGCGCTCGAGGTGCTCGCGCCGCCGACATCGGCGGATGGCACCCACTGGTCATGTGCAACAGCGCTGAAGCCGACGAAGGTCGACCGCCACGGATTCGGCAGCTACATCGCCAGCGGCTATGACGAACTGGTCGACAGCCCTGTCGAGATGGGCGCCTTCTGGAGCGCGGAGTTCGAGGCCTGCGGGGTTCCGCACCGCTTCGTGATCGCGGGCGCGCCAGCGTCCTTCGACGGCGAACGCCTGATCGCCGACACCCGCGCCATCTGCGAAGAGCAGATGCGCTTCTGGCATGGCGAAAAGGTCGGCAAGCGCAGCGGCCCCAAGCCGCCGCACGACCGCTATGTGTTCATGCTCAATGCCGTGGACGATGGCTACGGCGGGCTGGAGCATCGTCATTCGACCGTGCTCATCTGTACGCGCCGCGACCTGCCGCAGATCGGCGCCAGAAAGCAGACGGATGGCTACGTCACGCTGCTCGGCCTGATCAGCCACGAGTATTTCCACACCTGGAACGTGAAGCGGTTGCGGCCCGCCGAGTTCGCTCGCTACGACTACGCGCAGGAGAACTACACGCAGTTGCTCTGGCTGTTCGAAGGCTTTACCAGCTACTACGACGACCTCCTGCTGCGGCGGGCCGGCCGCATCGACGATGCGACCTACCTCAAGCTCGTCAACAAGACCGTCAACCAGGTGCAGCAGACGCCGGGCCGCTTCGTGCAATCGGTGGCCGAAGCCAGCTTCGACGCCTGGATCAAGTATTACCGCCAGGATGAGCAGACACCGAACACCACGGTGAGCTACTACACGAAAGGCGCGCTTGTCGCGATGTGCTTCGATCTCACCCTGCGCGCAGAAAGTCAGGGTTCGCTCGACGACGTCATGCGGCTGCTCTGGAAGAAGAGCGAAGGCGGCCCCATCACCGAGGCGGACTTCGCCGCCGCACTGGAGGCCATCGCCGGACGTTCTTTCGCGAAGGAAATCACCAGCTGGGTTCATTCGACCGATGAACTGCCCCTGTCCGACCTGCTGCGCGCGCACGGCGTCGCTGCACTCGACGATCCGGCGCAGCGCGCACAGGAACTCGGCCTTCGCGTGGCCGAGACCGGCGGCAGCGTGCAGGTCAAGGTGGTACTGCGCGGTGGCGCGGCCGAACAGGCAGGCTTCTCGGCGAACGACGAATGGATCGGCATCGAGCTGCCTGCGGCGAAGGGCCGGCCGGTCCAGGGCTGGCGGCTCGCGCGGCTGGACGATCTCGCGCTCTACCTGGGACCGCTGAAGAAAGCCACCGCGCTGGTCGCGCGAGACCGCCGCCTGATGCGCCTGCCGCTGACACTGCCCGCCGGGGTGACGACATGGCGCCTCTTCGCGCAGGACCCGGCGAAACTCGCGAAATGGCTGACTCGGCCGTAGCCACGCCGGCCGACGGATTGTTCGTATCAAGGAGACACGCATGAGCTACGAAAACATCGAAGTCCGCGTCGAGGCCGAGAAGGTCGGCATCGTCACGCTCAACCGGCCCAAGGCGCTGAACGCGCTGAACGATGCGCTGATGACCGACCTGGGCCACGCCCTGAAGGCTTTCGACGCCGACCCGGCCATCGGCTGCATCATCGTCACCGGCAGCGAGCGCGCGTTCGCAGCAGGCGCCGACATCGCGGCGATGGCCAAGTACAGCTTTCTCGACGCCTACAAGGGTGACTTCATCACGCGCAACTGGGAAACCATCCGCCAGATCCGCAAACCGGTGATCGCGGCCGTGAGCGGCTTCGCGCTGGGCGGCGGTTGCGAGCTCGCGATGATGTGCGACTTCATCATCGCGGCGGACAACGCCAAGTTCGGTCAGCCCGAGATCAAGATCGGCGTGATCCCCGGTGCCGGCGGCACGCAGCGTCTGCCTCGCGCGGTGGGCAAGTCCAAGGCGATGGACATGGTGCTGACCGCCCGCATGATGGATGCCGCCGAGGCCGAGCGCGCCGGTCTGGTCAGCCGCGTCGTGCCTTACGACAAGCTGGCCGACGAAGCGCTGGGCGCCGCGCTCGTGATCGCGAACTTCTCGCAGATCGCGGTGATGGCGGCCAAGGAATCCGTCAACCGCGCCTTCGAAAGCGGCCTGTCGGACGGCGTGATGTTCGAGCGCCGGCTGTTCCACGCGCTGTTTGCCACGGCGGACCAGAAGGAAGGCATGGACGCCTTCCTGAACAAGCGCGCCGCGGACTTCAAGCACCAGTGAGGCGGCGCCCAGGGGCGCTAGGGATTTTGTGGCGGAGCTGCAGCGGCCGGTACGGGGTTCGCCAACGGCGCCTGCACCGCATCCCGCAGCGCATCCCGCAGCGCCGCGAGCGCCGGTGCCGACGGCACCCCGGTAGCGGACGGCGTCTTTCCTTCACGCCAGCGCACCTGGGCCGGCGCGACTTCGAACACCGCCAGCACTTCGCGATCGCGCTCCAGCGTGATCCGGTATTCGGGCGTGCCGGACAGCGGCTGCGCCCTGACGGCAGAGATCGCGGCCGAACCCAGCAACGCATTCAGGTCACGCGCTTCGGCGCGTTGGAGGGTGCGGGTTTCTCCACCGCGACGTGTGATCGTGATGCGGCTCCATTGGGAAAGTGCCGCGAAGGTCGGAGGGTCGGTGGCCTCCGTGCGCACGGAGGGCGGGGGCGCAGCGCGTGCGACGCTGGGTGCGCCGCCTGCAGGCGCGGCGGGTGCCGATGGCCGGGCCGCGTTGTCGGAACGTAGCGCCAGCGACGCATCGTCCCCCATGCTCGAGCGAGCGCTTGGTGACTCTTGCGGCGTCAAACGCGGCGAGACACTCGCCGAAGGCGTGGCCGGCACGACAGGCTGCGCAGATTTCGCCGCGTCCGCGCTTTCGCGTCTCGACGGTGGCGGCGGCGCGATGGCCTGAGGCGGCTTCTGCGCCTTCGCCGATGGCGGGGGGGATGGTGCGACGGAGGTGACCGGAGGCTTCGGCTCCGGCGCAGGTGGGGCCTGTGGCTCCGACGACGCAAAAGGCATGGTTGATGCCGACGAAGCCGGTGACGAATCCCGAGGCAGGCCGGACTCGGGCAGGCTCGGCCGCTGCGACGTGCTCGCGCCTCCTGCTTGTGGCGTCGTCGCGGGAACTTGCGGCGAATCGGGCTGCGGCGCGACCACCGGCTCGCCCTGCCAGAGCAGCGCCACCAGCGTCGCAATCACCAACGTCACCAACGCTGCTGCCCACGGCATGCGCGAGCGCTTGCCGCCCGCCGGGCCGATGCGCCACCATGGCCGCGCCGCCAGTTCCAGCTCCGCTTCCGCCTCATCCGGATCAGCCGCGCCAACGGCATCGCTCGCCCTTTTCAGGATCGCCTTGCGAATTCGCCAGTCAGGCGCCGTGTTCTGGTCCGGAGCGTATTCCAGTGCCTGCCACAAGCGCGCATCGCGCAGGTCGTCCTCGCTGTCCTCCGATGGACCGATGCCTTGTTCCAGAATCGACAAGTACCGCTCCATGCAGCTTCGCAGCTTCTTCAAGCCTGGGCGCAATCGCTTGCGAACGGTTTCGGCGCCGACGTCGAGCGTGCCGGTCAGCGTCTCGACGGTGAAGCCGTCCTCGTGGTGGAGCAGGAACGCTGCGCGCTGTTCGTTCGGCAATTCGTCGAGGCAGGCCAGCAGCCGGCGGCCAGCGGCGCGCCAGAAGGCGAGTTCCTCCTCCGATGGGTGCGCGGGGTCGTTGGCCGCGCCGCCGTCGTCACTGAGCAATCCACGGCTGAAGAGTTGCGCGGCCTCGAGGCCATCGCCGTCTTCATCGTGCGCGTAGAACGCGACCTCGCGCCCACTCAACCGCAGCCTGTCCATGGCGAGGTTGTGCGCGATGGTGAAGGCCCAGATCCGCCAAGGAGAGCTCTGCGGCGTAAAGCTGTCGCGACCGGTGCTCACCCGCATCCAGATTTCCTGGAACACCTCGTCGACTTCGCCCGAGAAGCGGACTCCGAGCAGGCGCCGCACGAAGCGATAGAGCGCGCATTCATTGCGAGCATAGAGCGCGTCGAAGGCGGAAGCCTCCCCGCCGGCGTAGGCGAGCATCAACTCGTCGTCCGGCGAGGTGCCGTCGAAACTGGGGATTGCGGTGGGCGCGGGCATCGAGCGATTTTGACCTCACGCTCCCCGGCTTGCACCGCCGTCCGGACCGCGTGACGTGCATTCCGTCGGGACGACGGAGCACCCTGCAGTTCAAGAAACTTCGACGGGCAGCTGAAAGTGGCCTGGAGCCTTGCTATAATCTCGGGCTCGGCTCTTTAGCTCAGTCGGTTAGAGCGATGGAATCATAATCCACAGGTCCGCGGTTCGAGTCCGTGAAGAGCCACCAAACAAGAAAAGCCTGCTATCACTTCGATAGCAGGCTTTTTTGCTTTGGGACCTTCAGTGCCGGCTAGTCCTTGGGACGCCGCCAGGCACTAAGGAACTCTGCCGGCTTGTCTTGCGGCTGCCACGTGACCACGACCGGGGACGACGAGGCCGAGGGCGCCGCCGATGCGGCGCCGGTGCCGGTGCCGGTAACGATCGAAGCCTCCCTGTTGCTTCCATCGCAGCCGAGAAGGCATGCCGCCATTGCCGTCAGGCCCGCCGCCACATACCAGGGTGATTTCTCCACAGCTTCTCCTCGGTTGTCCCGCTTTCCCACGAGCCTGCGGGGCGTCCGGATGCGCGAGTGCAACCGAATTGTAACTCTAAAGTTCTACCTTCGAGGATGCTCTGAAGAATGCGAGGCAGTTCCACGATCGCCTCGTTGCGAATTCCGCGCGTCGCGGCCCGATAGCGCTCCAGGTGCAAGGTCAGTTCGTCGACCGCCTTCGCGACCTTCGCAAAGCTTGCGCAGACCAGCCCCACACCCTGTTCGCGCACCCATTGGGCGTTGTAGCGCTCTTGCGGCAGGGTCCAGCGATTGCGAACGACGATCACTGGCAAGCGCATCTGCACGGCCTCGCTGAGGCTGCCGGGTCCGGGCTTGCCGATGAAGAAATCGGCCAGTTGCATGTAGCGGGCGATGTCGGGCGTGAACTCCAGCACCAGCCTCGGCGCTCGCGACGGCAGCGCGCGCAGGACGTGAGCCAGCTTGGCGTTGTGGCCGCAAGCGAGGATGAGTTGCGTGTCGGGCAGACGCTTCGCGATGCCGAGCATGGCCTTGGAGCCCTGCCCGCCGAACAGCACGATGCCGGTCGGGCGATCGGGGTCGAGGCCCGTCGAAATTCGCGCTGCGGCACGGTCGATCGGCTTCGCGTCATGGAATGCGGAGCGGATGAGCATGCCGGAACTCGCATGGATGCGATCGTCCGAATAGCCGGCCTCGCGCGCCTGCTGCACGGCCCTGGGGCTCCCGCAGACGAAGTGCTGGTCCAGGCCTTTCTCGATCCAGAAGTTCGGCGGGTGATCCGCCAGGTCGGTCAGCACTGTCACGAAGGGAACGCCGGGCAATGTCGAAGCCAGTGCTTCGCACAACGCGCGGTTGAAATTGGGGATCAGCGACACGACCATGTCGGGCTCGGTCGCGAGCCAATGTTGCTGCAATTGCCGCAACAACGTCGAATGCCCCCAGCGGATCATTCCCTGCAGGAGCTTGAGTTCCTGCGCCAGGCCGAGCGTCCAGCCACGCGCCAGGCGCTTGTTGTAGACGTCTTCCGGATCCATGCCCGTCAACTTGCGGAAGCTGTCCTTCGGGTCCAGCACTTCGCGCAGGTTGACCAGCCGCACCGCCCACGGAAGACCCGCACGATGGATCGCCGCCTCGAGCGCCAGTGCGGAGGCGCGATGGCCGCCGCCGGCGTTGAAGTAGACGAGATCGACGGTCCGGTCCGAGGGGCGCGGGGAAAGCAGCGCAGCGCGCGTCATGCGTGCGCCGGCTCGCGCCGCGGAGCCGCGCGCCCGGCGCGAGCCTCGACGGGCATGTGCTCTGCCCAGTGCAGGATCTCCAGCGAGCCGTCGGCATGCTCCGCCAGTGCGGTGAGGCTCTCGACCCAATCGCCGTCGTTGGCGTAGAGGATGCCGTCGATGTCGCGCAACTCCGCGTGGTGAATGTGGCCGCACACAACGCCGTGCACGCCCCGCCTGCGGGCTTCGCGCGCCACCGCGTTCTCGAAGTCGCCCACGTAATTGACCGCGCGCTTGACCTTCAGCTTCAGGTACTTCGACAGCGACCAGTACGGCAGCCCGATCCGCGCACGCAGGGAGTTGAGATGCCGGTTCAGCTTGAGCGTGAATTCATAGAGCGAGTCGCCGACATGCGCCAGCCATTTCGCGCACTGGATGACGCCGTCGAACAGGTCGCCGTGCATCACCCAGAGCTTGCGACCGTCTGCGGTTTCGTGGATCCATTCCTCCGCGACGTCGATGCCGCCGAAGTTGTGGTGCAGGTATTTGCGCGCGAACTCGTCGTGATTGCCCGGAATGAAGATCACGCGGGTGCCCTTGCGCGCCTTGCGCAGCAGCTTCTGGATCACGTCGTTGTGTGCCTGCGGCCAGTACCAGTGACGTCGCAGTTGCCAGCCGTCGATGATGTCGCCGACGAGGAACAGCGTCTCGCAGTCGGTGTGCTTCAGGAAGTCGAGCAGCGCCCGTGCCTGGCAGCCGGGCGTGCCCAGGTGCAGGTCGGAGATCCAGAGCGTGCGGTATTTCTGCGGGGGATACAGGGCATCCCCGTCTTCCGGCTCGGGAAGCTGGGGGGCGGAATCGCGCCATGCGCGAAGAAAGGCGTCGTCGCGTTGCATGGACGGACACGATCGCTTCCACCCGTGACGCGGCTATGGCACAGGCGTGACTTGTCGATGACAACGGCGGGTCTCTTCGGGCAAACCATGACAAGCCGGCGACGAAGTCGCGCCGCGTGCACCGGAAAATCCGACGCATGCGACCCGGCCAAATCATCGTTCTCGCGACCCCCGTCTTCTTTCTGCTGATCGGAATCGAATTCTTCGTGGGACGCCTGCGCGCCCGTCGCGGGACCGGCCAGGACACCTACCGCCTGCCCGACACACTCAACAGCATCGGCCTGGGCATGTTGAGCCAGATCAGCGCGGCGATCACCGGGCTCTTGCGCATCGGCATCTACACGGCGATCTGGTCGGCCTTTGCCCTGTTTCGGAACGATGAATTCTGGATGCAGTGGTACGGCTGGGTGCTGGCACTCGTTTTCTACGACTTCTGCTATTACTGGCTGCATCGTTTCGGTCACGAAAGCGCGGTGCTGTGGGCCGCGCACGTGGTGCATCACCAGAGCCAGCACTACAACCTGTCCACCGCGCTGCGCCAGACCTCCAGCGGCGTGCTGCTCGGCTGGATCTTCTATCTGCCGATGGCGCTGGCGGGTGTGCCGCCGCTGGTCTTCGGCGCGGTCGCGCTGATCGATCTGCTCTACCAGTTCTGGGTGCACACCGAGCAGGTCGGCAAGCTGGGCTGGTTCGATCGCTGGTTCTGCTCGCCATCGAATCACCGTGTGCACCACGCCGTGAACGACCGCTACATCGACCGCAACTACGGCGGCGTGCTGATCGTGTGGGACCGCCTCTTCGGCAGCTTCAAGGAAGAAGACGAGCCCTGCGTCTACGGCACGCGCAGTCCGTTGCAGAGTTGGGATCCGGTCTGGGCCAATGCCGAGGTCTATTGGTCGCTCGCGCGCGACACGTGGCGCACCCGGCGCTGGAGCGACAAGCTGCGCATCTGGGTCAAGCCGCCGGGCTGGCGGCCGGCGGACGTGGCGGCGGCGGATCCGAAGCCGCCATTCGACATCAGCCAGGTGCGTCGCTACGAACCGCGGGCTTCGCGCGGCGCGCAGGTCTTTGCGGCAATGCAGTTCGTCGCGCTGCTGGGCGGCGCCACCGCCTTCCTCTGGTATTCCGACACGCTGCCCTTCACCTCCTCGCTGGTGTGGCTCGTCGCGCTGACGGCCGGCCTGTGGGCGACCGGAGCGGTGCTGCAGGGCCGCCTGTCGGTGATCGAAGTCCTCTTCATCGATGCAGCGGCGTTGGCCACCGCCAGCGGCGCCCTGGGCATCGCCGGCCTCCATTTCGTCTTCAAGCCGCTCGCGCTGGTGATCCTCATCGCCTTTGCGCTGGTGCGCGCCCGCTCAACGAACATGCCGGGCCGCTTCGCCCTCCTGCTGACGGCCGGTCTCGTGGCTTCGCTGGCCGGTGACGTTCTTCTGATGTGGCCGCAATTCTTCGTGCCGGGGCTCGTCTGCTTTCTGCTGGCGCACGTGGCGTATATCGCACTCTTTGTCTCAGGAGTCGGCCTGTTTCCACTGCGGCGCGCGCTCGCCGCCACGCTGGCCATCGGCGTGCCGATGTACGCCTTCCTGTGGTGGGGCGGCTTGCCCTCCGGCCTGCGGGTGCCCGTGGGCATCTATGTCGTGGTGATTGCCTGCATGGCAGCCCAGGCGCTCGGGCGTGCGGCGGTTTTCAGCGATGCATCGGCTCGGCGGGTCGCCGTAGGGGCGTGCCTCTTCATGCTGAGCGACGCCTTGCTGGCGACCAATCGCTTCGTCTCGCCGTTGCCGGTGGCTTCGTTGTGGGTGCTGGCCAGCTACTACGCCGCGCAGTGGCTCATCGCCGCGAACGTGCGTTCACGATCGATCTGAGCAGGCCGCATCAGCCGAACATGTCCCCGTCACGCTGCGGCGCCGCAACGCCCAGATGCCGATACGCAGCGAGCGTCGCGATTCGGCCGCGCGGCGTGCGCTGCAGGTAGCCCTGCTGGATGAGGTAGGGCTCGATCACGTCTTCGATCGTGCCGGATTCCTCGCCGATGCTGGCGGCGATGTTGTCCAGCCCGACCGGCCCGCCGTCGAAACGATGGATGACTGCTTCGAGCAATTTGCGGTCCATCAGGTCGAAGCCTTGGGGATCGACGTCGAGCATCGCCAGCGCCTTGTGCGCCACGTCGACCGTGATGCGGCCATTGCCTTTGACCTGCGCGTAGTCACGCACGCGGCGCAGCAGCCGATTGGCGATGCGGGGGGTGCCGCGCGAACGGCGCGCGATCTCCAGGCCACCTTCGTCGTCCATCGGCACGGCCAGGAGACCGGCGCTGCGGCGCACGATGCGCGCCAGTTCCTCGGCCGTGTAGAACTCCAGCCGCGCAACGATGCCGAAGCGGTCGCGCAATGGATTCGTCAGCATGCCCGCCCGCGTGGTCGCGCCGACCAGCGTGAAGGGCTGCAGGTCGAGCTTGATGCTGCGCGCTGCCGGACCCTCGCCGATCATGATGTCGATCTGGTAGTCCTCCAGCGCTGGATAGAGGATTTCCTCGACCACGGGCGAAAGGCGGTGGATCTCGTCGATGAAGAGCACGTCGTTGCGCTCGAGGTTGGTGAGCAGCGCCGCGAGGTCCTTGGGCTTCTCCAGCACCGGGCCGGAAGTCTGGCGCAGGTTCACACCGAGTTCGGCCGCGATGATGTGCGAGAGCGTGGTCTTGCCCAGGCCCGGCGGGCCGAACAGCAGCACATGGTCGAGCGCCTCTGCGCGATGGCGCGCCGCGCCGATGAAGATCTCGAGTTGCTCGCGCACCTTGGCCTGGCCGACGTACTCGTCGAGCAGCTTGGGCCGCAACGCGCGCTCGATGGCTTCTTCGTTGGGCGAGGCGGGCGCGGCGGACACCACGCGTTGCGGGGCCGGGGCGAAATCGTCGGTCTGGATGGTCATGGGGCAATGGGCTGAGCGCGCAGTTTAGAGCCTGTTGGCGCCGGCCCTGCGGCAGAATGCGCCACCGGGAAGGGGTCAAATCACCTCATGAATGACAACGATCGCGCGCTGTGCGCCACCACTGCCGGCCTGCTGCGTGCCAGCGGCGCGCTGGCGCTTTGGGGGCTCGCGCTCGCCTTCATCGCCGCGCTGGTGCTGGCTCTCACGGGGCGATCGCTGCCTTCGTCGGCCTGGTTCATCTACGCGATGGTCGGGCTGATCGGACTGCCCGAACGCTATCTGACACTTCGCCTTGCGCTCGTCGCTTCGTTGTTCGAAGGGCTCGTGCAAGGTGCGATCGCCTCGCCGTCCGCCCTGGACAACAGCCTGGAAAAACTCGGCCTGCGCCGCAGTTCCGACGGATCGCGCCCACTGGCCGATCGCGTGCTGGAGGCTCGCAAGCTGATGCAGCGGCACGGCATCGTCGTGGTCGTGCAGACCGTCCTGTTCGCGATGGCGCTCGCGATGCAGGACTGGCGCTGAGCCGCCTACTTGGCCAGCGCCCGCAGCGCCAGCTTGATCCCCTCGCCCACCGCGATGTCCTTCGGCAATGCCTTGAGCGCCGCGGCGGCTTCCTTGTCGCTGTAGCCGAGCGCGACCAGCGCCTGAAGGATGTCGGCCTGCGCGTCGCTCGCCGCGTGTGCAGGCAGCGCGATTTCCGCACCGAGCTTGCCCTTGAGTTCAAGCAGCAGCCGCTCGGCCGTCTTCTTGCCGATGCCGGGAATCTTCACGAGGCGCCCGGCCTCCTGCAGCGTGATGGCCTGCGCGAGTTCGTCCACGCTCATGCCGCTGAGCACGCCCAGCGCCGTGCGCGGCCCGACGCCGGAAATCTTGATCAGTTGGCGAAAGGCCACGCGTTCGGCGGCAGTGCCGAAGCCATAGAGAATCTGCGCGTCCTCGCGCACCACGAAGTGCGTGAGCAGCGAAACCCGCTCCCCGGCGCCCGGCAGGTTGTAGAAAGTGCTCATGGGCACATCGACCTCGTAGCCGACGCCGTTGCAGTCCACCACCACCTGCGGCGGATTGCGTTCGGCCAGGATGCCGGTGAGTTTGCCTATCATGGGTGCCCTTCTCGCTTTTGAAAATGAAATCCGCGTGATTCTGCGACACACCTTCGCCCCGCCCAACAACACGCGCCTGGGACACCTCTGCGGCCCGCTCGACGCGAACCTGCGGCGCATCGAGGAAGCACTCAACGTCAAGATCGCGCACCGTCACGAGCAGTTCAAGATCGACGGGCCCAAGGTCAACGCGCAGCGCGCGATGGAAGTCCTGCAGGCGCTCTATGAGATCGCCCAACGGCCGATCGATGCTGCGGTCGTCCAACTGACCCTTGCGGGCGACGGAGCGATGACGGAGGCCGAAGATGGCGCCGTCATGCTGGCAACGCGGCGCGCCGACCTGCGCGCACGCACGCCCAATCAGAGCGTGTACCTGCACAACATCGCGAACCACGACATCACGCTCGGCATCGGCCCCGCCGGCACGGGCAAGACCTATCTCGCCGTGGCGTGTGCGGTCGACGCCCTCGAACGCAGCGCCGTGCAGCGCATCGTGCTGACCCGGCCCGCGGTGGAAGCCGGGGAACGCCTCGGCTTCCTGCCCGGCGACTTGACGCAGAAGGTCGACCCCTATCTGCGGCCCCTGTACGACGCGCTCTACGACCTGATGGGCTTCGACCGCGTGCAGAAGGCCTTCGAGCGCAATGCGCTGGAGATCGCGCCGTTGGCCTTCATGCGCGGCCGCACGCTCAACAATGCCTTCGTGATCCTGGACGAGGCTCAGAACACCACGCCGGAGCAAATGAAGATGTTCCTCACGCGCATCGGCTTCGGCGCCAAGGCGGTGGTCACCGGCGACGTGAGCCAGATCGACCTGCCGAAGGCGCAATTGAGCGGGCTCATCGACGCGGAGCGGGTGCTCAAGCGCGTGAACGGCATCGCGATCACGCACTTCACGAGCGCCGACGTCGTTCGGCATCCGCTGGTAGCCCGCATCGTCGACGCCTACGACAATGCGCGCAAGCGCGGCGCGGCACGCTGACATGGCGCTGGCTGCACTGTCTCTGTCCCTGCAGTTCGCGCGCTTCAAGGGGGTGGAGCGCCATCGGGCGGCACTCCCCCGTCATAGCGTCGTGCGCTGGATCCGTCATGCGCTGGATGCGGACGGCGAACTCACCGTGCGCGTCGTCGATGCAGAAGAAGGTCAGCAACTCAACCGCGAATTCCGCGGCAAGGACTACGCAACCAACGTGCTGACCTTCGACTACGCGCAGGCGCCGGTCGTGATGGCGGACCTGGTGCTTTGCGCGCCCGTGGTCGCGAAGGAAGCGAAGGAGCAGCGCAAGACGCTGGCCGCTCACTATGCCCACCTGCTGGTCCACGGCACCCTCCACGCGCAGGGCTGGGACCACGAGACCGGCGAGGAAGACGCTGAAGCCATGGAGGCGCGCGAGATCGAGATCCTCGCGGGGCTCGGCATCCGCAACCCCTACTGAAGTCGCCGGACCTCAGGCCGCCATCTGCAACGGAATGGTCACCGGTCCATCGTTCACGAGATGCACCTGCATGTCGGCCGCGAATTCGCCGGTCGCCACCACGGGATGCGCGGCACGCGCCTGCGCCACGAAGTATTCGTAGAGCCGCCGGCCTTCATCGGGCGGCGCAGCCTGTGTGAAGCTAGGGCGGTTGCCGCCGCTCACGTCAGCCGCGAGCGTGAACTGGCTCACCACCAGGAGGCCGCCGCCGTTGTCCTGGACGCTGCGGTTCATCTTGCCGCCCTCGTCCGAGAAGACCCGCAACTTCAGGATCTTCGCGAGCATGCGATCGGCCAGCGCGTCGGTGTCGCCGCGCTCGGCACACAGCAGCACCAGCAGCCCCGCATCGATCGCGCCGACAGTGCGACCCGCGATATCGACCCTTGCATTGGTCACGCGCTGAAGCAATGCCTTCATGCCATGTATTCCTTCTGCGTCGCGCGTGCTTCCATGCTCAGCGGCAGCAACTGGATGGTCACGCGCAGGCCGGGCACCGCATCCATCAGCGCCTGCTCGAGCGCATCGCGCAAGCCAGCTGCACGCTCGAGCGACCATGTGCCTGGCGCATGCATGTGCAGATCGGCAAAGCGACGCTGGCCGGCACGGCGCGTGACGATGTCGTCGAAACGCAGCTCCGCGCCTTCGGGCACGCTCGCCGCGAAGCGCTTCAGCGTCGTATCCAGCACTGCGAGGGATTCGGGATCGAGCGCTTCGTCCATCAGGCCCTGCGACGAACGCCAGACCAGCTTCACGCCTTCGCGCACGATGTTCAGCGCCACGCCGATGGCAAGCAGCGGGTCGAGCCAGAGCCAGCCGGTCAACCCGGCCGCCACGATGCCGATCACGACTGCGGCGGACGTCCAGACGTCGGTCAGCAGATGACGCGCATCCGCCTCCAGCGCGATGGAACGATGGACGCGAGCGGCGCGAAACAGCACGAAGGCGAGCGCACCGTTGAAGCCCGAACTGAGGATGGACAGGGCCAGGCCCCACCCGAGCTGCTCGAGCGGCTGTGGCGACAACAGCCGCGCGACGGCCACCCACAAGATGGCAATGGCCGCGCCGATGATGAGGATCCCCTCGAAACCCGAAGAGAAGTATTCGGCCTTGTGATGGCCGTAAGGATGGTCTTCATCGGCCGGCCTCGCGGCGACCGTGACCATCGCCAATGCGAAGGTCGCGCTCGCGAGGTTCACGAACGATTCCATGGCGTCCGAGATCAGACCCATGGAATTGGTGATATACCCGGCCGCGCCCTTGAGCACAATGGTGATGATCGCGACTGCGATCGAGACGCGGAGCAACTGCCTGGGGCTCAGTGCGGCGAGATTCAAATCAAGGTCGAAGAGAGAAATGACTGCAAGGAAGGCTGAACAATCGTGGCGAATTATCGTGGCTCGATCAGCGAAACACCTCTCGCGTACTATTGCCTGACATTCCAGGACTCTCCAGAAGCATTCGTGAAAAAGCGCATTGCCATCACCCTGAGCGGCTTCCTCCTTGCCGCCAACACGTGTGCGTGGGCCCAGACCGCACCGGGCGGCGCGCCGTCGCCCGCGGCCAGCGAAATTCGGGCTGGCACCCTGAAGTCCGTGCGCGGCGACGTTCAACTGCTGAGCGCCGACGGTGCCTCGCGCGGCGCGACGCCCGGCGATGCGGTCGAGCCCATCGACCGCATCGTGACCGGCGCCGACTCCGGCGCGAGCATGGTGCTTCGCGACGGCACTTCGCTGGTCGTGGGTCCATCTTCGAGGCTGGACCTCAAGCAATTCCATTTCGATTCGACCACGCAGGATGGCGGCATGCTGGTATCGCTGCTACGCGGATCAATGCGCATGATCACCGGCCTCATCGGCAAGACCCATCCCGACGCCGTGCGGGTCGAGACGCAGACCGCAGTGATCGGCATTCGAGGCACTGATTTCATCGTGCAGGTGGACGGTCAGCCGTGATGCTTCGTCGTTTCTCGCTTCTGTCCGCCCTGTTCTCGCTCGCGCTGCTCTCGGCATGCTCCACCCCCGGGACGCGTGTCGTGCTGCTGCCCCAGGCCGACGGCAAGCCGTCGGCTGTGATCGTGAGCACCGAAGACGGCGTAGAGACGCTTTCGGAACCGTTCGAGCGCGCGACTGCCGCAGTGGGGAAACGGGGCGCGCCCGTCGTCGACAAGGCCGACCCCGAACGCGTGAAGGCCGACAACAAGGCACTGTTTGATCTGATGCCACCCCCGGCGCAACGATTCACGCTGTATTTCGAGGCGGGAGGCACCGTCCTCACACCGGCGTCGCTGGCCGTGATGAGCGAGGCCCTGGCCGCGGCGCTGGCGCGCAGCGGTGGCGAGATCGTGGTCACCGGGCATACGGACACCGTCGGCGTCGTCAATCGCAACGACGAACTCTCGCGCAGCCGGGCGTTGCTTGTTCGGCAACTCTTCGTGGCGCGCGGCTTTCCGGCGGCACGCGTCGAAGCAGTCGGTCGCGGCGAACGCGACTTGGCCATCCCGACGGCCGATGAGGTCAATGAGCCGAGGAATCGACGGGTGACCATCGAAGTCAGGTGACTGTTGCTCGCCCCCAGGCTGCGCGCACTTCGTGTCGCTTCGCCTACCCCCTGACCGGGGGCAGCACCGGCGGACCGGCGGAGCGGGATCCGCGGTGTTCCGCGAACGGGCCGGGCTTCGCCGGCCGGCGTTCGGTCAGGTCAGCGTGATTCGAGCGAATTTGCGCTTGCCGACCTGAACGACGTAGTTGCCCGCGGGGAGCTTGAGGGCCTTGTCGCTGATCACCGTGGAATCGACGCGGACGCCGCCCCCGTCGATGAGGCGGTTGCCTTCGGAGGTCGAAGGGGCTAGGCCGGCTTGTTTGAGCAGTTGGGCGATGCCGAGAGGGGCACCTGACAAGGCGACTTCCGGGATTTCGTCGGGCACGCCTCCCTTGCTGCGGTTGATGAAGTCCTGCTCGGCGGCTTCGGCTGCAGCGGGGCTGTGGAAGCGGGCGGTGATTTCCTTGGCCAAGGCAACTTTGGCGTCCTTCGGGTTGCGGCCAGCGTCGATCTCGGCCTTGAGGACTGCGATCTCGGCGAGGGACTTGAAGCTCAGGAGGGTGTACCACCGCCACATCAGCGTGTCGGAGATGGACAGCACCTTGGCGAACATGGTGTTCGCGCCCTCGCTGATGCCGATGTAGTTGTTCTTGCTCTTCGACATCTTCTCGACGCCGTCGAGACCTTCCAGGAGCGGCATAGTGAGTATGCACTGCGGCTCCTGACCGTATTCCTGCTGAAGATGGCGACCGACGAGCAGGTTGAACTTCTGGTCGGTGCCGCCGAGTTCGAGGTCGGACTTGAGCGCGACCGAATCGTAGCCCTGCATCAGCGGATACAGGAACTCGTGGACCGAGATCGACTGGCCCGCCTTGAAGCGCTTGCTGAAGTCATCGCGCTCCATCATCCGCGCCACGGTGTACTTGGCCGCCAGCTGGATCATCCCGCGGGCCCCCAGCGGGTCGCTCCATTCGGAGTTGTAACGAATCTCGGTTTTCGAAGGGTCGAGGACCAGGCTGGCTTGGCGGTAGTACGTTTGGGCGTTTGCCTCTATTTGCTCGCGCGTCAAAGGTGGCCGGGTGCTGTTGCGGCCCGACGGGTCACCGATCGTGGTGGTGAAGTCGCCGATCAGGAAGATCACGGTGTGCCCGAGATCCTGCAACTGGCGCATCTTGTTGAGCACCACCGTGTGCCCGACATGGATGTCCGGCGCGGTCGGATCCAGACCCAGCTTGATGCGCAGGGGGGTTCCCGTCGCTTCGGATCGTTGGAGCTTGCGCACCCATTCATCCTGTGGGAGCAACTCGTCGGTTCCACGGAGTGAAATTTCGAGGGCTCGTCCTACACCTTCGGACAGACTTGCGGATGTAACAAAACCGGGGTTCATTGGGCTTTTTGGCTGAATTTTGTATGGCCGAAGCTATACTCAGCCGGACTTTTCAAGCGCCGGATTCTAAGCGGCGCTGTGTGCCCGCACCGTCCTGCCGACCGTTCGACACGGCCTTCGCAGCACGGATCTGCAGAACCTGAGTTGGAATTTCTAAGTTTGATCAACGGCATTCTGGCCGCCGAGGAGCTGATTGCTTCGCGCGTGGCCCACACATTTCGGACATACCCGAAGCAGATCACGGCCGCGATCGCTGCCGTGCTGTTGTCCGCAGGTGGCGGTGCCTTTGCAGTCGCCTCGCTCGGCCCCGATGCGGCCGACCTCCCCGTCAGGCAAGTGTTCGAAGCGGTCAAGCCGCTCTCGTTCGCCGAACAGGTCGAAGCGCTCGACACCCACAGCTTCACGCTGTTCCGCAACGAAACCACCCGTTCGAGCGACACCGCCGAGGCGCTGTTGCGGCGTCTGGGCATTGCCGATCCGGCAGCCGCTGGTTTCGTCCGGGCAAATCCCGAAGCGCGCGCCGCCCTGCTCAGCCGCCCCGGCCGCACGGTCACCGCGGAAGCCACGCAGGAAAACACCCTGCAAAAGCTCAGCGCGCGCTGGATTCCCGACGGCGACGGCGGCTTCAAGCGCCTCGTGGTCGAGAAAAAGGGCGACAGCTTCACCGCCCGCACCGAATCCGACGCGCTAACGCCCGGCAGCCGCCTCGCCAGCGGTGTCGTCCGCACCTCGCTTTTTGCGGCAACGGATGACGCAGGCATTCCCGATTCCGTGGCCAGCCAGCTGGCGGACGTCTTCTCCGGCGACGTGGACTTCCGCTCGCTGCGCAAGGGCGACCGCTTTGCCGTCGTCTACGAAACCTTCGACGCGGACGGCCAGTCGCTGCGCAGCGGCCGCGTGCTCTCGGCCGAGTTCGAGAGCAACGGCAAGCTGCACCAGGCGCTGTGGTTCCAGGAGCCCGGCCAGAAAGGTGGTTACTACCGCCCCAACGGTGACAGCCTTCGCCGCGCGTACCTGAGTTCGCCCGTCGAATTCACGCGGGTATCGAGCGGTTTTGCCATGCGCCTGCATCCGATCCTCAACAGCTGGCGCCAGCACCACGGCATCGACTTCGCAGCCCCCACCGGCACGCCCGTCCGCGCCGTTGGCGATGGCACCGTCGAGTTTGCCGGCACGCAAAGCGGCTACGGCAACATCGTGATCGTCAAGCATCGCAACAACCAGGAAACGGCCTACGCGCACCTGAGCCGCATCGACGTCAAGACCGGCCAGAGCATCAGCCAAAGCCAGACCCTGGGCGCCGTCGGTTCTTCCGGCTGGGCCACCGGCCCCCACCTTCACTTCGAATTCCGGGTGAACGGCGAATACCACGATCCCTCGACCATCGCTCAGCAGGAAGGTGGTGTCCCGATCACCGCGGCGGCACGCCCTGCGTTCGAACGCCTTGCCCTCGCGACCCGCACCGAGCTTTCGGCCGCGTTCTCGGTGGTACAAGCCAGCGCGGATTGAGCAACGGGCCCTGGCCGCCCGGGTGACCACCACACGACTCCCCGAACCATGGCTGAACTCTTCATCGGCCTCATGTCGGGCACCTCGCTGGACGGCGTCGACGGAGTGCTCGCCGATTTCTCGGACGGACGCATCGCGGTTCAGGGCTTTGCGGCAGCGCCGTTTTCAGTGAGCCTGCGCGCCGAGTTGATGGCGCTCAATTCGCCCGGCGGCGACAACGAATTGCACCGCGCCGCCTTGGCTGGCAACGGCCTAGCCCGGGTCTATGCGCGCGTGGCGCAGCAGTTGCTGGCCGATGCCGGCATCTCGGGCGATACCGTGACCGCGATCGGCGCGCACGGACAGACGGTGCGCCACCGCCCTGGTGAATTCGACGACGTCGGATACACGCTGCAGATCAACAACCCTTCCCTGCTCGCCGAGCTGACCGGCATTCCCGTGGTGGCGGACTTCCGCAGTCGCGATCTCGCAGCGGGTGGCCAGGGTGCGCCCCTGGTACCCGGCTTCCACCGGGCGCTGTTCGCACGGGACGACCGGGCTGTGGCAGTGCTGAACATCGGCGGCATTTCCAATCTCAGCTTGCTGCCGGCCGGCAGCGGCACGGTGCTGGGCTTCGATTGCGGTCCCGGTAACGCGCTGATCGACCACTGGTGCCAGACGCACATCGGCCAGCCCTTCGACGCGGCCGGCCAATGGGCGGCCAGCGGTCAGGTTCTGCCGGAACTGCTGTCGCGGCTTCTCGGCGATGCGTATTTCGCGAAGGCGCCGCCCAAGAGCACCGGTCGCGACTTGTTCAACCCAAACTGGCTGGCTTCGCACATGGGCACGACGGACGCCAAGCCCGCCGATGTGCAGGCCACCCTGACTGAACTGACTGCCCAGGTCTGTGCGACCCATCTGACCCGCCACGGGCCCGACAGCCAGTTGCTGATCGTGTGTGGCGGCGGCGCACTCAACCTCCATCTCCTGTCGCGCCTGCGCGCATTGCTACCGTCCCTCGAAGTGCTCTCCTCCGCCGAACGCGGCTTGCCGCCGCAGGAGGTCGAGGCCGCTGCATTTGCATGGCTGGCGCGCAGCACCATGCTCGGCCAGGCAGGCAACCTCGCCAGCGTGACCGGCGCGCGCGGTGCGCGCGTTCTCGGCGCCCTCTATCCCGCCTGATTGCTCCCGCTCGTTCGGCGCCAACGCCGATCCGCGTCACCCCTGACCCGACACTTCCGGCTGCGCCGGCTGGACCGCGCGCGCCTCCGGCGGCAGGTGCCAGAAGATCAGCGCCGAGGCCAGCGTGATCAACCCCATGCTCGCGAAGGTCGCCTCGAACGCGTGCAGCGTTTCCAGCGGCGTCTCGCTGCCGAAGATCCCCGTGTAGCCCGCGAGAACCGCGCTCGCAGCAGCCACTCCCAGGCTCATGGCGAGCATCTGCACCATCGACAGAAGGCTGTTTCCGGCACTCGCCATGCTGCCGTCCAGATCCTTCAGCGTGATCGTGTTCATGGCCGTGAACTGCAGCGAATTGACTGCGCCGAAAACCAGCAACTGGACGATGTGCAGCGCCACCGGCTGGGAGGGCGTGGTCAAGCCGAAGCTTGCCATCGTCAGTCCCACCAGCGCGGTGTTGACGACCAGCACCCGCCGGTAGCCGTACCGCGTGATCAGCGGCGTGGCGAAGCGCTTCATCGCCATGCCGGCCAGCGCGATCGGCAGCATCATGAGCCCCGCCTTCAGCGGCGAGTAGCTCATCGAGACCTGGAGCAACAACGGGATCAGGAAAGGCATGCAGCCGCTGCCAAGGCGCGAGAACAGATTGCCCAGCAGGCCGATGCTCAGCGTCGGGATGCCGAAAAGAGCGGGCTCGAACAGCGGATAGGGGCGACGCACCGCATGAAGCCAATAGGCCGTGATGCTGGCGAAGCCGAACACCAGCAGTACGAGGACGCCGACCTGGCGCAATCCAAGTCCGGAGACACCGTCGATGGCGAGAGAAATCGACACCATGCCCAAGGCCAGCAACGCATATCCGACCGCGTCGAAACGATGCAGTAGATCCGCGCGCAGGTCCGGCATGACGCGCAAGGTGACGAAGCACCCGATCAGGCCCACCGGCACGTTGGTCAGGAAGATCCAGTGCCACGACGCGTACTGCACCAGCCACCCGCCCAGCGTCGGACCCAGCAGCGGCCCGATCAGCCCGGGGATCGCGACGAAGCTCATGGCCGCCAGGAACTCGGCCCGCGGCACCGTGCGAAGCAATGCGAGGCGCCCGACGGGCAGCAGGAGCGCGCCGCCCATCCCCTGGACGACACGCGCCGCGACCAGCTGCCCAATGCCCCGTGACAAGGCACACAGTCCCGATCCGAGCACGAACAGCACGATGGCAGCGAAGAAGATCCGCTTCGTGCCGAAGCGATCCGCGATCCAGCCGGACGCGGGAATCAGCATCGCCATGGTGAGCGAATAGGCCACCACCACCGACTGCATGCGCAACGGGCTCTCGCCCAGGCTGGCAGCCATGGCGGGCAGCGCCGTGTTGATGATCGTCGCATCGAGCGTCTGCATGAAGAAGCCGATGGCCACCAGCCACAGGAGGCTCTTGCGCGGTGAACTCGATGAAGTCATGAACTCGGAAGGTGACGGGCAGCAAAAAGCCGCCCGGAGGCGGCTTTTTGAAAGGACGCGGACGAACTCAGCACATCAGGCCGAGAAGCTCGATCCGCAGCCGCAGGTGCTGGTGGCGTTGGGGTTCTTGATGACGAACTGGGCGCCTTGCAGATCTTCCTTGTAGTCGATCTCGGCGCCGACCAGGTACTGGTAGCTCATGGCGTCGATCAGCAAGGACACGCCATTCTTGGTCATGGTGGTGTCATCTTCGTTCGTGATTTCGTCGAACGTGAAACCGTACTGGAAGCCAGAGCAACCGCCACCCTGCACGAATACGCGCAGCTTGAGATCGGGATTGCCTTCTTCGGCGATCAGGTCGGCAACCTTGGCTGCCGCGCTGTCCGTGAAGACGATGGGCTCAGGCATCTGGGTCTGGATGTTTTCTGCAACGGCGCTCATGAAGGGGACTCCTGTGGGGCCGAACGTGCGGCCGATCGATCAATGCTACTTCAAACAACAAAAAACCGCCCGAAGGCGGTTCTTTGACAGTGCAAGCGATAAGCCCAAAGGGCGATCAGCGCTTGGAGAACTGCTTGCGGCGGCGTGCGGAGTGCAGACCGACCTTCTTACGCTCGACTTCACGCGCGTCGCGCGTCACGAAGCCGGCCTGGCTCAACACCGGCTTGAGCGTCGCGTCGTAGTCGATCAAGGCGCGGGTGATGCCGTGGCGCGTCGCGCCTGCCTGGCCCGATTCACCGCCACCAGCCACATTGACCATGATGTCGAAGGTTTCGACGTTGTTGGTCAAGAAAAGCGGTTGCTTGGCAATCATGATCGAGGTTTCGCGGCCAAAGAACTCCTGGATGTCCTTGCCGTTGACCGTGATCTTGCCGGTGCCTTTTTTCAGAAACACGCGGGCGACGCTCGATTTGCGACGGCCGGTGCCATTGTTCCATTCACCAATCATTCTCAAGGCTCCTTACAGTTCCAGCACTTTGGGCTGTTGGGCGGTATGCGGGTGCTCTGCGCCACCGTACACCTTGAGTTTCTTGATCATCGCGTAGCCGAGCGGACCCTTGGGCAGCATGCCCTTGACGGCCTTTTCCAGGGCGCGGCCCGGATGCTTGGCTTGCATGTCGCGGAAGTTGGTGGCCGTGATGCCGCCCGGGTAGCCCGAGTGACGGTAGTACACCTTGTCAAGCGGCTTGGCGCCGGTGACACGCAGCTGGGCTGCGTTGATGATGACGATGAAGTCACCGGTATCGACGTGAGGCGTGTAAATGGCCTTGTGTTTGCCGCGCAAACGGAGAGCAACTTCGCTGGCTACTCGTCCGAGGACCTTGTCGGTCGCGTCAATCACAAACCACTCGTGCGTCACGTCAGCGGGCTTGGCGCTGAACGTTTTGGTCATGAGTTTTCTCTTGAAAGAGGGTTTGGCGGGCCCTTTTCCACGGTCGGCTTTCCTCTGTGCCATTTCTGGCGGGAATCTCTTAGGTGGGTTTCATTCCTTCGCCGCGGGGCCACAAAAGCGCTGCGAAGCCCTCGATTATACGAAGAATCGTCCTCAAGAGGCAATTCGGCTCCGTTTCCGGGGGCCGGCGGTTACCATCGGGGTCATGTTCAGCTACCGCCACGCCTTCCACGCCGGCAACCACGCCGACGTGCTCAAGCACACGGTGCTGATTGCCACGCTCGAGCACCTGCTCGAAAAAGACGCCGCCCTGACGGTGGTCGACACCCACGCAGGTGCCGGTCTCTACCGGCTCGACGGCGACTACGCCGGCACCAGCGGCGAGGCGGCAGATGGGGTGCTGCGCCTGCTTTCCGATCCCAAGCCCGCCGCGGGCGAAGCGGCCAGCCCCGCCAAGGGATCGGCAAAAAAGACGGCCGAAAAGCCACCCGCGCCTCTTTCCGACGCCCTCTCGCGCTACCTCGAGGTGATCCGCGACTTCAATCCGAAGGGCGGCGCGCGAATCTATCCGGGTTCGCCCTTCATCACTCACCACCTGCTGCGCGATCACGACAAGCTCAAGCTGTTCGAGCTGCACCCGACCGATGCGCGCACGCTCGACGCGAACATCGCGCAACTCGAAGCCGGGCGCCAGATCAGCGTACTGCGCGACGACGGCTTCGGCAGCGCCACCAAGTTCCTGCCGCCGCCGTCACGCCGTGCCCTGGTGCTGTGCGACCCGAGCTACGAGATCAAGAGCGACTACGGCCGCGTGCTGGATTTCGTCGCCGAGGCGCTCAAGCGTTTTGCGACCGGCACCTATGCCGTGTGGTACCCGATCATTCCGCGCCCCGAGGCGCACGACCTGCCGCGCCGCCTCAAGACAATGGCCACGAAAGCCGGCAAGCCGTGGCTGCATGCCACCCTGACAGTCAAGTCCAGCAAGATCACCACCGATGCGACAGGTGCCACGCACCGTCCCGGCCTGCCCGCCAGCGGCATGTTCCTGATCAATCCGCCCTACACGCTCAAGCCGCTGCTGGCGGCCGCCCTGCCGCAAATGGCCGACCTTCTCGGCCAAGACCGCAACGCTGCCTTTTCCCTGGACAGCGGCGGATAAGGGCAACGTCACTTCCGCGTGCGGGGTGCGACCTTGCGCACGGATTTGGCTTGGGGTGCGGGCTCTGCCGGCGCCGCCGGCACGTCGGCCACGCCGACCACCGTACCGCCGCAGCGGTCCGTCTCCTTGACCACGATATGCAGTGCCACCTGCTTGATCCCGAGCCCCAGGAGGCCGATCGACTCGGCGGCGGCGCGGCTCAGGTCGATGATGCGACCCGACGTGTAGGGGCCGCGGTCGTTGATGCGAACCAGTACTTCCCGCCCGTTCACGAGGCTGCGAACGCACACGCGCGTATTGAACGGCAGCGTCTTGTGGGCAGCAGTGAATTCCGTCATGTCGAAACGCTCGCCGCTTGCGGTCTTGCGTTGATGAAACTGGATGCCGTACCAGGAAGCACCGCCACGCTCGAAGATCTCACGCGGGCCCTCGTCGCCCGGCACGCCGTCGTCTGGCGCCTCGCCTGCGCCGGAGACCGCGAGGTCATAGCGCACGGAGGGCACTTGGGAGCGCGGCGGCGCGCCGGGCGGGACGGCCAGTTGCTTGACCAGGGGGCGCAGCCTGATCTGAGCCATTCCGTCGTCATCTCCCGTCGAGGGCGCCGTGGTACACGCTGTCAGCCATACCGCCGCGACGAGCGCAGGCAAGCTGCCGGCGACACGCCTACCCAAACTCATGCACCCCAGCCGAGCCGCTGCAGCACGCCGAGCGTAGCCACCGACTGGTTCATCGTGTAGAAGTGAAGCGCCGGTGCACCACCGGCACCCAGGCGTTCGCAAAGGTCGGTGACCACATCGAGACCGAACGCCCTGATCGACGCAGTGTCATCGCCAAAGCTCTGCAGCCGCAGGCGAATCCAGCGCGGGATTTCGGCGCCGCAGGCGTCCGAGAAGCGCATCAGCTGCGTCGAGCTGGTGATCGGCATGATGCCCGGCACGATTGGCGTGCCGAGGCCTATGGCGCGCGCCTCGTCGACGAAGCGGAAGTAGGCCTCCGGGCTGAAGAAATACTGCGTGATGGCCGAATCGGCACCGGCATGCACCTTGGCCGCGAAAGCCTGCAGGTCGGCCTCGGGCGATCGGGCTTGCGGATGCACTTCGGGATAGCAGGCCACCTCGATATGGAAATCGCGTCCGGTCTCTTCTCGGATGAAGGCGACGAGATCGCTCGCGTAGAGGAATTCGCCACCAATGCCATAGCCGCTGGGCAAGTCGCCCCGCAACGCGACGAGACGGTCGACGCCCATCGCCTTCAGTTCGGCGAGTTGCTCGCGCACGGTCGCCCTTGTCGCGCCGATGCACGAGAAGTGGCTGGCGGCGGCGACACCTTCCTCCAGGATCTCGCGGACGGTGCCGAAGGTACCGTCGTGCGTCGAGCCGCCCGCGCCGTAGGTCACCGAACAGAACTCGGGGGCCTGCGCATAGAGCTGCTGCCGCACGGCACGCAGCTTGGTTGCGCCTTCTGGCGTCTTGGGCGGAAAGAATTCAAAGCTGAGCGGAAGGCGCACGGCCGGCTCCTGGTTCGCCGTTGGCATGAACGGCATGAATGAAGAACTCGCGGTTGCCATCGCCACCCGCGATCGGGCTGTCGAGCCAGCTCTGCACATGCAGGCCGAGCGCCTCGCAGGCGTCGCGCAGCCGTTGCTCGACGACCTCATACAGCGCGGGGTCACGGACGATGCCACCCTTGCCGACCTGCCCGGGCTGCAACTCGAACTGCGGCTTGACCAGCATCAGCAGGTCGCCGCCCGGCGCCAGCAAAGGCACCAGCGCCGGCAGCACCAACGTTAGCGAGATGAACGAGAGGTCGCCCACGATCAACCCGAAATCCGAATCGTCCGGCAACGGGTCTGCCCAGGCATCGGCACTCAGCGTGCGGGCATTGACGCCTTCGACGGCGGTCACGCGCGCATCGTCGCGCACGCGCGAATGCAACTGCCCGTGGCCCACGTCAACGCCGACCACGTGCCCGGCCCCTTGCTGCAGCAGGCAGTCGGTAAAGCCGCCCGTCGACTGGCCCACGTCGAGGCATCGCCGCCCCCGCGGGTCGACCCCGGTCGCGGCCAGTGCACCTTCGAGCTTGAGCCCGCCGCGCGAGACATAGCGCGCCTCGGCGGCATCGAGCAGTTCGAGCTCGGCCGCCTCCGGCACCTCGTCGCGATTCTTGCTGACCACACGCCAGTTCGCTCCGTCGCGCCATCGCAAGCCGCCGGCAATCAGCCGGACGGCTTGCGAGCGCGACGCAGCGAGGCCGCGTTCGACAAGCAATTGATCGGCGCGCAAAACGCTACGCCCGCGCCATCAGTAGCGGTACGTGTCCGGCTTGTACGGGCCGTTCTTGTCAACGCCGATGTAGGCGGCCTGGGCATCCGTCAGCTCGGTCAGCATGGCGCCGACCTTCTTCAGGTGCAGGCGAGCGACTTTCTCGTCGAGGTGCTTGGGCAACACGTAGACCTTGCCGGCCTGGTAGGCGTCGGGTTTGGTGAAGAGCTCGATCTGGGCGATGGTCTGGTTCGCGAACGACGACGACATCACGAAGCTCGGGTGGCCCGTGCCGCAGCCCAGGTTCACGAGGCGGCCCTTGGCCAGCAGGATGATCTTCTTGCCGTCCGGGAAGGTGATGTGGTCGACCTGCGGCTTGATCTCTTCCCACTCGTACTTCTCGATCGAAGCGACGGCGATTTCATTGTCGAAGTGGCCGATGTTGCAGACGATCGCCTGGTCCTTCATCGCGGCCATGTGCTCGTGGCGGATGACGTCACGGTTGCCGGTGGTGGTCACGAAGATGTCGGCCTTATCGGCGGCGTATTCCATCGTGACGACCTTGTAGCCTTCCATCGCGGCCTGCAGGGCGTTGATGGGGTCGATCTCGGTGACCCACACCTGGGCGCTCAGCGCGCGCAGCGCCTGGGCCGAACCCTTGCCCACGTCGCCGTAGCCGGCCACGCAGGCGACCTTGCCGGCGATCATCACGTCGGTGGCGCGCTTGATGCCGTCGACCAGCGATTCGCGGCAGCCGTAGAGGTTGTCGAACTTGCTCTTGGTGACCGAATCGTTCACGTTGATGGCGCGGAACAGCAGCGTACCCTTGGCGCTCATCTCGTTCAGGCGGTGAACTCCGGTGGTGGTCTCTTCGGTCACGCCGATGATCTCGGCCGACTTGCGGGTGTACCAGGTCGCGTCGACGGCCAGCTTGGCCTTGATCGCGGCGTAGAGGATGCGCTCTTCATCGCTGGTCGGGTTGGCGAGCACGCTCTGGTCCTTCTCGGCACGCTGGCCCAGGTGCATCAGGAGCGTGGCGTCGCCGCCGTCGTCCAGGATCATGTTCGGGCCTTCGCCGGCCGAGCCCTTCGCGCCGAAATCGAAGATGCGATGGGTGTAGTCCCAGTAGTCTTCCAGCGACTCGCCCTTGATCGCGAACACCGGCGTGCCGGCGGCAGCGATGGCGGCTGCGGCATGGTCCTGCGTCGAGAAGATGTTGCACGAGGCCCAGCGCACGGTGGCGCCCAGCGCTTGCAGGGTTTCGATCAGCACGGCGGTCTGGATCGTCATGTGCAGCGAGCCGGTGATGCGCGCGCCCTTGAGCGGCTGGCTCTTGGCGAATTCCTCGCGGATCGCCATCAGGCCGGGCATTTCGGTTTCGGCGATACGGATTTCCTTGCGGCCCCAGGCGGCGAGGGTCAGGTCGGCGATGGCCTGGTCGGCGGTGGAAACGGGGGATTTGAGAACAGCGCTCATGTTGGCTCCAAAGCAAGTTTGAAAGATGCCACTGCGTTCGGGGAAAGGACTCACCGCGAGAACAGCGGGTGAGCGTGGTTGCGATGGTGGTCCGAGCCTCACGCCTGTCGGCGCTGCAACGCTCCTCGGAACGGGGGATTTTAGCGCGTGCGGGCGGAGCCGTCGCAGCAGCATTGTTTCGATCGGCCTAGACTGCAACGCCCACCCCAGACCCACCCACCACGGCGTTACAACATGTTCAAAGCCAGAGTCCTTGCCACATCGTTCGTGATCGCGTCGGCGGTACTGCCGATGGCGGTCCCGGCGCAGACCCCGGCCGCTCCGGCCGCCGCCCAGAACGTGCGTGTGCGCGGTGTCATCGTGCACGTCGATGCGAAATCGCTGACCGTCAAGGACCGCAGCGGGGAAGTCGTGACCATGGTGCGCCCCGCCGACATGCGCGTCATCGAGGTGCTCCCGGTGACTGCGGCGGCCATCAAGCCCAACAGCTTCGTCGGCGCAGGCTCGATGCCGCAGCCCGACGGCACGCAGCGCGCGGTCGAAGTCCTGGTGTTTCCCGAATCCATGCGAGGCACCGGCGAAGGTTTTCGACCCTGGGACTACATGCCCAACGGCACGATGACCAACGCCACCGTCTCCAAACTGTCGGCGGCGCCGGCCGCGGTGCCGGGCGGCCAGAAGCTGGTGCTGAAGTACAAGGACGGCGAAAAGACCGTGATCGTTCCGCGCGGCACGCCGATCGTCACTTTCAAGCCCGGCAAGGACGACCAGTCGGCGCTGGTGGTCCCGGGCGCGAAGGTCGTCGTTACCGCGCAGATGAAAGACGGCCAGCCCACCGCTTCGAGCCTCCTGGTGGGCCGCAACGGATTCACCCCGCCCATGTGAGCACGAGGGTCGCCCTGGACGACCCAGGAGGGGCCAAAACGGTAAAATCGTGGGCTTTGCCTCCAGCAGCCCGCGCCCGTGAGCGCGCACCGCGTTCACCCCCATGACATTCGCCTCCGAAACCCGCCGCCGCCGCACCTTCGCGATCATTTCCCACCCTGACGCCGGTAAAACCACGCTGACGGAAAAACTGCTGCTGTTCTCAGGTGCGATCCAGATCGCCGGTTCGGTCAAGGCGCGCAAGGCCTCTCGCCATGCGACTTCCGACTGGATGGAAATCGAAAAGCAGCGCGGCATCTCGGTCGCCTCGTCGGTGATGCAGATGGCCTACCGCGACCACGTCATCAACCTGCTCGACACGCCCGGCCACAAGGACTTCTCTGAAGACACCTACCGCGTGCTCACCGCGGTCGATTCGGCGCTCATGGTGATCGACGCCGCCAACGGTGTCGAAGCGCAGACGCGCCGCCTGATCGAGGTCTGCCGCCAGCGCGACACGCCGATCATCACCTTCGTCAACAAAATGGACCGCGAAGTGCGCGAGCCGCTCGAACTGCTCGACGAGATCGAGCGCGAGCTGGGCATGCCCTGCGTGCCGATGACCTGGCCCGTGGGCCAGGGCAAGTCCTTCGGCGGCATCGTGAACCTGCGCACCCAGGCGATGACGGTGTTCGAGTCGGGCAGCGAGCGTCTGCCGCAGGACTTCGAAGCCATCCCGCTTACCGACCGCGAGACGCTGCAGAAGCGCTTCGGCCGCGAATTCGATACCGCGATGGAGAGCATGGAACTTGCCACGGGCGCATCCCCCACGTGGGACCGCGAGGCATTCCTCGCCGGCAAGCAGACGCCGGTCTTCTTCGGTTCCGGGGTCAACAACTTCGGCGTGATGGAAGTGCTCGACGCGCTGGTCGACCTGGCGCCCCAACCACAGCCGCGCGTCAGCACCACGCTGGTCAACCGGCAGCCGGTGGTCAAGGAGATCCAGCCCGAGGACAAGGACTTCGCCGGCGTGGTGTTCAAGGTACAGGCCAACATGGACGCCAACCACCGCGACCGAATCGCCTTCGTGCGCATGGCCTCCGGCCGCTACACGCCAGGCATGAAGCTCAAGGTGCAGCGCACCGCCAAGGAGTTGCGTCCGACCAGCGTCGTGACCTTCATGAGCCAGCGGCGCGAAGCGGTCGAGGAGGCCTACGCGGGCGACATCGTCGGCTTCACGACGCACGGCGGCGTGCAGTTGGGCGACACCATCACCGACGGCGCGTCGCTGCAGTTCACCGGCCTGCCCTTCTTCGCGCCGGAACTGTTCATGACGGTGATCCTGAAGAACCCATTGCGCACCAAGCAACTGCAGCAAGGCCTCGCACAGCTTGGAGAGGAAGGCGCGATCCAGGTGTTCCGGCCCGAGGTCGGCGGGCCGATGCTCCTCGGCGCGGTCGGCCAACTGCAGTTCGAAGTCGTGCAGCATCGTCTGAAGACCGAGTACGACGCCGACGTCCGGCTCGAAGGCTGCCAGTACACCGGCGCGCGCTGGATCACCGCTGACACGCCGGCCGAACTGCGCGCCTTCACGGACGCCTACCCCGCCCGCATGGCGCGCGATGCGGCCGAGACCCTGGCCTACCTGTGCACCTCGCCCTACGACGTGCGGCTGGCGCAGGAACGCTTCCCGAAGATTCATTTCCATCCGCTGCGCGAGCATGCGGGTCTGGCACTTCACCCGGCAGGCTGATGCTGCCGCTGCCGCGATGGCCGCTCGAGGCGCGCCGTGAACTAATCGGCGTCTTTACCGATATCGACGACACGCTCACGACGGACGGCGCCATCACGCCTGATGCATTGAAGGCGCTGGGCGACATCAAGGCGACCGGCCTCCACAGTGTCGCGATCACCGGCCGCCCCGTGGGCTGGAGCGTGCCTTTCGCCAGCGTGTGGCCTCTCGATGCGATCGTCGCCGAGAACGGCGCGGTCGCGCTCGTTCCCTCCGCGACGGGGCGGCTCGAAAAGCGCTACCAGCAGGACGCCGCGACGCGCGCGCGCAACTTCGCGCGCATGCAAGGCGTGCTGGACCGCATCGAGCGTGAGATCCCCGGCGCGCGACGCGCCACCGACTCGGCGGGCCGCGAGTGCGACATCGCGATCGACCACAGCGAGTTCTCGCACCTGGACGACACGCAGATCGTCGCCGTCGTCGCGCTGATGAGGAGCGAAGGGATGCACGCCACCGTCAGCAGCATCCACATCAACGGCTGGTACGGCGATCACAACAAGCTGGCCGGCGCCCGCTGGATCGTGAGCGAGCTTTGGGGCCGGCAACTCGACCGCGAGATGCCGCGCTGGGCCTACGTAGGGGATTCGACCAACGACGCCTTGATGTTCGAGCATTTCGAACACAGCATCGGCGTGGCGAATGTCCGCCGATTCGAGTCCGCGCTGTCGCATCTGCCGCGCTATGTCGCGCAGGCCGAGCGCGGCGCCGGATTTGCGGAAGTCGCGGCCGCGGTGCTCGACGCCCGCGCCGACATCAACGCACGCTGAACGAGACCGGCTTGGCTCGCGCAGTGACGGCCCCGGGGGCCGTATTGCTCACCAGATCGAGGCGCGCGCTGTAGTCGCCCTTCGGGGGGTTGAGCCACAGCTCGGTCTGCCCGCCATCGAGTTCGATGATCTCGGGCTTCTGGCCCGCACGTTCCAGGATGAGACGGAAGTGCCCGGTGTCCGGAACCTTGGGCCCCGCGTGCGACAAGTTGTAGCCGCTGGCATGCAACTGCACCCGCAACGGCAACTGCACTGTCGTGCGATCCGCTGGGTTGAGGATCTCGACGCGAGGCTGGCCCAGCACGCTGGCTGCCGAAATGCCCTTGTTCTGCTTGCTGACCGTGAACTTCAGCGGCTTGCTGTAGACGAAGTACGGGATGTGCCCCTGGTCGGCCAGCACCAGGCGCATGGTGTAGGTACCAGGCGGCAGGTCGACCACGGTTTCCATCTGGCCCTTGCCGAAGTGGATGTAGTGCTCGGTGAAGGGCAGCGGCATCGAGAAATCGAGCGGCAGCGGCTGGTCGATCAGCAGGTGGTGGTGGCCGGCCTTCCCCGCCGTCTTGCCCGCCGGGACGATTCCGCGCAACGAGAGCCCGAAGCGCGCGACGAACGGCGATTCGAGCGTCACGCCTTCCTTCAGGTTGGTGAAATACGCGTCCGGCGACCAACTGGGCGGCGGCACCACCCATGGATGCGAGAGAAAGTCAGCGCCCTCCGCGCCCTGATGCACTTGCGCGAAAGCCCCCTGCCCCAGCAGAAAGACTCCTGCCGCGGCCAACCTCCATCCCGCCCACAGTCCGTGACGTACACCAAATCTCATGTCCACTCCTCCAAATGTCAGGGGATTGTGTCATCACACTTTGGTGCTACATCACAATTTCGGCCGGCGCGCAGCCCGCACCACGATCAGTAGTGTGGCGGCAACTCGTCGCGCAGATTGCGCGGGCCGCCGGTGCTTGCGTCCGGGCTCTGCTGGCGCAGTTGAATGACCTGAAGAACGAGGCTGTCGATCTGCTGCTGTTGCCTGTAGATAGTCATGTTCAGCTGGTCCAGCAGGTCTTCGGTGAAGCTGGCCTTGATTTCCAGATCGTTCAGGCGGCCTTCGACGTCGTGCGGATTTTCCATCCCGCTATTGGACAGGAATCCCGCACCGGGAGTGAGAATGCCGCGCATGGACTTCACGATCCGCACCCTGCGCCGCGACGAGATGCCCTGGGTCATCGACCTAGCGGCACACGAAGGTTGGAACCCGGGACTGCACGATGCCGAGTGCTTCCATGCGGCCGACCCCGACGGCTTTCTGGTCGCTGAGCGCAAGGGCGAGCCGCTGGGCTGCATCAGCGCCGTTTCGTATGCAGGGCGCTTCGGCTTCGTCGGGCTCTACATCGTCGCGCCGGCGTTGCGCGGAGAAGGCATCGGCATCACCCTCTGGCGCGAAGGCATGGCCCGCTTGTCGGGTCATGTCGTCGGGCTCGACGGCGTACCCGCCCAACAGGAAAACTACCGCCGCAGCGGCTTCGAGTTGGCCTGGAACAACGTCCGCTACGCCGGGGTAGCGCAGGGCTCGGAGATGGCTTCGGCCCGTGAGATCGTTCCGCTCGGCGCGATCGACTTTGCCTCCCTGTGCGCCGACGACCTCCGCGTGTTTCCCGCGCCGCGAGACGCCTTCCTGCGCAGCTGGACCACGATGCCCGATGCGACAGGCCTCGCATGGCGGCGCCAGGGACGACTGGAAGGATGGGGATTGATCCGCCGATGCCGCGAAGGCCACAAGATCGGTCCTCTCGTGGCGGAAGACCTCCCGGTCGCCCAAGCCCTCTACGCCGCCCTGAGCGCCAGCGTACCTGCGAGCGACTCCATCTACCTCGACGTTCCGCAGTCCAATCCAGACGCCATGGCGCTAGCGAAAAAGATGGGCATGCGCGCCGTCTTCGAAACCGCGCGCATGTACCACGGCACCCCGCCCGATTGCGAGTTGAACCGCATCTACGGCATCACCACATTCGAGCTGGGCTGAAAGGCGCCAAAGGAAAAGCCCCGCAAGCGGGGCCTTTTCAATTCCAGAGGTGCCGCAGATCCGGCTCCGCCGGTCTGCAGTCACCGCCCCCGGTCGGGGGAAGGCGAAGCGACACGAAGTGCGCGCAGGCTGGGGGAGAGCCTAATGCGCCAGGATCTTGTTGAGAAAGTCCTTCGTGCGCGCCTGCCGGTTCTCCGGATGGCTGAAGAACTCCTCCTTCGAGCAATCCTCGAGGATGCGTCCACCCACGTCGATGAAGATCACGCGGTTCGCCACCTTGCGCGCAAAGCCCATTTCGTGGGTGACCACCATCATGGTCATGCCTTCCTTGGCCAGCGCCACCATCACGTCGAGCACTTCTCCCACCATCTCGGGGTCCAGCGCGGAAGTGGGTTCGTCGAACAGCATCACCATCGGGTCCATGCTCAGCGCGCGGGCGATCGCCACGCGCTGCTGCTGACCACCGGAGAGCTGGCCCGGAAACTTGTCCTTGTGCGCCATCAGGCCCACGCGGTCGAGCATCTTGAGGCCACGCGTCTTGGCCTCGTCCGCGCTTCGGCCCAGCACCTTGATCTGCGCGATCGTCAGGTTCTCCGTCACCGACAGATGCGGGAAGAGTTCGAAGTGCTGGAACACCATGCCCACCTTCGAGCGCAGCTTCGGCAGGTTGGTCTTGGGGTCGTGCAGCGGAATGCCATTGACCGTGATCTCGCCCTTCTGGAAAGGCTCGAGCGCGTTCACCGTCTTGATCAGCGTGGACTTGCCGGATCCCGAAGGACCGCACACCACCACCACGTCCCCCTTGGAGATGCTGACGGAGCAGTCGTTGAGAACCTGCACCGGGCCATACCACTTGGAAACGTTCTTGATTTCAATCATTTTGTCGGACATCTTTTTTCTCCTTCAGCGGATGATGGCGATCTTCTTGTGCAGCCGCTTCACGAGGTACGAGAGCGAATAGCACAGCACGAAATAGACCACCGCAGCGAGCAGGTAGGCCTCTTCGGGCCGCCCGAAGTTCTTGCCGGCCGTGTCGAAGCCCTTGAACAAGTCGTACGCGCCGATCGCATAGACCAGCGAAGTGTCCTGGAACAGGATGATGGTCTGGGTCAGCAGCACCGGAAGCATGTTGCGAAACGCCTGCGGCAGGATCACGAGCTTCATGTTCTGGCCATAGGTCATCCCCACCGCCTGACCGGCATACACCTGGCCACGAGGGATCGACTGGATGCCCGCGCGCATGATCTCGCTGAAGTACGCCGCCTCGAAGGCGACGAAGGTGATGATGGCCGAGTACTCGGGACCGATCGGGCGGCCGATCATGGTGGGCACCAGCAGGAAGAACCACAGGATCACCATCACCAGCGGAATGCTGCGCATGCCGTTGACGTAGATGGCCGCAGGCATGTCGAGCCACTTGTTGCCCGACAGCCGCATCAGCGCGAGCAACGTGCCGAAGAAGATGCCGCCCAGGGTGGCAACCACCGTCAGGAACACGCTGAAGTAGAGGCCCTTGAGCAGGAATCCGCTGATGACGGGCCAGCTGAAGAAGGTCAGATCGAGATTCATGTCAGTGCCCTCCGGTTCCGCCAGCGACCACGAAGCCTGGCACGCGGACCCTTTTCTCGACCCAGGCCATGATGCGGTTGATGATCATCGCCGAGATCACGTAGAGCACGGTCACGGCCATGTACATCTCGGTCACGCGGGAAGTCTCTTCGCCGGCCTGCATGGCGAACTGGATCATTTCCGGAATCGACACCGCGAATGCGACCGACGAGTTCTTGAAGATGTTCATCGATTCGCTGGTGAGCGGCGGAATGATGATCCGGTAGGCCATCGGCAGGATCACGTAGCGGTAGTACTGGAAAGTGGTGAAGCCCACCGCCATGCCCGCGTAGCGCTGGCCCTTGGGCAGAGCCTGGATGCCGGAGCGAAGCTGCTCGGCAATCCGTGCCGAGGTGAAGAAGCCGAGCGCGAACACCACGAGGATGAAGGGCGGCAGGCCTGCCATGACCGGAAATATCTTCGGCACGACGTGGTACCAGAGGAAGATCTGAACCAGGAGCGGGATGTTGCGGAACAACTCGACCCAGGCATTGCCGAAGCGCACCAGCCAAGGGCTGTCGGGCAGGGTGCGGATCACGCCGACCAGCGAGCCCAGCACCAGTGCCACGACCAGCGAGCACAGGGACACCGACACCGTCCAGCCCCAGGCAGAAACCAGCCACTGCCAGTAGGTGGGTATCTTGCCTCCCGGATCTTCCAGGAAGATTTGCCAATCCCATTTTCCCATTTCAACTCCTCGATCATTGTTGGAGGCAACTCACAAAACAAACGCCCGCCGAAAGAGGCGGGCGTTCGTTCACGCGTCAGCCCACGCGACTTACTTCTTGGCGTAGTCTTCCATCGGCTTGTCGTTGGGGTTGGCCCACGCCGCCTTGGTGGCTTCGGACAGCGGGAGGCCGACCTTGGTGTTGGTCGGCGGGATCGGCTGAATGAACCACTTGTCGTACAGCTTGGCCAGCGAACCATCCTTGATCTGGTTCTTGATGCTGTCATCGACCGCCTTCTTGAAAGCCGGGTCGTCCTTGCGCAGCATGCAGGCGATCGGTTCGACCGACAGAGCCTCGCCGACGATCTTGAAGTCGGCCGGAGCCTTCGACTTGGCGATGTTGCCGGCCAGGATCTGGCCATCCATCACGAAGGCGTCGGCACGGCCCGATTCGAGCAGCAGGAAGCTGTCGGCGTGGTCCTTGCCCATGACTTCCTTGAAATCGATGCCCTGTGCGCGCTCGTTCTTGCGCAGGGTCTGCACCGACGTCGTGCCGGTCGTGGTGGCCACGCTCTTGCCGTTGAGGTCCTTGATCGAGTTGATCCCGGAACTGGCCTTGACCGCGATGCGCACTTCCTCGACGTAGGTGGTGACGGCGAAGGCGACGTCCTTCTGGCGAGTGGCGTTGTTGGTGGTCGAGCCGCACTCGAGGTCCACGGTGCCGTTCTGCACCAGCGGAACACGGTTCTGCGAGGTCACCAACTGGCGCTTGATTTCCAGCTTGGGCAAACCGAGTTGCTTCTGGATGTCGGCCAGGATGCGTTCCGACATTTCGGTGTGGAAGCCAACGTACTTGCCGTCGCCGATGGTGTAGGCCAGTGCGCCAGAGGAGTCACGCACGCCCATCGTGACGCTGCCGCTGGACTTGATCTTGGCCAGAGTGTCATTGGCCTGAGCAAAGGCGCCTCCCGCGGCGAGCGCCATCACGGCCAGGGCCAACATTTGCTTCTTCATATGGAAAACTCCTGTGACTTTGAGATACACGAAATTCTAGACGCCCGCATTTTGCGCCATACCCGGGCCAACCCGGTGCGCCACGCACCATCGAACAGCGAGTCGACGGTCAGCGGCACTGCGCAGGCGCACCACTTTGCAAGTGGCCGCGGGTACGTTGTCACAAAGCACCCTTTGTGCCTGAATGAAACACGAGGTCACCCTGCCGGCTGAGTTCCCACGAGATAGGCCCAGAGGGCTTCCACGGAGCCCTTGGCTCGCGGAGATGGCGCATCGGTCTTGCCAGGGCGCGCGCCAGCCCTGGCGGGGACCGAGGGTCGCTCGCGGTACGCGCGAATCTCCATCGTCGCCTCGAGGCGGTCGATCTCTGGTGGCAATGCACTCACCAGCGTGCGGGCCCGGATCTCCTTGCGCACAGCGCTTTGCGGCAGGAAGGCGATGCCGTGGCCTTCGAGTGCCATCACCTTGAGCCCTTCGGCCATGTCGGTTTCATAGACGCGATCGAGGTGGATGGCAGTGCCCGATTCCTTGAGCAACTGGTCGACCACGCGCCCGAGGTAGGCGCCGGGCGCATAGCCGAGATAGGGCAGCGGCTGACCGGCACGGCCCGGCAGCAGGAAGCGCGGCGCGCCTTCGGCGTCGGGCTTGACCCACGGCGCCACCACCTCCTTGCCGAGGCTCACCATCTCGTAGCGATTGGCGTCCAGCGGCAGAGGTTGAGAGGGATGGTGGTATGCGATCAGCAGATCGCAGCTGCCCTCGACCAGGCGCAGCACGGCGTCATGCACGTTGAGCGCGATGAGCCGGCTCTTCAGCGGACCGAAGTGCTCTCGCAGGCCCGTGACCCAGGCCGGGAAGAAAGTGAAGGCCAGCGTGTGCGGGATGGCGACCTCGATCACATCCTGCGCCGCCGCCGAGTGACCGCGCAGCATGGCGCGCGTGCTCTGCAGCGCCTGCAGCATCTCGATCGCCTGGCCGTACAAGGTCTGGCCTGCCGGCGTGAGCCGTGTCGGGTAGGAACTGCGATCGACCAGGTCCGTGCCGGCCCATCCTTCGAGCGCCTGGATGCGGCGAGAAAACGCGGGCTGAGTCACGTGTCGCAACTGGGCCGAGCGGCTGAAGCTGCGCGTCTCCGCAAGGCTGACAAAGTCTTCGAGCCACTTGGTTTCCATGAACTGATTATGCGAGGGCTGCGACATACTCCGAGGACTTACGGAGCCCGTTTTCGCCATGCACGCTGACGACCTTCTCGCCCTGGATGCAAGCACCCTGTCCCGCCAGATCGCCGCGCGCGTCGTGTCGTGCCGCGACCTGATGGCCGCTGCGCTCGCGCGGATCGAGGCGCTCAATCCGCGCTTCAACGCGATCGTGTCCTTGCGCGATCCGCAGCAACTCCTGGACGAGGCCAGCGAGCGTGACGCGCAACTCGCGCGCGGCGAACGGCTCGGATGGATGCACGGCTTCCCGCTCGCCGTGAAGGACCTGAGCCATGCCGCGGGTCTCCCGACCTCGATGGGTTCGCCGCTCGCGCCCCGCTCTCCGGCGCGCAGCGACAGCCTGCATGTATCGCGCATGCGCCAGGCCGGCGCCATCGTCATCGGCAAGACGAATACGCCCGAGTTCGGGCTCGGCTCGCACACGTACAACACGGTGTTCGGCACCACGCTGAACGCCTACCTGCCCACGCTGAGCGCCGGCGGCAGCAGCGGCGGCGCGGCGGTCGCCCTGGCTTTGGGCATGCTGCCGGTGGCCGACGGCAGCGACATGGGCGGCTCGCTGCGCAACCCCGCGGCGTTCAACAACGTGATCGGCTTCCGCCCGTCGAGAGGCCGGGTACCGGGCTCTCCGGACGAGGAACTGTTCCTGCAGCAACTCGGCTGCGAAGGACCGATGGCGCGCACCGTCGAGGACGCCGCCCGCTTGCTCGCCGTGCAGGCGGGCTTCGACCGGCGGGTCCCGCTGTCGCTCTCCGACGCCCTTCCCTCCCCCGACGCGATGCAGCTGGACAGCGACGTGAAGGGTCTGCGCATCGGATGGCTCGGCAGCGTGTGGCCGGAACTGCCGCTCGCGCCGGGCGTGCGCGAACTTTGCGAAGGCGCACTCCAGACCTTCCGCGATCTCGGCTGCGAGGTCGAGCCGCTACAGCTCGATGTGCCGCGCGAACAGAACTGGACCGCGTGGCTGCGACTGCGTCAACTGCTGGTGGGCGGCAAGCTGGGCGCCGCGTATGCCGATCCTTCGCTGCGCGAACGGCTCAAGCCGGAGGCCCGCTGGGAAATCGAGCAGAGCCTCCAGCTCGACGCGGCGGCGCTCTACCAGGCTTCGGTTTATCGCTCGAACGTCTACCGCGCCTTCCTGCGCGCATTCGAGACCTTCGATGTCGTCGTCGCGCCGACGGCGCAGGTCTTTCCTTTCGACGCGAAGCTCGACTGGCCCGCCGCGGTCGGCGATGTGACGAGCGACACCTACCACCGCTGGATGGAAATCGTCACGCCTTTCACGCTTGCGGGACTTCCCACCCTCAACGTGCGCGCGGGCTTCGGCGAAGGCGGACTGCCGATGGGTCTTCAGATCGCCGGCCCGATCCACCACGACCTCGAAGTGCTCCGCCTGGGCCATGCCTACGACCGGGCCTGCGGCTGGGGCGTCGTCCAGCCGTCGGTGCTTGGAGACTTGCCGACCTAGATGGGGGACACCACGCCGCGGCCGGCGAAGTGGCCTTCTGCATTGGCCATGAAGCGCTTCACGGACGCCTGCGTCGCCTCGGGCGACCAGCCCGCCATGTGTGGCGTCAGCAGCACGTTGTCGAGACCGATCAGGGGCTCGGGCCGCTTGGGCTCGCTTTCGTAGACATCGAGACCCGCTCCTGCGATGCGGTTCGTGCGTAGCGCGACAGCCAGCGCCTCGGTGTCGACCACGCTGCCGCGCGAGATATTGACCAGATAGCCCTGCGGGCCGAGCGCGTCGAGGATCGGTGCGTTGATCAGGTGCCGCGTTCCCGCACCGCCTGGCGTGGCGATGACCAGCACATCCGCCCACTCGGCCAACCCCTCGAGGCTATCGAAATAGCGGTGCGCGGAACCGTCGCGCGGCTTGCGGTTGTGATAGCCGATTTCCATGTCGAAGCCGCTCGCGCGCTTGGCGATCTTCTGGCCGATGGTGCCCAGCCCCAGGATGCCGAGCTTCTTTCCCGACACATTGGGCGGCTGCGGAATATCCTCGCGCCACACGCCTTCGCGGCACAGGCGGTCGAGCGTGCGAATGCCGCGCACCACCCCGATCAACAGGCCGAAGGCGTGGTCGGCGACGCAGTCGTCATTGGTGCCGGCACCGTTGGCCGCCGCAATGCCGCGTGCGCGGATGGCGTCCATCGCGAGGCCTTCGAAGCCCGCGCCCATGGCGCACACCAGTTCGACTTTGGGCAGGGCCGCAATCTCTTCCGCCGTGATGCCGATCACGCCGATGGTCAGTACCGCGCGAAACTTCGAACCGTGGGCGGCAATGGCCGCCGTGCGCTCGGCCTGCGTCGGCGCGTAGGTCAGGTCATAGACCGCGGCCAACTGCGCCTGATGGGCACTCGAAAGACTGTTGAGCACCAAAAGAGGAATCTTCTCGGACATTCACATCGCTCCTGAAATGGCTGAACGGGATAGGGGCCGATTCGCGCGACCCGAATGCCGCACGATCGACGAAAGGGTCACAGCACGGGAGCGGCCTCGAGCTGCTGCAGTCTCCACATCTGTGCGTACTTGCCTTGCCGGGCCAGCAGGTCCGCATGCGTGCCGCGCTCGACGATCACGCCGCTTTCGAGCACGAGGATCTCGTGCGCATCGACGACCGTCGAGAGTCGGTGCGCGATCACCAGCGTGGTCTTGTTGCGCGCCGCACTCTTGAGTTCGGACTGGATCGCCCGCTCGTTCGCCGAATCGAGAGCCGAAGTCGCCTCGTCGAAGATCACGATCGGCGGGTTCTTGAGCAGCGTGCGCGCGATGGCCACGCGCTGTTTCTCGCCGCCCGACAGCTTGAGTCCGCGTTCGCCCACCGTGGTTTCGTAGCCCTTCGGCGTGTGCACGATGAAATCGTGGATGCGCGCGGACCGGGCCGCCTCCTCGACCTCCTCCCGAGTCGCCCCGGGCCGGCCATAGGCGATGTTGTATTCGACCGTGTCGTTGAAGAGCACCGTGTCCTGCGGCACGATGCCAATCGACTGCCGCACGCTCGCTTGCGTCACGTCTCGGATGTCCTCGCCACCGATGGTGATGCGGCCCTGCTGCACGTCATAGAAGCGGTAGAGCAGCCGCGCCATCGTCGACTTGCCCGAGCCCGAGGGCCCGACCACAGCCACCGTCTCGCCTGCCGGGACCTCGAAGCTCACGTTCTTGAGGATCGGCCGCGCGGCCTCGTAGCCGAAGCTCACGTTCTCGAAGCGCACGGTCGAATCGGTGCCGGTCAGAGCCGTCGCATCCGGCGCATCGCGCACTTCGCGGTCCTTTTCGAGCAGCACGAACATCTTGTCCAGATCGGTCAGGCTCTGCTTGATCTCGCGGTAGATCACGCCCAGGAAATTGAGCGGGATGTAGAGCTGGATCATGAAGGCGTTGACCATCACCAGGTCGCCCAGCGTCATGCGGCCGTCCACCACGCCTTGCGTCGCGCGGTAGAGCATCGCCACCAGGCTGACCGCGATCAGGCACTGCTGACCCGCGTTGAGCAGGCTCAGCGTGGTCTGGCTCTTGACGGCGGCCTTGCGGTAGCGCTCCAGGCTGGCGTCGTAGCGGCCAGCCTCGAAGTTCTCGTTGTTGAAGTACTTGACGGTCTCGTAGTTGAGCAGGGAGTCGACCGCGTGGCTCTGCGCCACGGAATCGAGCTCGTTCATGGTCTTGCGGAATTGCGTGCGCCACTCGGTGACGAGAACGGTGAACGCGATATAGACCACCAGCGCGGCCAGCGTGATCCAGACGAAGCCCGAGTCGAACTTCACGCCGAGCACCGTCAGCACCAGCGTGAGCTCGATGATGGTCGGCACGATGCTGTAGAGCGACATCGAAATCAGCGAGTGCACGCCGCGCGTGCCGCGCTCGATGTCGCGCGTCATCCCGCCGGTCTGGCGCTCCAGGTGAAAGCGCAGGCTCAGCGCGTGCAGATGGCGGAAGACCTCCAGCGAAATGCTGCGCGCCGCCCCCTCGGTCGCCTTGGCGAAGACCAGTTCGCGCAACTCATTGAATACCGCCGTCGACAGCCTGAGCAATCCATAGGCGACCAGCAGTCCGACCGGCACCACCAACAGCGCGGCCGCGCTGCCAGGCTTGATCGACATCGCATCGACCAGGTTCTTGAGCAGCACCGGCACGCCGACATTGGCGACCTTGGCGCCGATCATGAAGGCGAGCGCCGCCATCACGCGCCATTTGTAGTGCCACAGGTAGGGAAACAGCCTGCGCAGCGTGGCCCAGTCGGAACGGTCGCTGCGGGCAGGCTGGCTGCCCGAGGCATGGTGGGGAGAGGAAAGAGCTTCGCCGCTGCGGCGCATGGGGGACAATCGTGGCTTGTTGCTCACCCCCAGGCTTCGCGCACTTCGTGTCGCTTCGCCCACCCCCTTCGAGGGGGCGATACCGGCAGCCTGGTGGAGCCAGTTCTGCGGTATCCCTTGGGTTGGCACGCTGCGTGCATTGCAGGGGTTGAGCCGTTATCGGGATTTCGTTTTCTTCAGATTGTGCCTATGTCCGCCACTTCCAGTGCCAACCTCACCGCCACGCTCAAAAGCCTTCCGGCCGATATGGAACTGGTGCTCAAGGTGATTCCGATGCCCGCCGACTGCAACGCCAACGGCGACATCTTCGGCGGCTGGGTGATGGCGCAGTGCGACCTGGCCGGCTCGGTGATCCCGGCACGCCACGCCAAGGGCCGGATGGCGACCGTGGCCGTCAACGAATTCGTGTTCAAGCAGCCCGTGAGGCTGGGCGACATCCTGTCGTTCTACTCCAAGCTGGAGCGGATCGGACGCACCTCGGTCACGGTGACGGTGGAAGTTTTCGCTGAGCGTTTCAAGGCACAGGGCGAGTACATCAAGGTGACCGAGGCCACCTTCACCTACGTGGCGATCGACGACAACGGGCGGCCGCGTCCGATCGTGAAGGACTGATCGGGGGCCTATCGGCCCACCGCGTAGCCCTGCATGCCACGCGGGTTGGCGCCCGCGCGAAGGACGAGCCGACCGCACGCGTCGTGCTCCCGGCTACAAGCCGACATCCGGCCTTCGGACCACGGATCGCCGACGCGTACGTCGTGACCGGCCTCTCGCAATTGCCGAACCACGTCCTCCGAAAAGCGGGATTCGAGCGTCAGGCGATTCAAGGTCGTCTGGCGCGGCCAAAAGGAAGACGGAAAGTGGTCCACGTGCCACGCGGGAGCATCGATGGCTTCCTGCAGGTTCATGCCATGCACGACGTGCCGAAGGAAGAAGGCCGGCGACCATTGATCCTGCTGGTCTCCCCCCGGCGTACCGAACACCATGTACGGCTCGCCGTCCCGCAGCGCCAGCGAAGGCGAGAGCGAAGTGCAAGGCATGACGCCGGGCGACAGGCTGTTCGGCAGGCCTTCGTCCAGCCATGTCATCTGCAGCCGGGTGTTGATCGAGAAGCCGAGGCCCGGAATCGCCGGACTGGAAGACAGCCACCCTCCCGACGGCGTCGCGGCGACCATGTTGCCGTGCCTGTCGATCACATCGATGTGGCAGGTGTCGCCCACGAACACTTCCCGTTCCAGCCACTCGGACACCGGTGGAAGCGCCGCGAAGGTGGGTTCGCCGACGCCGAAGCGGGTGTCTGCCGCAAGCAGCGTGCGCCGGGCGGCATCCAGGTCCGGCAATCGAGGCGTCATGCCCAGCGGCGCGCCTGGGTCGAGGCTGGCGTTCGCGCGGTCCGACACCTGCGTCCAGCGCTGTCGGAGGTACCCGTCCGCCAGCAGCGCTGCCTGGGCCTGGCGAGAGGCGCCGGGCGCTGCCCCATACCACGCGAGCCGGTCCGCCAAAGCCAGCTTGGCCGCTTCCGCAATGCGGTGAACGAAGCCCGCGGTGTGAGGCGGGTGGCGCTCCAACTCTGCGTGGCGGAGCATTCCGATCTGCTGCAGGAATGCAGGCCCTTGGCTCCAGAATCCGCATTTCGCCACCGTGTAGCGACCGAAATCCATGCTGAGCGGCGCTTCGACCGTGGGCCGCCACCGCGCCATGTCGTCGTAGCGCAGCATGCCCTTGTGCTTCTCGCCCGTCGTGTCCCGCACTTCCTGCGTGCGGTAGTACACGTCGATCGCAGTCGCCACGAAGCCCTCGTACCAGCAGCGAAGCGCGGCGTCGATGACTTCCACACGGCTGCTTCCCTCCCGCTGGGCGGTATGAAGGATGCGTTCCCAGGTTGAGGCCAGTTCCGGCAAACGGTACAGCGCACCGGGCACGGGCACCCGATCGTCGCGAAGCCACACGGCCGCCGATGAATGCCAGTGCGCACGAAACAGGTCCTGCACGGCCGTGATGGCCTGCACGGCACGGGGTATCAGCGGGAAGCCGTCGCGGGCATAGCCGATGGCCGGTGCCATCACGTCGGCGAGCGACCAGGTGCCATGGTCCCGCAGCATCGTCAGCCAGGCGCCGAAGGCACCTGGCACCGTGGCCGGCAGCAATCCGATGCCGGGCACCTGGTCCAGCCCCATGCGACGGAACGCGTCCACCGTCGCCGCCTCGGGGGCCACCCCTTGCCCGCAGATCGACAGCATCTTCCGCTGCCGTTCGTCCCAAAGCAGGATGGGCGCCTCGCCACCAGGTCCGTTCAAGTGCGGCTCGACAACCTGAAGCACGAAGCCGCCGGCCACCGCCGCGTCGAACGCATTCCCCCCGCGCTCGAGAACTCCCATTGCAGTCTGCGAAGCCAGCCAGTGCGTGGAGGCGGCAACACCAAAGGTGCCGGTGATCTCAGGGCGTGTCGTGAAGCTCATGTCTGATTCTTTGAAGGGCAATGGGTCGCGCGAAGATCAACTGCGGAGCTTCGAGGCTTCGCGAGCCACCGCCGGGGTCGCCAGGAGCGCGAGCAGTCGAATCGCGATGATGTCTCGGGGCTCCCACTTGTCGCGGTGCGTCAGAACGTTGAAGGTCGCAAAGCAGTCGCCGCAGTCGTCCATCAAGGGCACGTTGACGATCGACCGCAGGCCCAGCGAGGCAATGAGCGCGTGGTCGCTGAAGGCTTCCTTCAGCGCGTCGGTCCCCTCGCCAACGAAAACCTCGGCACGCCCGAGCAACTGGAGTGCCCAGGGCGTCCACGACTTGCGCTTGCGGCCCGCAACGGGATAGGCGTCGATGTTCGAACTCCATATGCGCTGGAGTTCCGCGCCGGATTCGCTTGCTTCATCGATTCGGTCGGTGCGCACATTGACCGTCAGCAAGCCATTACCCAGCAGATCCCGGCGAGCGCCTTCCAGAGCCGACATCGCCTGCGAAAATTCACGCGTCCGCGACAACGCTTCGCAAAGTTCGGCAACCCTGTCGAGAGACAGGCATACCGGCGAATCGCGGCCCGTCATCAGTCGGCCTTGATGTTGAGATCGCGAATGACCTTGCCGTAGCGATCCGCATCGCGACGCAACACCGCCGAAAACTGCTGCGGCGTTCCCTGGACGATCTCGACGCCGATGGCGTCCATGCGAGAGCGAATCGCCGTATCGGCCAGCGCCTGGTTCGCCGCCTCGTTCAGACGCTCGACCAGTTCCTTCGGCATGTTGGCGGGCCCGAACAAGCCGTACCAGACACCGAGTTCGTAGCCGGGCAGCGTTTCCGCGACGGTCGGCACCTGCGGCAGCAGCGAGGAGCGCTTCGCTTCGGTCACCGCGAGCAGGTTGAGCTTGCCGGCCTTCACGTGAGGAAGGGTCTGGGTCCCGGCCGAGAAGAGCACCTGGGTCTGATTGCTCACGGTATCCAGGACGGCCGGGGCGCCGCCTTTGTACGGCACATGCAGCATCTGGATGCCCGCGGCCTTCTCGAACAACACCGCGCTGAGGTGGTTCGTGGACCCGCCCCCCGCGCTTGCATAGGCCAGCTTGCCTGGATTGGCCTTCGCGTAGGCAATCAGTTCCCCGACGTTCCTGGCGGGCACCGACGGATTGATCACCAAGGTATTCACCACGTTGGCCAGTTGGGCGATCGGGGTGAAGTCCTCGACACCCTTGAATGGCATCGCCATCAGCGCCGGATTCATGGCGTGCGTGCTCATCGAGCCGACCAGCAGCGTGTAGCCATCCGGCTTGGCCTTGGCGACCATGTTGGAGCCGATGTTTCCGGAGGCACCAGCCCGGTTGTCGACGATGACCGGCTGGCCCAGGGACCGGGTCAGTTGCTCGGCCAGGGCGCGGGCAAGGATGTCGGTCGATCCGCCCGCCGCCCAGGGAACGATCAGGGTGATGGGCCTGTCGGGGAAAGCCGCGCAAGCGACGGAAGCCGCACCAAGCAGAGCGAGTGCGGCCAAGCTGCGGCGAATACGGGAGATCATTTTCAAACGCCTACGAAGAGAGCCAGGGGTGCGCAAAAGTGTAGATTGTTGAATAGAAAAAATAGAATATCTTTGCATCAACGAATGCACATTGTTCTATGCAATCGATCGACCCTCTGGCGCCACGTCTCGAAAACCGCTTGAAGATGCGGCACTACGCCCTCTTGCTGGCTTTCGCCCGTCATCGTTCGGTGACGGGCGTCGCCAGGCAGCTGTCCTTGACCCAGCCCACGGTCACGCGGGCCCTCGCCGACATCGAGGACATCTTCATGCAGCCGCTTTTCCTGCGCACGCGACGTGGCTTGGAGCCCACAGCCGCCGGCGAGGTCGTGGTCGCCAGGGCACGGCTCGCCATTGCCGACAACGAGGCACTGCTGAGGGAACTCGAAGGCGTGCGCGAAGGATGGCAGGGGAGATTGCGCATCGGCCTCATTCCCTACGTGTCTCCTCCGGCCTTGGACGCCCTGTGGAAGCACCTGTTCGACTTGCGGCCGCGGCTGTTGCTGTACACGCAAGAGGACACTACCGGGCCCCTGCTGAACGGCCTGCGCGATCGCACGCTGGATTGCGCCATTTGTCGATTCTCCAGCGCCAGCACGGAAGATGACCTGGAGCAGGTGCTGCTGTATCGGCAGGAGGCGCACCTGGTCGTCGCTCGGGCGAGCGCGGGCCCGCTGATGCGCCACGCCCCGCTCGACATCGCACAGCTCTCCGACATGGACTGGATCTTCCCGCCGCCTCACACGCCCATCCGGCAGATGATCGACGCGACTTTTTCGGCGGCCGGACAGCGTGTGCCCGTTCCCGCATTGGAGGCCTACGCGGTGCGCACGATCTCGTCAGCGCTGCTCCAGATGCCCCGCGGGGTGACGGTCCTTCCCGGCGATGTGGCCCGGGCGGTCGCGGCAGGCGGTGCGGCGGAAATGCTGCCGCAACCCCTGCCTTGGAATTTGCCCCCAGTGGGACTCGCCTGGCTGACGGGCGCTCCGAAGGCGAGGATCTGCCTGGCGCTGAGCGAGGCCATTCGAGAGCACCTGAATTCGCCCGGTGAGCACCCTGAGCACGGGTGACGGCCCCGGCGAGGCCGGCACCCGCGCTCAGACCTTCGAAAAATCGGGCCGGCGCTTTTCCATGAAGGCCGTGAAGGCCTCGCGCGCAGCGGGTTCGCGCAGCATGCGGCCGAAGCTCTGGCCTTCCTCGCCCATGCGCTCCAGCACTGCGGCCTGCTGCGACTTCTTCATCAAGCGCTTGGTCTCGATCAGCGCGCTCAGCGGCTTGGCCGCCAGCTTGCGCGCCTGTGCCTGCGCGATGGCGTTGGCTTCGGTCGGCGGCACCACGCGGTTGACCAGGCCCACTTCCAGCGCCGCTTCAGCCATGAAAGGCTCGCCCAGCAGCAGCGCCTCGGCCGCCCGGTGGTAGCCGAACATGTGAGGCACCAGCAGGCTCGACGCGGCCTCGGGGCACAGGCCCAGATTCACGAAGGGCATCGAGAAAGCAGCATTGTCGCCAGCGTAGACGAGGTCGCAGTGGAACAGCATCGTCGTGCCGATGCCCACTGCGGGGCCGCACACGGCCGCCACGATCGGCTTCGGGAAGGTCGCGATGCCGCGCAGGAAGCGGAACACCGGCGATTCCTGCGTCGAGGGCGGACCGTTGAGGAAGTCGCCGATGTCGTTGCCGGCGCTGAAGATCGTCGCGTCGCCCTGGATCAGCACTGCGCGCACCTCTTTGTCCTGCTCGGCCTTGCCCAGCGCATCGGCCAATTCGCCGTACATCGCGCTGGTGATCGAATTCTTCTTGTCGAGGCGGTTGAAAGTGATGGTCATCACACCGGCTTCGGTGTGGACGAGGATGTCGCTCATGGTGAGTCCTTGCAAAGAAAAGAGGTTCAGGCGCCGAGCGCCTCGCGAACGAAATCGAGCCGGTCCTGGCCCCAGAACATCTCGTCGCCGACGAACATGGTCGGTGCGCCGAAAACGCCACGCTGCACTGCGGCCTGGGTCGCTGCCTTGAGGTGGTCCTTGACGTCCTGCGCGTTGGCGAGCGCCAGCATTTTGGCGGGATCGAAGCCCGCCTCCTGCAGCACGACGCCGACCGTCGCGGGATCGTTGAGGTTGCGCGGTTCGACCCACATCGCTCGGAACATGGCGTCGACGTAAGCGCGAAAGCGCTCGGGTTCATGCATTTGCATGCCGATGGCACCGCGCATCAGCAGCAGTGTGTTGACCGGAAAGTTCGGATTGTGTTGCAGCGGCACCCCGTAGCGCCGTGCAAAGCGCGCCAGGTCACTGAACACATACGGGCCCTTGGCGGGAATGGTGGCCGGCGAATGGTTGCCGGTGGCCTGGAACACGCCGCCGAGGAGCATCGGCTTCCACACCAGTTCGGCGCCCACGTCGGCGCACAGGTGCGGCAGCTGCGTGGCGGCCAGGTAGGAGGCGGGGCTGCCGAAATCGAAATAGAAATCGACGGATCGCGTCGTCATGTGCGTTGTCTCCTCAGAACTTCTCGGACCACGGCCGCAGGTCCAGCTCGTGCGTCCAGGCGTCGCGCGGCTGCGAATGCAGCATCCAGTAGGCGTCGGCGATGTGCTCGGGATTGAGGATGCCATCCTGCGCCTTCAGCGCATAGCGGTCTGGAAAGTTGCTGCGGATGAATTCGGTATCGATCGCGCCATCGATGATGGAGTGCGCGACGTGAATGCCGCGAGGGCCGAGCTCGCGCGCCATGCTCTGGGCCAGTGCCCGCAGGGCCATCTTGGCGCCCGAGAAGGCGCCAAAGTTGGCCGCCCCCCGCATCGATGCGGTGGCACCAGTAAAGATGATGGTGCCGCGGTGTGCGCCTTCCGGCAGCTCGCGCGCCACCATGCGCTTGGCCACCTCGCGCCCGTTCAGGAAGCCGGAGAAGCAGGCCATCTCCCAGACCTTGAAGTACTTGCGCGCCGTCTCGGTCAGGATGCTCTCAGGCACATTGGCGCCGATGTTGAAGACCAGCACTTCGATCGGGCCGGCGGTCGATTCGATCTGCTCGATGAGCGCAACGACTTCTTCTTCCTTGCGCGCGTCGCTGGCGAAGGCATGCGCCTTGCCGCCTTCGGCCTCGATCTGCGCGACCAGGGGCTGGAGCTTGTCGAGGCTGCGCCGCGTGACGCAGGTCGCATAGCCCTCGCGAGCGAACCGGCGTGCAATGGCCCCGCCAGTGGCATCGCCGGCGCCGACGATCAGTGCTGCCTTGTTCATGGTCATTCCTTGAAGTAGACGATCTGATTGCTGGTCGCCAATAGTGCGCCCGACTCGCTCCAGAGCTGCGCAGCCTGGTCGAAGTAGCCGTTGCGGAACTGCTGCCCCGTCGCGCGGCCCAGCAGGTAGCCCGTGCCGATCTCGGACAGCAGCTGAGCGTCGGTGTGGAAGTAGGTCGTGATCGACACGGTCCCGATCGGCACGTGCGTCGCACGCCGCAGCCAGACGCGCGGATAGAAGGTGTCGCTCAATGCTGCGAGCGAGGCGAAGTCCAGCGGCCGCGGCTCCGAGTCACGCAGCCACATGCGCGTTTCGCTGTGGTCGCCGCTGCCGTCCCAGCGCGTCGGGATCGAGCCGCTGATCGGCCGCATCTCGTACCGCTCGAGCCACGCAACCCGGGCCGGTCCGATGCTCAGGCGCTCGACCCGCTCGGGTGACGGCACTTCGGGCATGGGAAGATCGTTGACGCCCCAGGTCTCGCGCCGCACGGCCGTGACCACAGTGGCCGTGGTTGTGACATGGGGCCTGCCTTCGGAGCCGGACTGGGTCATCTGCACCGTCCAGTGCTGCGTCGAGCGATTGGTGCGCACCGGCACGGCCTGCACTTCGAAGGTGCCTTCTTCGATCGCGGCCGCGTAGTTGACCGTCAGCGCAATGGGCTCTCCGAGCAGGTCCGGATGCCGCAGCACCGACTGCAGCATCACCGCCGCCGTCGTGCCACCGAAGGGCCCCACCATGTTCCAGTAGTCCGGACTCGTGGTGCCGGTGAAGAGCCCCGCCTGGATGTCGCTGTGCTCCAGCGCGAGGGCCTTGTCGAGGGGATGTGATTTCATGGCCGCAGTGTGCCTCCGTGCCGATGGATCATGCAGTCGTATCGGAGACGCCTGCGCCTGCTCACAAACCCTGAGGCTTACACGCGCTCGAAGATGCCCGCCGCGCCCTGCCCCATGCCGACGCACATCGTGACCATGCCGTACTTCAGCTTCTTGCGCTGCAGTGCATGAATCACCGTCGCGGAGCGGATCGCGCCCGTCGCACCCAGGGGGTGGCCCAGTGCGATCGCGCCGCCCATCGGATTGACCTTGGCCGGGTCGAGGCCGAGCGTGTTCATCACCGCGATCGACTGGGCCGCGAAGGCTTCGTTGAGTTCGATCCAGTCGATGGCGTCCTGCGTCAGCCCTGCATAGCGCAGCGCGGCCGGGATCGCCTCGATCGGGCCAATGCCCATGATGTGCGGCGGCACGCCCTTGCTGGCAAAGCTCACGAAGCGCGCGAGCGGCTTCAGGTCGTACTGCTTGCAGGCCTTCTCGCTGGCAAGGATCAGCGCACCCGCACCGTCCGAGGTCTGCGAGCTGTTGCCGGCCGTGACCGAGCCGCGTGCCGCGAACACGGTGCGCAGCTTGGCAAGGCCTTCGATCGAGGTGTCAGGGCGCGCGCCTTCGTCCAGGCTCATGGTGCGGGTCTTGACGATCGGCTCGCCGGTCGCAAGATCGGGCGTGCGGTCCGTGACTTCGATCGGCGTGATCTCGGCGGCGAACTCGCCGGCCTGCTGCGCGGCCAGTGCGCGCTGGTGCGACTGCAGCGCAAAGGCGTCCTGCGCGTCGCGGCTGATCTTCCACTGCTGCGCGACCTTCTCGGCCGTGAGGCCCATGCCGTAGGCAATCCCGACGTCGCCTTCGCGCTCGAAGATCGACGGCGACAGCGAGGGCGAATTGCCCATCATCGGCACCATGCTCATGCTCTCGACGCCGGCCGCGATCATCACCTCGGCCTCGCCGACGCGGATGCGATCGGCCGCCATCTGCACCGCCGACAGGCCGGAAGCGCAGAAGCGATTGACGGTGATGCCGCCGATGCTGTTGGGGAGCCCCGCCAGCACCGCGCCGATGCGCGCGACGTTGAGGCCCTGTTGCGCCTCGGGAATCGCGCAGCCGCAAATGATGTCCTCGATCGACTTCGGGTCCAGCCCGGGCACCGCCGCGAGCGCCGCCTTCAGCGTGGTCGCGAGCAGGTCGTCGGGCCGGTAGTTGCGGAAGTAGCCGCGATGCGACTTGCCGATCGGCGTACGAGTGGCGGAGACGATGTAGGCGTCCTGGATTTGCTTGCTCATGATGTCTGTCCTTAGTTGCGCACCGGCTTGCCGGTCGAGAGCATTCCCATGATTCGTTCTTGCGTCTTGGGGTGCACGATGAGCGAGCAGAAGGCCTTTCGCTCGAGCGTCATCAGGTATTCCTCCGTAACAAGCGACCCGGCATCGACGTCGCCGCCGGTGACGACGCCCGCGATCAGGCTCGCGATGTGGAAGTCGTGGGCACTGATGAAGCCGCCGTCACGCATGTTGACCAGCTGGCCCTTGATGGTCGCGGCGCCGCTGCGGCCCGCAACCTTGAACTGGCGGCGCAGCGGCGGGCGCCATCCGGCGTCGGCCATTGCCTTCGCCTGCTGCAGCGCGACGTAGAGCAGTTCGTCCTTGTTGGGAACGATCACGTCGCTGTCGAGCAGGTAGCCGAGCTTCTTCGATTCGAGCGCGCTGGTGCCGACCTTGGCCATGGCCGCGGCGGTGAATCCCTCGGTCAGGAAAGGCAGCAGGTCAGTGCCGGTCGATGCGGCCGCGTTCTCTGCGGCGCGGCGTGCAATGTAGGTCAGGCCGCCTGCGCCGGGGATGAGGCCGACGCCGACTTCCACGAGGCCGATGTAGCTTTCCATCGCGGCGACACGCTTGGCCGAATGAACCGCCAGCTCGCAACCGCCGCCCAACGCCATGCCACGCACGGCCGAGACGACCGGCACGCTGGCGTAGCGGATCTTGAGCATGACGTTCTGCAGTTCTTCTTCAGCCGCTTCGACCGCGCCGATGCCGGCGACCACGAAGGCCGGAAGCATCGCCTGCAGATCGGCGCCGACCGAGAACATTTCATCGGGCGACCAGATCACCATCGCCTTGTAGTCCTTTTCGGCCAACTCGACGCCCGCGGCCAGCGCCTCGGCGACGTCGGGGCTGATGGCGTGCATCTTCGAATGGATGCTCGCGATGAGGACTTCGCCGTCCAGCGTCCAGAGGCGCACGTCGCCTTCGTCCTGGATCGTCGTGCCGGCCTTGTTGGCGTCGGGTGCGTTGGCGCCCAGAACGCTCTCCGGGAACAGCTGGCGCTCATGCACCGGCAGGCGGCGCGGCGCGATGAAGGTGCTCTTCGATGCGCTCCAGGAGCCTTCCGGCGTGTGCACGCCACCGGCTTCGGCCACCGGGCCTTCGAAGACCCACTGAGGCAGCGGCACATTCGCGAGCGCCTTTCCGGCATCGATGTCTTCCTGGATCCACTTCGCGACCTGCGTCCAGCCCGCTTCCTGCCACAGCTCGAACGGACCTTGCTTCATGCCGAAGCCCCAGCGCATCGCGAAATCGATGTCGCGCGCGCTCTCGGCGATGGTCGCAAGGTGCACAGCCGCGTAGTGGAAGCTGTCGCGCAGGATGGCCCACAGGAACTGGCCCTGTGCGCCCTCGCTCTCGCGCAGCAGCTTCAGGCGTTCGGCTGCGGGCTTCTTCAGCATGCGGCCGTAGACCTCGTCGGCCTTGTCACCCGAGGGCACGTACTCGCCCTTGGCCAGATCGAAGCGCAGGAAGTCGCGCCCGGCCTTCTTGAAGAAGCCGGCCTTGGTCTTCTGGCCCAGGTTGCCCAGTTCGAGCAGCTTGGCGAGCACCGGCGGCGTCGCGAAGTTGGGGTAGAACGGATCGCTCTTCTCGTCGAGGTTGTCCTGCAGCGTCTTCACGACATGGGCCATCGTGTCGAGGCCCACCACGTCGGCAGTGCGGAAGGTGCCGGAGCTGGCGCGGCCGAGCTTCTTGCCCGTGAGGTCGTCCACCACGTCAGGCGTCAGGCCGAACTTCTCGACTTCCTTCAGCGTGGCGAGCATGCCGGCGATGCCGACGCGGTTGGCGATGAAGTTGGGCGTGTCGTACGCACGCACCACGCCCTTGCCGAGCGTGCTGGTGACGAAGGCTTCGAGTTGGTCGAGCACTTCGGGCTTGGTGGTCGGCGTGTTGATCAGCTCGACCAGGAACATGTAGCGCGGCGGGTTGAAGAAGTGAATGCCGCAGAAGCTCGGCTTGAGCGCCTCGGGCAGTGCTTCGCTGAGCTTGGTGATCGACAGGCCCGAGGTGTTCGAGGCCAGGATCGCGTGCTTCGCGACGTGGGGCGCGATCTTCTTGTAGAGATCGAGCTTCCAGTCCATGCGCTCGGCAATGGCTTCGATCACGAGGTCGCATTCGCCGAGCTTGGCGAGATCGTCCTCATAGTTGGCCTGCTCGATGAGACCGGCATCGGCCACGTCGCCGAGCGGCGCGGGCTTGAGCTTCTTCAGGTTGTCGATGGCGCGCGTCACGATGCCGTTCTTCGACCCTTCCTTCGCAGGCAAGTCGAACAGCACGACAGGCACACGCACGTTCACGAGGTGGGCCGCGATCTGCGCGCCCATCACACCGGCACCGAGCACGGCGACCTTTTTCACTTGAAATCTGGACATAACAGAGGTCCTACAAAAGTTCTGACTGACTGATTCGGGAAACACCGTGGAACCGGCTCCGCCGGGCCACCGGTGTTGCCCCCTTGAGGGGGGAGGCGGCTACACGAAGTGAGCAAGCAACGGGGGTGGGCTCACTGCACACGGTTCCAGGTCTGGGTGCGCCAGAACGGACCGAGGTAGCCGCGAACTTCGAGCTTCTTGCCGCCATCGATGGGCGTGAAGCTCGCGCGGTATTCCTTGCCGTTCTCGGGGTCGAGGATCTTTCCGCCTTCCCAGACGTCCTTGCCCTCGGCCTTCTTGCCGCCGCGGATGATTTCCAGGCCGGCCATGGGCTTGCCCTTGCGGTCGTCGGTGCACTCCTCGCACACGGCGTCCGGCTTCGCGTCCTTGCGAAGCGTCTTCTCGATGCGGCCTTGCAGCGCACCGCCCGGTTCGCTGATCCGGATCTCTGCCTTGGACTCACCCGTCTTGTCATCGACGCTGCGCCAGAGGCCCACGGGGCTCATCTGCGCCAGCGCCGATGTGGCGCCGGCTGCCAGGACGACGGCTGCGAAGAGCGCTTTCATGGCGTTCAGGCCAGTGCGGCGTCGGTGTTCATCAACGGCGCGGCGCCGGCACGCGCGGTGCGCATCAGCGTCGCGGTCTCGGGGAACAGCTTGGCAAAGTAGAAGCGCGCGGTCTGCAGCTTGGCTTGGTAGAACGGATCGGCGTTGCCGGCAGCGATCTCGCGCAGCGCGGCGCGCGCCATCAGCGCGAACATGTAGCCGAACACGAAGTGGCCTGCGACGCGCAGGTAGTCCACCGCGGCGGCGCCGACTTCGTCCGGGTTCTGGAAGCCCTTGAAGCCGATCTCGGTCGTGAACTTGGTGAGCTGGTCGCCCAGGATCGCCACCGGCGTGATGAACTCGCTCATCTTCTCGTTGACGCCTTCTTCTTCAACCAACTTGCCGACGAGCTTGCCGAACTTCTTCAGAGTCGCGCCATTGTTGCCCAGTACCTTGCGGCCCAGCAGGTCCAGCGACTGGATGGTGTTGGTGCCTTCATAGATCATGTTGATGCGGTTGTCGCGCACGAACTGCTCCATGCCCCATTCCTTGATGAAGCCGTGGCCGCCAAAGACCTGCATGCAGGCGTTGGTCGCAATGTGGCCGTTGTCGGTGATGAAGGCCTTCACGATCGGAGTGAGCAGCGCGACGATCTCTCCGGAGTCCTTGCGCACCTTCTCGTCGGGATGGTGATGCTCCTTGTCGAGCAGCAGCGTGCAGTAGATGGCCAGCGCACGGCCGCCTTCGGCGTAGGCCTTGGCGGTCATCAGCATCTTGCGCACGTCGGGGTGCACGATGATCGGATCGGCGTCCTTGTCCTTGGCCTTCACGCCGGAGAGCGAGCGCATCTGGATGCGGTCCTTGGCGTAGGCGAGCGCGTTCTGGAAGGCCACTTCGGTCAGGCCCAGCGACTGGTTGCCGACGCCCAGGCGGGCGGCGTTCATCATCACGAACATCGCGGCGAGGCCCTTGTTGGGCTGGCCGACCAGCGTGCCGGTAGCGCCTTCGAGCACCATCTGGGCCGTGGCATTGCCGTGGATGCCCATCTTGTGCTCCAGCCCGCCGCAGTAGATGCCGTTGCGGGTGCCGAGCGAACCGTCGGCCTTGACGTTGAACTTCGGCACCACGAACAGGCTGATGCCCTTGCTGCCCTTGGGCGCGTCCGGCAGGCGAGCCAGCACCAGGTGGATGATGTTGGCGGCCATGTCGTGTTCACCGGCCGAGATGAAGATCTTGTTGCCGGTGATCTTGTAGGTGCCGTCGGGTTGCGGTTCGGCCTTGGTGCGCAGCAGGCCGAGGTCGGTGCCGCAATGCGGCTCGGTCAGGCACATCGTGCCGGTCCATTCGCCGGTCGTGAGCTTGGGCAGGTAGGTCTTCTTCTGCTCGTCGGTGCCGTGCGCCGCGAGGGCTTCGTAGGCGCCGTGCGAGAGGCCGGGATACATCGTCCACGCCTGGTTGGCGGAGTTGAGCATCTCGTAGAAGCACTGGTTCACCACGAAAGGCAAGCCCTGGCCGCCGTAGGCCGGATCGCAGGACAGCGCCGCCCAGCCGCCTTCGACGAACTGTGCATATGCGTCCTTGAAGCCCTTGGGCGTCTTCACCTCGTGCGTGGTCTTGTCGAGCACGCAACCTTCTTCGTCACCGTTGATGTTGAGCGGGAAGGTCACCTCGGACGCGAACTTGCCGCCCTCTTCCAGCACCGCATTGATGGTCTCGGCGTCAACTTCCGCGTGCTTGGGAAGCGCCCTGAGCTCCTCGGTGACGTTCAGCACCTCGTGCATCACAAACTGCATGTCGCGAAGAGGAGGGGTGTAGGCGGGCATGTGGGGATCTCCGGGAAATAAAGGTTTGAAGAGAAAAAAGAGAAAAGAGGTGCCGGGGGCCGCACGCTCAGCGCACGGTCTTCAGGCGGCGGCGCGCAGGAGCGGCGGTCGCGGCGGCGGGCGGTGCCTCTGGCGAGGCGCAGCGCGCGAGGATGTTGTCGAAGCCGGCATTGGCACGCGCCAGGGAATCGGGCGAGCGCAGGAATCGCGCCTCGTAGTGGAGCGCCAGGATCAGTGCGTGGATCTCGAAAGCGATCTGCTTCTCGTCGGCGTCAGCACGCAGGTGGCCTTCGGACTTGGCCTGGACGACGGCGCGGTACATCGCCGCGAGCCAGGTGTTGACGGAATCGGCCAGCGCATCGCGCACCGGGCCGGGCCGGTCGTCGAACTCGACCGCGCCGCTGATATAGATGCAGCCGGAATCGATCTCGGCCGAGGTGCGCTTCATCCAATTGGCGAACATCGCGCGCAGGCGCGGCAGACCGCGTTCGGCCTCGAGCGCGGGGTAGAAGACTTCCTGCTCGAAACGGGTGTGGTACTCGCGCACCACGGAAATCTGCAGTTCCTCGCGCGAGCCGAAATGGGCGAACACGCCCGACTTGCTCATCTGCGTGACCTCGGCCAAAGCGCCGATGGACAGACCCTCCAGGCCGATCTGCGCGGCGAGGTTCAGCGCCGCGTCAATGATGACGGCCTTGGTCTGCTGACCCTTCTGGGGGGCACGAACTGTCTTGGCGGCGGCGACGGGGTCGGACATCGATGGGCTGAAAATAAAACGAACGATCGTTCTATTTTGCAGCAGTTTCGGGGCTTCCGAAAGAAGAAAGACCTGAAAAACTTGCAGGTCTTTCTGTCCAGAGCGCAAGCTCGTCAGGCGCCGCCCCCATCTGCAATCGGCTTGCCGCCGAATGCCGGTCCAGCAATCAGAGCTTGAAAGGCACGACCTCCTGGCGCTGTTCGCCCAGGCCCTCAATGCCCAGCGTCATCACGTCGCCCTTCTTCAGGAAGACCGGGGGCTTCATGCCCATGCCCACGCCGGGTGGCGTGCCGGTCGTGATGATGTCGCCAGGCTCCAGCGTATTGAGCTGGCTCACATAGCTCACCAGCTTGGCGACGTTGAAGATCATGGTCTTGGTGCTGCCGGTCTGCACGCGCTTGCCGTTGAGATCGAGCCACATCGCGAGCTTCTGCGGATTGGGCACCTCGTCCCGCGTGACCAGCCAGGGGCCGATCGGGCCGAAGGTGTCGAATCCCTTGCCCTTGTCCCAGGTGAGGCCGCGCTCGAGCTGCCATTCGCGCTCGCTGACGTCGTTGATGGTGCAGTAGCCCGCCACGTAGTTGAGCGCATCCTTCTGCGACACGTAGCGCGCGCGGGTGCCGATCACCACGCCGAGCTCGACTTCCCAGTCGCCCTTGACCGAGCCCTTGGGCAGCATCACGGGATCGTTCGGCCCCTGGATGCAACTGATGGCCTTGGTGAAGACCACCGGCTCTTTCGGGATGGGCATGCCGGATTCGGCCGCATGGTCCGCATAGTTGAGACCGATGGCGATGAACTTGCCGACGCCCGCCACCGGGCAGCCGTAGCGCGGCTTGCCGCGGACCAGCGGCAGCTTGTCGACCTTGAGCTTGCGCAACTTGGCGAGCGCGGCATCGCCCAGTTGATCGGGGCCGATGTCCTTGACCACCGCGCTCAGGTCGCGCAGCTGGCCGTTGTCGTCGACGAGGCCCGGCTTTTCCTTGCCGGGGTTGCCATAGCGAACGAGTTTCATGTTGTCCTTTCTTCTGAAATCAATAGGTGGAACGACCGCCGGAAAGATCGAACACGGCGCCAGTGGAGAACGAGCAATCTTCGGTGCAAAGCCAGGCGACCATCGCGGCAATCTCCTCCACCTTGCCGAATCGGCCCATCGGGATCTTCGAGAGCATGAACGCGATGTGGTCCGGTGACATCTGGTCGAAGATCGCGGTCTTCACCGCCGCCGGCGTCACGCAGTTCACGCGGATGCCCGTGTCGGCGAGTTCCTTGCCGAGCGACTTGGTGAGTGCGATCAGACCCGCCTTGCTGGCGCTGTAGGCACTGGCATTGGGGTTGCCGTCCTTGCCCGCCACAGAGGCGATGTTGACGATGCGGCCGTAGCCCTGAACGCGCATCTGCGAGACGACTTCGCGGCAGCAGATGAAGGGGCCGTTGAGGTTGACGTCCATCACCTGCCGCCAGGCATCGACCGGGTATTCCCAAAGCTTGGTGTTGGGCCCGGTAATGCCGGCGCTGTTGATGAGCGCGTCGATGCGCCCGGCCTGCGCGAGCGTGGCGGCAACGGCCTTGGCCACGGACGGCGGCTGCGTCACGTCGACGGTGAGCGCGAAGGCCTTGGCGCCGAGCGACCAAGCGGCCTTGGTGGCGGCTTCGCCGTCGCGGTCCCAGATCGTCACGCTGCCGCCCGAGGCCAGCAGGCGTTGCACGATGCCGTACCCGAGGCCGGTCGCGCCGCCCGTGACGACGGCGTGCCGGCCCGCGAAGTCGAGCTGGTTCATATGGTGATGCCTCCGTCGACCGTGAAGGCCTGCCCGGTGGCAAAAATTGATTCGTCGCTCGCCAGGAAGACCACGACCGGCGCGATCTCCTCGGCCTTCGCGAGCCGGCCCATCGGCTGGCGGGCGATGAAGGCCTTGCGCGCTTCTTCAGGGTCGGCGTTGGCGTTGATGCGATCGCCGAGCGACGGCGTATCGACCGTGCCGGGGCATACCGCGTTGCAGCGGATGCCCTTGGTCACGAAGTCGGCCGCGACGCTCTTCGTGAGACCGAGCACTGCGGCCTTGGTCGTGCCGTACACGAAGCGATTCGGCAAACCCTTCATGCTGGAGCACACGCTGGCCATGTTGATGATGCTGCCGCGTCCGGCGGCGAGCATGCCCGGCAGGACGGCCTGGATGGTCCAGAACTGCGCGCGCACGTTGAGCTGGAAGGCGAACTCGAGGTCCGCATCGGTGGCGTCCAGCGCCGTGCCGTTGTGCACCACTCCCGCACAGTTGAACAGCACGTCGACTGTGGGGAGCGTCTTCACGAAGGCGTCGATGGCGGCCCTGTCGAGCACGTCGAGCCGGGCGGTCTTGATGTTGGCGACGCCTGCATAGCGGTCGAGCAGTTTCTCGTTGACGTCGGTGGCCCATACCTGGGCGCCCTCGGCCGCGAGTGCGAGCGCGCTCGCGTGGCCTATGCCCTGTCCGGCCGCAGTGACGAGTGCGGTCTTGCCCTGGAGTCTCATGAGATGTCCTCGTTGAAGCTTTGTCGGATGGTCGCGCCACCGGGGTCCGCAGCATTCAGGGTTTCGCCGGATGGCTGACGGACGGTGCGAATCGTATTCTGAATTGGCCTGACCACTTGTCCAATTCAGGACAACCCTTAAGCCTATCGCTACCGCATCTCGTGCCGCTGCAGACCGTTGAACCCCGTCGTCTCTACCGCCAGATCGCCGATCAGCTGCGCGCGCTGATCGCCGGTGGCGAGTTCGCGGTCGGGGCGCGGCTGCCGGCCGAACGCGATCTGTCCAAGCAGCTCGGCGTGAGCCGTCCTTCGGTGCGCGAGGCGCTGATCGCATTGGAAGTCGAGGGCTGGGTCGAAGTGCGTACGGGCTCAGGTGTTTACGTACTCGATCGGTCGCACCGCGCGTCCGAGCCCGTCGAGGCGGCCGAGTGGGGGCCGCTGGAACTCATCCGCGCACGCCGCGTGGTCGAAGGCGAAACCGCCGCGCTCGCGGCGACGATGGGCAAGCGCAGGGACGTGGACGCCATGACCCGCGCCATCGAGACCATGCGAGAGATGGCCGACCGCAACGTGATGCCGCTCGAAGGCGACCGAGCCTTCCACCTGGCGGTCGTCGACGCCTGCGGCAACGTCGTGCTGTCCGAAACAGTGCAGGGCTTCTGGGATTCGCGCAACGGTCCGATCTTCACGCGGCTCGGCGGGTATTTCGAGACCGTGAAGTCGTGGCGCTCCGCCATCGCCGAGCACGAAGCCATCCGCGACGCCATCGCCGCGCACGACGCGGATGGCGCGCGCAGGGCGATGCACGAGCACATGGACAAGTCGCACCAGAGATTCAGCGCGAGCTGGCGCCGCGCGAAGGTTTCCTGATCCGCCAGCAGTGTTCTCTTTTTCAAACCACAACGGAGACAACCGATGACCAGCAAACGTTTCGCCATCAAGACCTTCGCAGCTTGCGCCATCGCGGCGAGCACGTTCGGCGCCTTCGGCCTCGCACAGGCGCAGACCAAGCTCAAGTGGGCGCATGTCTATGAAACCTCCGAGCCCTTTCACAAGTACTCGGTGTGGGCGGGCGAGGAGATCAAGAAGCGCACCAACGGCAAGTACGAGATCCAGGTGTTCCCGGCGTCGAGCCTGGGCAAGGAATCGGACATCAACCAAGGCCTGACGCTGGGCACGGTGGACATCATCCTCACGGGCGCGAGCTTCGCGGGCAACACCTACAAGCCGCTGGCCGTCACCTACTTCCCCTTCATCTTTCGTGACTCCGAACACCTGCTGAAGTACGCCAAGAGCGACGTCTTCGCCGAACTGGCGAAGGGTTACGACGAGAAAAGCGGCAACCACATCGTGGCGCTCAACTACTACGGCGCGCGCAACGTGACCTCCGCGGCGGCGAAGCCGGTCGCCAAGCCCGAAGACATGAAGGGACTGAAGATCCGCGTGCCCGATGCCCCGGCCTACCTGGCCTTCCCGAAGTCGCTGGGCGCGAACCCGACGCCGATCGCCTTCGCCGAGGTCTATCTCGCATTGCAGAACGGCACGGTCGACGCACAGGAGAACCCGCTACCCACCATCGAGGCGAAGAAGTTCTATGAAGTGCAGAAGAACATCTCGCTCACCGGCCACATCGTCGACTCGCTACTGACGGTTGTCTCGGGCCCGCTGTGGCAGAAGCTCACGCCCGACGAGAAGAAGATCTTCACCGAGGTGATGCAGGAAGCCGCCGAGAAGACCGGCCGCGAGATCATCGCTTCCGAAGTCCGGCTGACCGAAGAGTTCAAGAAGAAGGGCAACAACGTGATCACGGTCGACAAGAACGCGTTCCGCGAAGCAGTCTTGAAGAACACCAAGCCAACGGACCAGGGATACCGCCAACAAGACTACGACCGCATTCTCGCGATCAAGTAGGGCCCCCCCGTTTCTTGCTCACTTTCGTGTAGCCGAATCCCCCTCGAGGGGGCAACACCTGCGGCCCGGCGGAGCCGGTTCCGCGGTGTTTTCCGAAGTAGCCGCGCAGTGCCTGCGGGCTGATCAAGGAGATCCGTTTGACTGACCAGAAAATCATTGATGACGAGGGCCACTTTCATGCGGAGGACGAGGTGGTCGACCTGTCGGACACCATTGCAGAGGGGTGGATCGCGCTCGCGATCTTCTGGATGTTGGGGCTCACGGTGTTCTACCAGTTCGTCACGCGGTACGTGATGAACGACTCCGCGGCCTGGACCGAAGAGGTCGCGCGCTACATGCTCATCGGCGTGGTCTTCATCGGCGCAGCGATCGGCGTGGCGAAGAACAATCAGATCCAGGTCGACTTCTTCTACCGCCACATTCCGGCGGCGATGGGCCGCTGGATGTCGAAAGCCGTGGACGTGATCCGCGTCCTCTTCTTCATCGCGGCCGTGGTAATGACGGTTCAGATGATGCTCAAGATCGGCAACCAGACGCGCATGACCATCGTCGATCTGCCGATGAACATCGTCTACGGCCTCTGCCTGTTCGGCTTTGCCGCGATGGCGTGGCGCTCCGTGCAGACCGCGCGCATCCACTGGCGACGCGGCTACAGCGTGCTCGAGCGCCCCGAATCCACCCTGGCCGACCACTGACGAACGGAAGCCCACGCCCATGCTGAAAATCTTCTTCCTGGTCTTCATGGCCGGCGGCATTCCGGTCGCCATCGCCATGGCTGGCGCCTCGCTCGCCTACATCCTGCTGTCGAGCAGCCTGCCGCCCTTCGTCGTGATCCACCGCATGGTGAGCGGCATCGACAGCTTCCCGCTGCTGGCCGTTCCCTTCTTCATCCTCGCCGGCAACCTGATGAACAACGCCGGCATCACGACGCGCATCTACAACTTCGCGCTGGCGCTGGTGGGCTGGATGAAGGGCGGGCTCGGCCACGTCAACGTGCTGGGCTCCGTGATCTTCGCCGGCATGAGCGGCACCGCGATCGCCGATGCGGCAGGCCTGGGCACCATCGAGATCAAGGCGATGAAGGAGCACGGCTACGACGCCGAATTCGCAGTGGGCGTCACGGCCGCCTCGGCAACGCTCGGGCCCATCATTCCGCCGAGCCTGCCTTTCGTGATCTACGGGATGATGGCCAACGTGTCGGTCGGCGCTCTCTTCCTGGCGGGCATCCTGCCGGGCGCGATGATGGCCATCCTGATGATGCTCACGGTCGCCTACTTTGCGCACAAGAACAAGTGGGGCGGCGACGTCAAGTTTTCGAGCACGCGGCTGTTCAAGGCGTTGAGCGAACTTGCGGTGGTGGTCGGCTGGCCGCTGCTGTTGTGGGTGGTCATCGACAAGGCCGGAGCGCCTGCGCAGCTGACCGTGTTCGCCGGGCTCGCGGCGCTCTTCGTGCTGGACAGGATCTTCAAGTTCGAGGCGCTGCTGCCGATCATGACGCCGGTGCTGCTGATCGGCGGCATGACCACCGGACTCTTCACGCCGACCGAGGGCGCCATCGCCGCTTGCGTGTGGGCCATGATCCTCGGCTTCGCGTGGTACGGCACGCTCTCCTGGAAGATGTTCGTCAAGGTCTGCCTCGACACGATCGAAACGACGTCGACGGTGCTTTTCATCGTCGCCGCCGCTTCCATCTTCGGGTGGATGCTGACGGCCACCGGCGTCACGGCGGACATCGCCGCCTGGGTGCTCGGCTTCACAAAGGAGGCCTGGGTCTTCCTGTTGCTGGCGAACCTGCTGATGCTGTTCGTCGGCTGCTTCCTGGAGCCGACGGCCGCGATCACGATCCTGGTGCCGATCCTGCTGCCGATCGCAACGCACCTCGGCATCGATCCGATCCACTTCGGGCTGGTGATGGTGCTGAATCTCATGATCGGCCTGCTGCATCCGCCGATGGGCATGGTGCTCTTCGTGCTTGCACGCGTGGCGGGCCTGAGTTTCGAGCGCACGACGATGGCGATCCTGCCGTGGCTGGTTCCACTGCTGGTGAGTCTCGCGATCATCACCTACATGCCGTCACTGGTACTGTGGCTGCCCAAAATGTTCTTCTAGAAAACGCCCCCAGGCTGCGCGCACTGCGTGTCGCTTCGCCAACCCCCTCGCGGCGGCGCCGCCGGCGGCCCGGCAAAGCCGGTTGCGCGGCGGCCTGGAACTGGCGCTGCGATTGAATCGATCCTAAGAGGTATCACGATGAATCCCTTCATTCGACTCCACCCCGCCGACGATGTTGTCATCGCGCGCGGCCAACTGGTCGGCGGCACGCCGGTCGAAAGCGTCACGGCGCGCGGGCTGATTCCACCGGGCCACAAGATTGCGGTGCGCGCCATCGGACAAGGCGAGCCAGTGCGGCGCTACAACCAGATCATCGGTTTCGCGAGCAAGCCGATCGCGCCCGGCGAGCACGTGCACACGCACAACCTCGACCTGGGGCCGGACAAGGGCCACTTCGACCGCGACTACGCCTTCGGCGCCGATGTGAAGCCGCCGCCCGCGCGGCGCGAGGCGAGCTTCATGGGCATCCGTCGTGCCGACGGCCGCGTGGCAACGCGCAACTACATCGGCGTGCTGACCAGCGTGAACTGCTCCGCCACGGCGGCGCGGGCCATCGCGGACCACTTCTCGCGCAAGACCAATCCGGCGGCACTCGCGGACTATCCCAACGTCGACGGCGTGGTGGCGCTCACCCACGGCACGGGCTGCGGCATGGACACGGGCGGCATGGGCATGCAGATCCTCGAACGCACGCTGACGGGCTATGCGACGCACGCGAATTTCGCGGCGGTGCTGGTGGTCGGCCTGGGCTGCGAGGCCAACCAGATCAATGCATGGCTGGCGACCGGCAACCTGAGCGAGGGCGAGAACTTCCGCGTCTTCAACATCCAGGACACCGGCGGTACGCGCAAGACGGTCGAGAAGGGGGTGGCGCTCATCAACGAGATGCTGCCGCGCGCCAATGCCGTGAAGCGCGAGCCCTGCAGCGCGGCGCACATCACGATCGGGCTGCAATGCGGCGGCTCGGACGGCTACTCCGGCATCAGCGCCAATCCGGCGCTCGGCGCCGCGGTCGACCTGCTGGTGGCTCATGGCGGCACCGCGATCCTGTCGGAAACGCCCGAGGTGTACGGCGCCGAGCACCTGCTCACGCGGCGCGCCGTCAAGCGCGAAGTCGGCGAAAAACTGGTCGAGCGCATCCGCTGGTGGGAGCACTACACCGCCATCAACGAAGGCGAGATGAACAACAACCCCTCGCCGGGCAACAAGGCGGGCGGTCTCACGACCATCCTCGAGAAGTCGCTGGGCGCGGTCGCCAAGGGTGGCACCAGCAATCTCGAAGCGGTGTATGAGTACGCCGAGCCCGTGACGGCACACGGCTTCGTCTACATGGACACGCCGGGCTACGACCCGGTCAGTGCCACAGGGCAAGTGGCCGGCGGCGCGAACATGATCTGCTTCACCACCGGACGCGGTTCGGCCTACGGCTGCGCGCCCTCCCCTTCGCTGAAGCTCGCTACCAACTCCGCGCTCTGGCAGCGGCAGGAGGAGGACATGGACATCAACTGCGGCGAGATCGTCGAGGGAACCGTGTCCATCCAGGAGATGGGGCAGCGCATCTTCGAACTGGTTCTTGCCACTGCCTCGGGCGAACATTCGAAGAGCGAACAGCATGGCTACGGCCAGAACGAATTCGTGCCGTGGCAAGTCGGCGCCGTCATGTAGGCAGAACAGGAACCTTTATGTCCCAGACTCTTCAAGCATCGACCTTGCGAACGCAGGTCTCATCGATCATCCACGCCGCAGGCAGCACGCCGGCCGAGGCCGAGCAGGTCGCAGCCAACCTCGTGCTCGCCAATCTCAGCGGTCACGATTCGCATGGCGTCGGCATGGTGCCGCGCTATGTGGACGCGGTGGTCGAAGGCGGTCTCAAGCCGAATGCCTCGGTCAAGGTAAATCTCGATGCCGGTGCGATGCTGGCGCTCGACGGCCAGCGTGGCTATGGGCAGATCGTCGGCGTGCAGGCAATGGAACTCGGCATTGCGCGCGCGAAGCAGCAAGGCAGTTGCATCCTCTCGCTCGCAAACGCGCACCACCTGGGGCGCATCGGCCATTTCGCGGAAATGGCGACGGCGCAAGGCCTGGTGGCGATGCACTTCGTCAATGTGCTGTCGCGGCCCGTGGTCGCTCCCTGGGGCGGTGGCGATGGCCGCTTCGGCACCAATCCCTGCTGCATCGGCGTACCCCTCGCGGGCGCCGAGCCCTTCATCCTCGACTTCGCGACCAGCCGGGTTGCGCAGGGAAAGATGCGCGTGGCCTACAACAAGGGCGAGCGCGTGCCGGCGGGCCACCTGATCGACGAGCACGGCGCTCCGACCGATGACCCGGGCGTCGTCGTCGTGCCGCAGAGCAACGGCCTCTTCGGTGCACTCATGACCTTCGGCGAGCACAAGGGCTACGGCATGGCCGTGGCCTGCGAACTGCTCGGAGGCGCGCTGACCGGTGGCGGCACCTGGCATCGTCCCGCCGATACCGCGCGCACTGTGCTCAACGGCATGCTGGCGGTGCTGATCGACCCCGCGAAGCTGGGCACCGAGGCCAGTTTCGAGAAAGAGGCGCGGGCCTTCATCGATTGGCTTCGCCAAAGCCCGCCAGGCGAGGGCTTCGACGCCGTGCAGATCGCCGGCGAGCCCGAGCGCAAGGCGCGTGCGGCGCGCGAACGCGAGGGCATCTGGCTGGACGATGCAACCTGGGGCGAGATCGTCGAATCCGGCCGCAAGGTGGGGGTGTCGATCGTTTGATTGTTTCCAAATGGGTGACGCGGTTCTTCCAAATGCAAGGGTTTTTACTTACCGATTGGCCCCAAACTTCATCCCACGGACCAGCCAGACAAGCTGATCTGGGTGAACAAGGCACAGAGTGAAGTGGCCACCCCGAAGGGCTTGGCACTTAACCCCGAGACCGGTTCGAAATCGTCCAAACGCATTGAAGGAAATTGAAATGAAGACCTCGAAACTCATCGCTGCGGCCGCTCTCTCCGTCCTGGCCGCCGCGGGTGCCGCACACGCGGAAACCTACGAAGGTGTGCATCCCCTGACCACCGCCAACAGCCGTGCCGACGTGAGCGCGGAAGCCAGGGTGGCTGCGCGCAGCGGCAACCCTTACGCTGACGGCTCGGATGCCGGCGTGCAGGCCGTCGCATCGAACACCGACCGCGCTGCGGTCCATGCCCAGGCCGTGGCCGCAGCACACAACCCGCTGCAGAGCCTCGACCGCCGCGCCTTCTACCGCGACCAGGTGCCGGCTGCGTACTACAAGCCGAAGGTTTCGGTGACGCGCCAAGCTGGCCTGTAATCCATCGACGGCACGCTGAAGGCTGGGTCCGCGAGTTCGCGGACCCAGCCTTTTTTCTTTCCGGAGAGCGAGACGGCCAGGCTCAAAGCCCCGATTTTTGGTCTTGCGCTCGGGCAACTTCGGTCTGTCGATTCAATTGCGCGCGCACATAGTCGACGTGCTGGCGCAGCGTGTAGACCCTGTCCGTGAAGTCGAGCGGAAACTTGGTATGGACGATTTCGTCCTCGATCCGATCAAGCTGCGCGAGGGCTTCTCGCCGCTCTTGGGCTTCGAGCTTGCGCGACGCCAGATCTTGCTCCAGAAACTTCAGTTCCCCATAGCGACGGTACAGCCGACTCTGGCGCCGCCAGTTGACCAGCCCGGGCAGCAGCCGGGCCAGCGGGACCAGGATGGCGGCCAGGGGAACCAGCAGCAGCAAGAACCGCTGCGCGTAGTTGGCGGCCCAGAAAGGCAGATAGTTCTGCAGGAAGGGACGCCCGTGCTTGAAGTACCGCTCCGCCTCGGTCGACAGTGGGAAATCCGTCGCCCTCGGGCTCGGAAATTCGTCGGGTCGGTTGATCAGGCTGGGCTGCCTGTGCACCTGTCGCGCCGCTTCGAGCAACAGATAGGCCAGCGCCGGGTGAAGTTCGTCCCGCACGACCAGGTTGGCGGTCGTCGCCAGCAGTTCGATGTCTTGGGGAGGCAAATCGCGCTTCGGATCGACCGAGCCGCGCTTCAGTGTCACCGGTTGAAAGAACGGAAAACGGCGCGAAAGGCCTTCGACATGTTCCAGTGAAGCCAGGTGCATCGCCCCGTCGGCAAGAAGTCTCTGCACTGCCGGAGCCTGGGGCGCCGCGATGATGATGGCCGCGTCGATCTGGTGGCTGTCGAGCATGTCCACGGCCGCCATGCCTCCCTCGCTCACGAAGGTGGTGCCATCCGGTGCGCTGCGCTGGCCGTCCGCCATCACGACGCCGTAGATCGACAACAGTTGGACGGCAACCTTGTAGTTGCCGCTGCCCGGAACGCCGACTGCGATCCGCTTGCCGGCGAGTGCACCCAGGCCCTTCGACAGGTCGAGCGTGTGCGTGAAGATCCACACCGGCTCGAAGGCGACTGTCGCCAGCGAGCGCAGTGGCGTCGCATCGGGCGACGCATCGGGGTCGAGTGCCAGCACGCCCGTGCCGCCCTGGACGAAGGCCACCGAAACCGAACCCTCGTTCAGCCGCTGCAGGTTCTCGACACCGCCGCTCGAAGGGCGCAACTCGAGCGCAATGCCGTTGGCTCGGAGGATGTCCTGATATCGCTGTCCGAAGCGGTGGTAGGCACCATCGGCCACGCCGGTGCTCATCACCATCGTGCGCGGCGGCGTGGGGCTGATGAAGCGCACCACGAACCAGATGGCGGCGGTGAGGGCGGCGATCAGCGCCAACCAGAACAACAGGCGACGTCCAGTGGGCAGCGTTGGCAATGCCGGAGTCTTCATGCGTGAACCTGAAGCATTGGATGATCCATTCTGCCCGCGACACTACGGCCGGAAAGGGATAGCGGGCCGCATCGCCGGCGTGAAGCATGCGCCCACGAACTGTTTCAATGTCGCGGCTGTCGCGTCACGGGCTTGAGCTATGGTCGTTGCAATCTCACGTTCCAAGGAGGCCACATGACCATCTCTCGCTACCCATTCGCCAGTATCGGCGCCGCTCTCGTCCTGCTCGCCACGGGCTCGGTTCAGGCCCAAGGCCTGGACGCGCTGAAGGGGCTTGCGGGAGGCGGAGGTTCATCGTCAGCGCTGGGCTCGATGGCATCCGGCAGCCTCGGCAATGCGGCAGGCGTTCTCGAATACTGCCTGAAGAACAAATATCTGAGCGGCGACGCCGCATCCTCGGTCAAGGACCAGCTCATGAGCAAGATCCCCGGTGGCAAGCCCGCGTCGGACAGCGGCTATGTCGACGGCTCGCAAGGCATCCTGACCGGCAGCGACGGCAAGAAGATGGACTTGACCGGCGGCGGGCTCAAGCAGGAAATCACCAAGAGGGCCTGCGACTTCGTCCTCCAGCAAGGCAAGAGCATGATCTGACCCCAGCCGTTCGGGGCAACTCAGCTCTGCCGCCGAGGGCGCGCCGCCGCCAACCTCAAAGCATCAGAGCGACCGCGGCGTCCAGATTCTCGGAAGGCGCGCGCCGGAAGCCCGAACGGGCAAAGCGCTGCAACCGCCCCACCACGAAGGCGGTCAGCGCCGATGCCCTCACCTGCGCATCGACGCTGGGCGTGGCCGACCCGTCGACCGCCGCCGCGTCGCGGAGCGCCTGGCGCAAGGTTGCCTCGATCTTGTCGAAGAACTGGTTCATCCGGCTCTGTAGCCGTTCGTTCTCGAAGACCAGCGCGTCGCCGACCATCACCCGCGTCATGCCCGGATTCTTCTCGGCGAACTGCACCAGCATCGCGACGATGTGTGCAGCCTGCTCGGTGCCCACGGCGTCGCGTTCGACGATCTGGTTGACCAACGTGAACACGCTCTGTTCGATGAAGTCGATCAGGCCTTCGAACATCTGCGCCTTGCTGGCGAAATGCCGATACAGCGCTGCCTCGCTGACGTCGAGCCGGGCCGCCAAGGCCGCAGTGGTCACGCGCTCGGCTCCGGGCTGTTCGAGCATGGCGGCCAGGGCCTGGAGGATCTGCACGCGCCGTTCTCCCGGCTTGGGGCGTTTGCGGGTCGGTGCGGCCGCCGGTTCTGAACTGATTGGCGCGTCGGAGGCGCTTTGCTCGTCGTTCTGCATGGGCGCGTGCAAAATGTAAAAAAATGATTCTCGCACACGCCAGTTAGCGTGCGCCAACCGGGCATGCCCTGCTTGTCGCGCAGAATCGACAGGTAGTTCCACGGGGGCAGAACGCCAAATAGTTATGAGTCAGACCATTCTTGTGACCGGAGGTGCGGGTTTTATCGGCAGCCACACCTGCGTCGCGCTGGCAGCAGCCGGCTACGAACCGCTGATCCTGGACAACCTCGGCAACAGCGACGTCCGGGTGCTGGAGCGGCTGGAACGCATCATCGGCACCAGACCCCGTTTCATCGAAGGCGACGTGCGCGACCGGGCCTTGCTCGACAAGCTCTTTCGTGAGCGGCCGGTCGGCGGCGTCATCCATTTTGCAGGCCTCAAGGCGGTCGGCGATTCGGTGGCCGACCCGATCACCTACTACGACAACAACGTGCATGGCAGCTTCGTGCTCGCGGCGGCGATGCAGGCGGCGGGGGTTCGCACGTTGATCTTCTCTTCCTCGGCGACCGTGTATGGCGACCCCGACCGCTCACCGATCCCGGAAGACGCGCCCCTGCGGCCGGCCAACCCCTACGGCCGATCAAAGCTCATGGTTGAAGAGGCGCTAGGTGACCTGCATCGCGCGCACCCTGCCTGGCGCATTGCGCTACTGCGCTACTTCAATCCCGTCGGCGCACACGAAAGCGGCCTGATCGGCGAACACCCGCAAGGCAAGCCGAACAACCTGATGCCTTTCGTCTCCCAGGTGGCGGTCGGCCTGCGCGACAAGCTGGCCGTCCACGGCGGCGACTACCCGACGCCGGACGGCACCGGCGTGCGCGACTACGTGCATGTCATGGACCTCGCCGAAGGCCACGTGGCGGCACTGCGCCATGCGGAAAAGCGGCCCGGACTGGTCACGCTCAATCTCGGCACCGGCCACGGCGCATCAGTACTCGATGTCGTGAAGGCCTTCGAACGCGCCAGCGGCCAAAGCATCGCCTACGAAATCGGCCCACGCAGACCCGGTGACGTCCCCGCCTACTGGGGCGACCCAACGCTGGCGCAAGCCACGTTGGGCTGGCGTGCATCGCGCGGCGTGGACCAGATGTGCGCCGACAGCTGGCGCTGGCAACAAGCCAATCCCAACGGCTACGCATAGCCCCAAGGGCAAGCAAAGCGAAGCCCGAGGGCGAGTTCTACCGGGCTCGGATCATCGTGCCGTAAGCCTGGTCGGTGAGGATTTCCAGCAGCATGGCGTGCGGCACACGGCCATCGATGATGTGCACCGCGTTCACCCCGCTCTTCGCGGCGTCGAGAGCGCCTTCAATCTTCGGCAGCATGCCGCCGGAGATGGTCCCGTCGGCAAAGAGCTCGTCGATCTCGCGGGCGCTCAGGTCCGTCAGCAGCTTGCCGTCCTTGTCGAGCACGCCCGGCGTGTTGGTCAGCATCATCAGCTTCTCGGCCTTGAGCACCGTGGCGAGCTTGCCCGCGACGACGTCGGCGTTGATGTTGTAGCTCTCGTTCTCCTCGCCGAAGCCGATCGGGCTCACGACGGGAATGAAGGCGTCGTCCTGCAGCGCCTTGACCACGCTCGGGTCGATCGAGACGATGTCGCCGACCTGTCCAACGTCGTGGTGCAGGTTGGGGTCGTTGCGATCCGCCATCTTGAGTTTCTGGGCGCGGATCAATCCGCCGTCGCGCCCCGTGAGACCCACCGCCTTGCCGCCCGCCTGGTTGATCAGGCCCACGATGTCCTGCTGAACCTCACCGGCCAAAACCCATTCGACCACCTCCATGGTCTCGGAGTCGGTCACGCGCATGCCTTGGATGAAATGGCCCTTCTTGCCGAGCCGGTTGAGTGCCGCCTCGATCTGCGGGCCGCCGCCGTGCACCACCACCGGGTTCATGCCGACCAGCTTGAGCAACACCACGTCTTCGGCGAAATCAGCCTGCAGCTCAGGGTCGGTCATCGCATTGCCGCCGTACTTGATGACGATCGTCTTGCCGTGGAACTTGCGAATGTACGGAAGCGCCTGCGCCAGGATTTCGGCCTTGTCGCGCGGCGGGATGTTGAGCACGGGATCGGTCATGGTGAGCAACGGAGAGAAGAGACTTTGAATTGTGGCGGAACGTCAGGGGCGCAGCCAGCGGGGCACCTTGAACCGCACGATCATCAGATAGGCAGCGACGTAAGTTGCCACGAACAGGGCGCAGAACGCCATCAGCACCGGCGTGTTGTTCCAGAACAGCACGGCCGGCACCACGGTCAGCGCCGCGAAGATCCACAGGTACGGCGAAGTCCGGTTGTTGCGCGCCAGCAGTTGGCGCGCTTCGTCATCCGCGAAAGCGACTCGGACGATGCGCCGGAAGATCAGCTGATGAAAGTGCAGGGCATCCGCCGTGCCAGGGGATTGCCCCCGTGCGATCTTGCGATAGATGGAAAACACCGTCTCCCACACCGGATAGATCAGAAGCAGCATCGGGAACCAGGGCGAAACGACCCGGTGCCGCTGCACCAGGGTGACTGCGGCCACGGCAATCACCATGCCCCAGACGTAGGCGCCGCCGTCTCCTGCAAAGATCTTGCCGCGCGGGTAGTTCCAGATCAGGAAGCCGACAGTGGCGCCCACGAGGCAGATCACCATGGCGGCCAACTGCCGGTCACCCACCTGCAGTGCCACATGCGAGATGGCCAGGCAGACCAGGACGGCCACAGTTCCGGCCAGCCCGTTGTAGCCGTCGATGATGTTGAACGCATGCGGCAAGCCGCCAATGGCAAACGCCGCAAACAGAAGCCCCGCATAGGGCGCGGCCTGTATCCAACCGTCGACGGCGGCGACGCCGGTGCGTGACACGCCCAGATGGAGCACCCAGCACAGCAGCAGTGCAGAACCGATGGTGAGCCCGAGCCGGTACCGCACCGACACCCGCTGGGTCACATCCTCGATGATGCCGCCGAGCACGGCCGGGGCAGTGCACAGCAGCGTAAGCGCAGAGGCCTTCAGCGGCCACGACACATTGAAGGGGTCCGATGGCACCCCCGCGACCAGCCAGGCGACACCCATGCCTACAAAAATGCCGGCACCTCCCAGCCGCGGGACGTGGCCCTTGTGAAAGCGCTGCGGCATGTCGTGGCCGTAGCGCCGCGCATGCCGGCGCGCACGGCGCATGAAGATCTGCACGGCAAATGCAGAAAGGAGAAAACTGATGACGATCAGAGCAATCATGGGGTGGGAGCGGGAACTCTAGAATTCCCGAGCGAAATTAGACCATGCCGATGTCCCCTCCCCCCACTCCTCCCATCACGGTTTCGATCGTGAGCCATGGTCAGCTCGAACTGGTGCTCCCGCTGCTCGACGAGTTGGACCAGTTCAACCGAGGGATCGTCGCCAAGCTCGTGCTCACGCTCAACATCCCCGAGCCCGACCTGCTCGCTGGCCGTACGTGGGGTTTCGAGATCGAACGCATCGAGAACACGGAGCCAAAGGGCTTCGGCGCAAACCACAACCAGGCGTTTGCGCACTGCACCACCCCGTGGTTCCTGGTACTCAATCCGGACATTCGTTTCGACAGTGACGTGCTGACCCCCCTGGTCTCCCGAGCCGCTCGGGACAGCGGCCTGCTCGCACCGCGAATCCTCGAACCCGGGAAGCCGACACCCGAGCAGCACCGCGCGATCATCACGCCGCTGGAAATCGTTTCACGCAAGCGTCCCGACTATGTTCGCCCCGTGATCCCGGCCTGGATTCCGGGCCTGTTCATGCTGTTTCGCTGTGAGGCGTACCGCCAGATCGAAGGCTTCGACGAACGCTTCTTCATGTACGGCGAGGACTTCGACATCTGCGCCCGCCTTCGCCTCGCGGGGTGGAAGCTGCAGATCGCGGAGCAACTGCAGGCCCGGCACGACGCTCGACGGGCAAGCCATCGGAGCAAGCGGCATCTCTACTGGCACGTGACCAGCCTGTTGAAGGTGTGGTTTTCGGCTGCGTTCTGGCGCTATTGGCGCCTGGAGCGGGCTGGCTGAGTCAGGCCGATTCGAACAGGTCGCGCACCACGCCCCTGACACCGCGACCGAACTTGTTGTAGCGCCCCGTCAGGACTTCCCGCAGCACGGGCAACCAGCGCGCGATGCGTGACCTCGGCAGCGCCGCGCGAAAGCGCTGGTGAGCCACCTTCAGGCGCGCCTTTTCAATGAAGGCGGGCGGGATCCTGTCGCCGAGCTCAAGCAGTCGGGCAAGAAGAAGCTCTGCCTTGTAGGCGCGCTTGACGTGCGTGTCGCCGCGCGAGCCGAACGCCTTGCGCATCTTGTCGAGGAACGCATCGCGCCGCGCACCGATCTGGTTCTCTTCGTGCTGGCGGTAGTCGATCAGCTGATCTTCCAGCAGGTCCACGCGCCCAATGGCTGCGGCGATGATTCCGAGCCACTCGTCGTGCAGCCATTCCGAAGGAAATGGCAAGGCCGCGTCCAGCAGCGAGCGGCGGAAAATGGCAGTCGCGCCGGTCACCAGGTTTCGTCTCAGGAGCACATCGAACGCGTTGCCCCCATGGACTCGCTCCAGCTCGATGGGCTCGACCTCCAGCGCATGAAAGAGCGATTGCCCGAGATCGGTGAGCGCACCGTCGACCAATCGCGCATCGGTATGCAGCAACAGCAGGTCGGGGCGCCGCTCAAACTCGGCGGCCATTCGGGCGAGCCGCTCTGGCGGCCATGCGTCGTCCTGATCGCTGAGCGCGATCAGGTCGCCTTGGCACGCACGCGCAGCCTGCTCGAAATTCTTCGTCACGCGCAAGGGCGTCGCGTTCTGCAGCACGCGCAGCACCACCGAGGGCCCCGGATGTACGGCATTGCATTCCTCGACCGTCCGGCGGGCGATCTCGACGCAGCCATCCTTCGAGGCGTCGTCAGAAACCACGATCTCCCGGGGCCGCAGCGTCTGCAGGCAAATGCTGCGGATTTGCTCGCCAATGAAGCGCGCGCCGTTGTAAGTGCAAAGAGCAACGGAAACGGACACGTCGGCGGCAGGAGATTCGGGATGTGTGGTCAAGCGACGCCTTGAGCGAATGGGAGCGGCGGAATTATCCTCGCCGGGGCCCGGGCGCAGCCGGCGGGAGAGCGCCGGTAAAATCATCGGCCCTACTCAACGTATAGGAAAAAGATGCGCGTGCTTTCTGTGGTTCTCTCGGGAGGCTCCGGCTCCAGGCTCTGGCCTCTTTCCCGGCAAGGCTTCCCCAAGCCATTCATGAAGCTCGGCGACTCGACGCTCCTCCAGCAAGCCATCGAGCGCGGGCAGGCCTGCGGTACCGGCGACCTGATGGTCGTGACCAACCAGGACCACCTCTTCCTCACCAAGGACGTGTTGCGGCAGATGTCCGATGCGCCCGAGACCACTCTCCTGCTGGAACCGAAGGGACGCAACACGGGGCCCGCCATTGCGCTGGCGGCACTTGAATGCATCAAGAAGTTCGGCGGCGACACTGTGATGCTCGTGCTCTCGGCAGACCACCTGGTGCCTGATGTCGAAGCCTTCGTGGCCAGCGCCAGCCAGGCCTTCCGGCTGGCGGCACAGGGCTCGCTGGTTGTTTTCGGCATCAGCCCGACTGCGCCCGACACCGGATTCGGCTATGTCGAGGTCGCGAACGTCTCGCGCGAAAGCCAGCCAGCCAAGCGCTTCGTCGAGAAGCCGGACCTCCAGACCGCCCAGGAATACCTGGCCACGGGCCGCTACTACTGGAACAGCGGCATGTTCTGCTTCACCGCGGATGCGATCGTCTCGGCGTTCGAGAGGTATGCGCCGGAACTCCTGGCCGCAGCCCGCCGAGCCCTCGACTCGGCACAGGCCGATGGCAATGCAGTGCGCTTCAATGCGCATGCCTTCGGCCTCCAGCCGGACATCAGCATCGACTACGCGGTCATGGAGCGGGCCGACAACGTGCACGTCGTGCCCGCCAAGTTCGGCTGGAGCGACGTGGGATCCTGGCCTTCGGTCGCCAAGGCGCACGGTCCCGACGCCAGCGGCAACACCATGCCGCGCGACGTGGTGGCGATCGACACCAGCGGCACCCACGTTCAGGTCGAAAGCCACGGACCGAAGATCGTGGCCACGCTCGGCGTGAGCGACCTCGTGATCGTCGATACGCCCGATGCACTGCTGGTTGCCCACAAAGACAGCGCCCAGAAGGTCAAGACGGTCGTCGACACCTTGAAGAACCGCAAGCACGAATCGGTGAACCTGCCCGCAGTGGTGCATCGTCCATGGGGCACCTATGCGTCCCTCAAGGAAGAGGACGGCTACAAGGTCAAGCGCATCACGGTCAAACCGGGCGAGTCGCTATCGTTGCAATACCACCATCAGCGCGCAGAGCATTGGGTCGTCGTTCGGGGAACCGCGATCGTCCAGGTGGGCGAGGTGGAACACAAGACACTGCCTGGCGAATACCGCTACATCCCACTCAAGGAGAAACATCGTTTGACGAATATCGGAAAGGATGAGCTGGTGCTCATCGAAGTGCAATGTGGCGTTTATCTCGGCGAGGACGACATCGTACGGCTGGCTGACACCTACGGTCGCGTATGAGCGAGGCACATTCCAATTTGCATCGCAGCGCGTGGGGCGACTGGTGGGAAGGCACCCGTCGCACCGACATCTGGTGGACGCTGGCCTGGTTCGACATCGTCTTGCGCTATCGCCGGTCCATGCTCGGCCCGCTGTGGCTGACCCTCAGCATGGCGGCCATGATCGGGGGCATGGGCCCGCTCTACAGCTCCCTGTTCGGCACCGAGTTATCCAAGTTCTTCCCGCACCTGGCGCTCGGGATCATCTTCTGGGGCTTTTTCTCCAGCATGGTGACGGAATCGTGCAATGCCTTCATCGGGTCGTCGAACTACCTCAAACAGGGCTATTTCCCGATCAGCATGTTCGTCTGGCGGAGCATGGCGCGCAACCTGATCCAGTTTGCGCATCACATCGTGATCTACATCCCGGTCGCGCTCTGGGCCGGCATTTCACTGTCGTGGTCGGCGCTGCTGTTCTTCCCCGCGTTCCTGCTGGTGCTGGTGAATGCACAGGCCTTGGGCCTGGTGTTGGGGCTCGTCTGCACACGATTCCGCGACGTGACCCAGATCGTCACCAGCGTGATGCAGATGCTGATGTTCCTGACGCCCGTCTTCTGGCTACCCGAGAGCCTGCCAGGGCGCGCTCAGTACATCCTCTGGAACCCGTTCGCGCAAATGCTCGATCTTCTGCGCGCCCCGCTGATGGGAGGCGTATCGCCCGCCTTCAACTGGTGGGGCATTCTCTCGTGGACCGCGGTGAATCTGGTCCTTTGTAGTCTGCTGTTTGCGAAGTATCGCCGCCGCGTCGTCTACTGGCTGTAAAAGAACATGGCACTCATTTCTCTCAAAGACGTCTCGGTCAACTTTCCCATCTACGGCGCGGGAGCGGCTTCCTTCAAGAAGACGCTGGCCGCCTCCGTCACCGGTGGACGCTTCGGCAAGGAAACCGGCGTCAACGTGGTGCAGGCACTAAGCAATATCAATCTGGAGCTGAAAAGCGGGGATCGTCTGGGCCTGATCGGCCACAACGGTGCTGGCAAGTCGACGCTGCTGCGCGCGCTCGCGGGCGTCTATGAGCCCTCTTCGGGTGAGTTCGTTCGCCAGGGCACCGTCTCCAGCTTGATCGACCCATCGCTCGGTATCGAGCCGGACGCCACCGGCATCGAGAACATCATGCTCCGGGGACTTGTGATGGGCATGAACAAGAAGGAAATCGATGCGCTCACCCCCGAGATCTGCGAATTCAGCGGGCTCGGTCAATATGTGAACATGCCTGTTCGCACCTACTCCACCGGGATGATGATGCGATTGGCCTTCTCGATCTCGACCAGTGTCCAGGCCGACATCCTGCTGATGGACGAATGGCTGTCCGTCGGCGACGCCGAATTCACCCACAAGGCCGAGCAACGGATGAAGGACGTCGTGTCGAAATCCGGGATCCTGGTGCTGGCCTCTCACTCGCCGGATCTGATCGCCAAGGAATGCAATCGGGTCATCCACCTCGAGCACGGGCGCATCGTCGAGAAGTCCTGACGCGCGTGGACATCAAGGCGCTGCGCGGCGCAATGCCTGGATCTCCTCCAGGCGACTCGCGATGCGTGCGCCAGCCGCCGGCAGCGACAGGTTGGCTTCGGCGCTTGCCTTGGCGCGTGCACCGAGTTCGCGCGCCCATTCCTGGTTTTCGTACAGACGCCTCATGAGCTTCGCCGCTTCCTCAATCGACGGCTCGGCCCATTCGAGGTCGGCGCCGTAGGGTGGGATCGGCTTGCCGAGCTTCGCGAGCTTGTAGGGCACGAGCAAGCTGTTGCTCTCGTCCATGAAGTCCACGTTGCCGGAGAAGTTCGTCGCAATCACGGGCTTACCCATCAGCATCGCCTCGGCCATCGTCAGGCCCAGGCCTTCGCTGCGATGGAGCGAGACGTAGGCGTCGCAGGCGTCCATCAAGGACAGCACTTCGTCCGGACTGTAGACCTGGTCGATCACGGTGATGTTCGAGCCAGCAGCCGCGTTGCGAAGCTCCTCGATCTGTGCCGGGTGTCGGTCGCCAAACGAAGTCTTGAGAACCAGCCGGACGGACTCCTCTGCGCGGAACGCCTGCCTGAACGCCTGGATCAGGCCCAGCGGGTTCTTGCGCTCCATGACACTCACCATGTGGAAAGTGAAAAGAAAGGTGAATGGGGCCTCGCTCAATCCAAAGTGTGTCCGGCTCCTTCGCTGATAGGGCGCCAGCTTGACACCCGGAAACAACGTACGCACGGGAATGGAAAGACGCGCACGCAACCCGCGCGCGACGAACTCCGTGGCGGCCCAGATTTCGTCGACGTCTTGCGCATGCGCGACCCACGAATCGGGGACGGTGTCGAACTCCCAGTACCAATAGGCGACACGGTATGTCCGGGGCGAGCGCTCCGCCAGCTGCGCGCGCTCGTAGGCGAGCGCGAAGAAGGGCTCGGGCTGGACGTGGATGAGGGTGACGTCATGGCATTCCATGCCGCGATAGTCAGCGTGGTGCGGATCGTCGCTTGCGAGGTCCGTCCAAACGTCACGCAGGGAAGTGGGCGCACCAACCGCCTCCATGCCCTGCACCATCGACTCCACCGAGACGCGGAGCCCCGACGGATAGCAAAAGTGGCCGAGCACATTGAGGCCGGGTTTTGCCAGTTCGATTGCCATGGCCTCATGGTTGAATTCACGGCACCGCTGTGCGACACCCACAGGAAGACCGGCAGCGGGCGATCCAAGCCACGCCAGCAGCCGACGCGCAGCGCCTGGCTCGTGCAAGGCATCCGGGTGGGCTGTGCGCCAGACTTCGATCGCCCGATAGGCCGTGCGAATCTGATCGGCCACCGGCATCGAATCCGGCCAGGTTGATGGATCGACCCACGGACCTTCTGCGCCGTATTCCTGGATGAACCACGCCGCAAAGGCATCCCGACCGAACATTGAGGAGCCGGCAGGATGCGCCTGCTGCCAGGCGGGCGTGAATGCGTATGCAAGCAAAAGCTCTCGAGTCGGCTGTGCCGACGCCTCGAGGAACAGCAACCAGATCTCTTCCCGACGCAACTCGGATCCGGCGCGAAAGCAGCGCATGAACCATCCGAAGAGATCCCTCATGCCAATCGGCGTGAGGCCATGCGGCAAGACGAATTCGAAAGCCTTGTTGGACAGGAACGTCTGCCGTGGACGGTCTGAAAGACGAGCATCCAGTACAGCCGGAACTTGCTGGATGGCGACTTCGCTCAGGCCTAGTTCCGCGGCGCCTGGTCCTCGGAGCCAGTGGCCAAGAGGTCCGTTGCCGCCTTCAACAAGCCCCATGGGAAAGCGCTCGCGCAGATCCAGACGACTGCGCCAGAGGTCAATCAGAAATCGTGCGGCTGACCACCGGTCCGACACGTCAGCCGCAAGAACGGCCGGCCAATGAAACGCGCCCATTGAAAGCCCGGCAGCCCGCGCGACCTCCGCGTTGTCGAAGAGGTTGAACGGTGCCTGGGGCTCTGCATCGAGACCGCGCTTCCGACGCTCGACGCGGACACGTTCCCGCTCAATCAGCGGAACGAGCTTCGCCCGACGGTTCCAAGCGGCCAGTCGCTTGCGAATCAGCGGAAGGCGCTCCTTCATGCGCCAAGGTGTGACGATCCAGACGATGCCTCTAACAACCTTGCGGGCCGGCGAGGGAATGATCCCGATCAACTTGTTCATCCGATGCTTGACCCCATGTCCGCTGGCTCCCCTGTTCCTGCAAACGGGTCAGTGTAATTGGGTTACCGAATGTGACGAAGGGCGCGGGAGCGCCCATTTAGAATAAGGTTCCGCCGGCGCGGTCCTTTCCACGAGAGAGAAAAGCCGCCCGAACACCTTCTCGTCCGTTCATAACCTTCAGGAATCACGGCGCCCCTTGCAAACGGACTCCAGAGTTCCGACCCTATGAACGTACCGGGCTCCGAAGCGCCAACCCCTGAACTCAAGCACTAATTAGCATGTTTGCCCGGAGATTGCTTGCTGCGGTCAAGGAAGGCCGGCTCTCGAGCGGCTTGAAACGTCGGATCAAGCCGACCCTGCTTCGACTGGCGCGCTCCGTGGTGCGGCGGCCAGTGCTCGGGCGAGTGGTACTCGCGAGTTCGGCGTTCGTACCCGGGATGAAACCGCGGCTACGCAACTTGCTGAGCACCGGATTCGATCCGGCTCATGCCTTGACGGAACTTTCGCCCGCCACCCAGCTGATCTATCGCCGCCTTCAGCGAGCCCAGCAAAATCGTCAGTACTTTTGATGCGGATCGTTGTTGATTTTCAAGGCGCGCAATCTCCAGCAAACAGTCATCGTGGAATTGGTCGCTATTCATCGGCGCTGGTGGAAGCCATGGCGCGGCGGCCCGGTGGGCATGAAATCGTCCTGGCGCTGAATGGTCGTTTTGCCGACACGGTCGACAGTGCCAAACGGCAGTTCGAAGGACTGATCGATCCGCAGAACATTCACGTCTGGTATCCGCCTCCTTTCGCGGCCGCATCGAGCCCCGGCAGCCTGCGTGCCCGAGAGAAACTCTACGAAGCGTTCATGGCGAGTCTGCAACCCGATGCCGTCTACGTTTCGAGTCTGTTCGAAGGCTTTGGCGATGCTTCCGTCACCAGTATCGGGAGCTTTGCGCAACTGGCGACTGCCGTGACCCTGTACGACCTGATTCCACTGATCTACTCGAGCACTTATCTCGGCGATCCGGAAATGCGCAGTTGGTACATGCGCAAGCTCGGTTCGCTTCGTCGCGCAGACATGTGGCTGGCGATCTCCGAGTCTTCGCGGCAGGAAGGGCTGTATCACCTGGGCCTCGACCCGGACCGATGCCTCAATATCTCAACGGCCGCCTACGATCATTTCCGCCGCGTCACGGTCACTGCCGAGCGCGAGCAGGCTTTGCGGATACGCCATGGCTTGCACAAGCCCTTCGTCATGTATACGGGTGGGATTGATCCCCGCAAGAATCTCGAGGGGCTGATCCGGGCGTTCGCCCTGCTGCCATCCGAACTGCGCACCGCTCTCCAATTGGCCATCGTATGTTCGGCCGGTGCAGAGGACCGCGCCTCGCTATTGCAGCTCGCGCGCGAACGCCACCTCGACGAAGGCGCTGTCGTCATCACCGGTTTCGTTCCGGAGCAGGACCTCGTCGAGCTGTACAACCTCTGCCGTCTCTTCGTCTTTCCCTCGTGGCACGAGGGATTCGGTCTGCCCGCGCTGGAAGCGATGCATTGTGGCGCAGTGGTCATCGGCGCCAACGCATCAAGCCTTCCCGAGGTGATCGGACGCGCCGATGCCCTGTTCGATCCTCGCAACGACGAGGACATCGCGCGAAGCATGGTGCAGGCGCTCACCGACGATGCCTTCCGGACGCAGATGGTCGAGCATGGTCTGGCGCAGGCGAGGCGCTTCTCCTGGGAGTTGTCGGCAACGCGCGCGATCGAAGGATTCGAGCGATTGCACGCGTCCACTCACCGCAGTGCACCGCCCAGCCACGGCCTTCGCGGCCACCGGCCCCGATTGGCCTATGTGTCCCCTCTGCCACCCGAACGCAGCGGAATCGCCAGCTACAGCGCCGACCTCCTGCCCGAACTGGCTCAACACTACGAGATCGAGCTCATCACCAGTTTGAAGGTCGTCGAAGATCCGGCGCTTGCAAGCTCATTCGCAACACGGGACATCGAGTGGTTTCGCAACCATTCCCACGCGTATGACCGCGTGCTCTATCACTTCGGTAACTCCGAGTTCCATGAGCACATGTTCGACCTGCTGGCCGAGATTCCCGGCACGGTCATGCTGCATGACTTCTTTCTGAGCAGTGTCAGAGCCCGCCAGGAGGGCCTGGGCCTCGGCACCTTCGAGTGGTCGAAGGCGCTGTACGAATCACACGGCTATGCCGCCGTGGCCGAGCGCTTTCGGGCGGCCGATGCCGCCGACGCGGTCTTCCGGTATCCCTGCAATTTCGACGTGCTGGCGCAGGCGCAAGGTGTCATCGTTCATTCGCCGCACTCCTTCGAACTGGGTCGCGAGTGGTACGGCCTCTCGACGACGCGCGACTGGGCGCTGGTGCCTCACCTGCGAGTGCCGCCCGTCGATGTCGCCAGCGAACGAAGCCGTGCCAGGGCTGAACTGGGCCTGGCGCCGGAAGGCTTTCTGGTCTGCGCATTCGGCCTGATGGGCCCGACCAAACTCAATCATCGATTGATCGACGCCTGGCTTGCGTCCGACCTCTCACGCGATTCGCACTGCAGGCTCGTGTTCGTGGGCGACAAGGATCCCGGCGCCTATGGACATGAGATCGACCGCCGCCTGCAGGCAAGCGGCCAGCAAGGGCGCGTCGAAATCACCGGATGGGCGAGCGCCGAACTCTTCGCCCGCTACCTGGCAGCGGCCGACCTGGCCGTACAGTTGCGCACGCACTCCCGCGGCGAAACGTCCGGTACTGTGCTCGACGCGATGAGTCGCGGCGTGGCAACCGTTGTCAACGCGAATGGTTCCATGGCCTACCTGCCGCAGGATGCGGTGGCCATGCTGCCCGACGAATTCACCGACGCGCAACTCACAAGCGCACTCGAGGACTTCTTGCAGGATGCTCCCGCACGCAACGCATTGGGCGCGCAGGCCCGGCGTTCAGTCGAATCCCTACATTCGCCTGGCGTCTGTGCCCAGCTCTACGCCGAGGCCATCGAACGCTTCGCCGCAGGTGCAGCGGTCGGACGCGACGGTCTCCTGCAAGCCGTGGCTGGCGGTGACCCACTGCCGCAGGACGCTGGACAGGGGCGCGAGATCGCGGACCTGGCCGCGACTATCGCAGACACGCTGCCGATGCCGATGCCAAAGCGGCAGCTTCTGGTCGATGTGTCCGAACTCGTCCAGCGCGATTCCCGAAGCGGAATCCAGCGGGTCGTGAAGTCACTGCTGAAGGCGCTCCTGGCCGAACCACCGGCTGGCTTTCGGATTGAGCCCGTCTATGCAGAGGTCGATGGGCCACCCGGCTACAGGTATGCCCGCCGTTTCACCATGGCGTTCATGGGTTGCCCGGCGGAGGCGCTGACCGATGCGCCCATCGACATGCGCCGTGGCGACGTGTTCGTCGGGCTCGACTTCCAGCCCCACCTGATCCCGCAGCAGGCCGCGTTCTACCGAACAATGCGTCACCACGGCGTCCGGGTCAATTTCGTCGTCTACGACTTGCTGCCCCTGCAGATCGGCCACCGGTTTCCCAAGGGCGCGCCTGAAGCCCATGAACGCTGGCTCCAAGCGGTGGCCGAGAACGACGGCGCCATCTGCATTTCGGCATCCGTCGCGGCCGAGCTTTCGAAATGGCTCACGGAACACGCGCCGGAACGCATGGCAGCCGGCTTCCAGGTCCAATCCTTTCACCTGGGCGCCGACCTGGCCGCCTCGATGCATAGCAAGGGGTTGCCGCGCGATGCCGAATCCACAGTGCGTGCAATCTCCTCGGCCCCGTCCTTCCTGATGGTCGGGACGCTGGAGCCCCGGAAGGGGCACGTGCTCGCGCTCGACGCCTTCGAGCGCCTGTGGGCCGAAGGAGTGCAGGTCAACCTCGTCATCGTGGGCAAGAAGGGTTGGCTGGCCGATGCGATGTCGACGCGATTGCGACGGCATCCGGAACTCGGCAAGCGCCTGTTCTGGATTCAGAAGGCCAGTGACGAATACCTCGAAGCCCTGTACGCGACGGCCAGTTGCCTCCTCGCAGGGTCCGAAGGCGAGGGCTTCGGCCTGCCCCTGATCGAGGCTGCGATCCACAAATTGCCCATCTTGGCCAACGACCTGCCGGTCTTCAGGGAGGTTGCGGGCGGCCACGCAACCTACTTTCAATCCGACGCGGGTGCGCTGGCTGCAGCCATTGTCGAGTGGCTCGCTCTGTTTGCACAGGGACGGCATCCCCGATCCAATACCATGCCTTATCTGGACTGGCGGCAAAGCGCCGATCAGTTCAAGGCCAGATTGACCGATTGTCCGACCTCCGCGGCAGCCGGGCTGCCCTTGCGGCCACCGGGGCTTCCCGCAAGCCGGGCGCCTCAAAATGGGGCCCCCGCGATCGTCGAGTCCATCGGGCACAGTGACCGATTCAACCAGGAACCAGAGAGTAATCTATGAAAAAACGCGCTGTCGTCACAGGGATCACGGGTCAGGACGGTGCCTACTTGGCCGAACTGCTGCTGAGCAAGGGTTACGTGGTCTTCGGGACCTATCGCCGCACCAGTTCGGTCAATTTTTGGCGGATCGAGGAATTGGGGATTCAGAACAACCCAGACCTGCATCTAGTCGAGTACGACCTCACCGACCTGGGCAGTTCGATGACCCTGATCAAGGAATCGGCACCCGACGAGGTCTACAACCTCGCGGCCCAAAGCTTTGTCGGCGTCAGCTTCAACCAACCCGACGCCACGGCCCAGATCACGGGCATGGGCGCCTTGCATCTGCTGGAGGCGATTCGCCTGACCAATCCGAAGATACGCTTCTACCAGGCCTCGACCTCGGAGATGTTCGGCAAGGTCCAGGCGATTCCCCAGGTGGAAGACACCCCCTTCTATCCACGCAGCCCGTACGGCGTTGCCAAGCTCTTCGCCCACTGGATGACGATCAACTATCGCGAAAGCTACGGCATCTTTGCATGCAGCGGCATCCTATTCAATCACGAGAGCCCATTGCGTGGCCGTGAATTTGTCACCCGCAAGATCACCGACGGAGTGGCCAAGATCAAACTCGGCAAGCTCGAGGTGCTTGAACTGGGTAATTTGGGTGCCAAGCGGGATTGGGGATTCGCCAAGGAATATGTCGAAGGCATGTGGTTGATGCTGCAGGCGAAGGAGGCAGACAACTTTGTCCTCGCCACCAACCGAGCCGAAACCGTGCGCCAATTTGTGGATATGGCGTTCAAGGCTGCCGGCTACGAGCTCCGTTTCGACGGCGAAGAGCAAAACGAGGTCGGCATTGACGTGAAGACCGGCAAAACGCTGGTTCGCGTCAACCCCAAGTACTATCGCCCGGCCGAGGTGGATCTTCTGATCGGCAATGCGGCGCGGGCGAAGGAAAAGCTCGGCTGGGAACCCAAGACGACCCTGGAGCAACTGTGCACCATGATGGTCAACGCGGACTTGCGTCGCAACGCGACGGGCCACTCGTTCTGACGAGCCCGTCTTGAATTCGGCGCTTGATCATTCAGGCGCCGGCCCGAACCGGCGAACCGCGCCACTACTCAACTTCAAGCCTTTTCGATGAAGCAGCATCTCAAGCGTGTAGCCCGTTATCTCGCCACGAAACCCGTCATAGGCCGATTTGTCCACATCGCCGCCGCGATTGTGCGATTGCCAAGACTCAACGTCTTCCTCGTGCAGCAACTTCCGCAACTGCTCGAGACCGTATCCGAAATCAATCACAAGCAAATGCGACTTGATTTCGATCGAAGCGGTTTCGAAAGAACCGCGCCCATTACGCTCCGACAGCTAACGCGTGATGTCGCCGACTTGCGCCAAGCACTCGATGGACTCAGGAAAGCGACCCAGACGTCGGCCCTGTTTGCAGACAAGTCTTGCCTGGCCAAGCACGATGGCGTGCGCCTCGCCCTTGGAATCTTTGAACATGCCCGTGGGCAAGTCCGCATTGATTGCAGGCCTCCTCGAGACGCGGACATCGTCTCCGTCTTGGACAATCTTCAGCTTGAAAATGCCACGTTCGAAGAAATCTCGATCGCGCACTTTCTGGAGCGCTTCTCGCCGGACGAGTTGATGCGCTCGGTGCTTCCACGCCTCCTCCGACTTCTCCGGCCCGGCGGGCAAGTGAAGGTGACCTTCCTCGATGCGGAGTCACTGCTCCATGACCACGCGCGCGGCACAGTGTCGTTCGAAGATCTGCGCGACGCCGTCTTCGGGCGCGACGAATCCAGTGCAATTCATCCACGAAACATGCTCTCCGCGGCGAACCTTGCCCGGTTGCTCGAAGACGCAGGGTTCGTCCAAGTGCGGGTGCTGTCGGAACCCACCAAAGACGGTCCAGCGTACGCGCGCAAGATCGTCGCTGAAAGAGGCAGGGGCGAACTATGAAGATGCCGGGCGCAACCCCTGATATTTCGATCGTCATCAACACCCTCAATCGAGGTGCCAGTCTTAACGCAACGCTCGAAAGCTTTCAATGGCTACGCTACAGCGGGCGATTCGAAGTCATCGTCGTCAATGGTCCCTCCACGGACAATAGCGAAGAGGTCATCGCAAAGTGGGGGGTTCGCATTCGATCGGCGAGGTGCCCTGTTGCCAATTTGTCCGTCTCCCGCAACATCGGCATCTGCTTGGCGCGAGGAGACATCACCGCCTTCATCGATGACGACGCGATACCCGAACCCGAATGGCTGGAACAACTCGCGGCGGCTTACGAAGATCCGCAAGTGGGCGGCGCGGGAGGCTTCGTATTCGATCACACCGGATATTCGTTCCAATATGGTTATGGCGTGGTCGACCGATTCGGCAAGGCAGACATCAACGTAGGCATCGCGACGCCGCATCTTTCATATCCGAACAGCCCGCGATTCCCTCATCTCCTCGGTGCCAATTCCTCTTTCAGGACATCGGCCCTCCTGGAGATCGGAGGTTTTGATGAGGAGTTCGAATACTTTCTCGACGAGACCGACGTGTGTGCTCGCATCGTGGATGCGGGCTATCTCATTGCACAACTACCCAACGCGTTCGTTCACCACAAGTACGCTGCCAGCAACATCCGCGGGACCAATCGTGTGCCGCGATACCGGTACCCCATTATCAAGAACAAGATCTACTTCATGTTCAAGCATGCACGTCGATTTCATCCGTTGGATGAAATCCTTGGCGAGCAAGTCGAATTTCTCCGGTCACAACGCAACGAGATGCAGTGGGCTCTTTCGCACAATCTCGTTACCGCCGCAGATGTGGCCACGTTCGAGAGTGACTTGGAACGCGCAATGGAGGTTGGAATGCGACGGGGCGCAGAAGGGCCGGCGCCTGACTCAATGATCGACGACGCCAAGCGAATGGCCTGGCCGGGTGAATTCTCCGCCTTCACTCCGCATTCGGATATCGACGAATGCACTCTGGTCCTGATCTCGAAGAGCTTTGCGCCAGCACAAAGCGGCGGCATCGCCACATTCAGCAAAGATCTGGCCGAAGCCTACGCAAGTCGCGGCAACATCGTCCACCTGATCGCTGAAAGCAATGACGTCAATCGCGTTGACTTCGAGAACGGCGTCTGGATACATCGAATCATTCCCAAGACGTTCGAGCGGCCACCAGAAGTTGTCCGGATGGGATTGCCGCAGCACATCTGGAATTGGTCTGCGAGCGCGTTTGAAGAAGCGCGGCGCATTGCGACGCATCGGACGGTGCACGTCGTCGAAGCGCCGATCTGGGATTGCGAAGGTATTGCTTTTCTGCTCGACAGACAGTGGCCCCTAGTGACAAGCCTTCATACGACGCTCCACTTCTGGCTTGATTCGCATCCCGAACACCGAAGCAACATCGCGTGGATGACTCATCATGGGACCCCGATGCTCCAGGCGGAGCGGCGACTGATGCAGGAGTCGGATGGCGTGAGGGCAAACAGTCAGGCGATTCGCGGGGAGATCGAGAAGGCGTATGGGTTCCGCTTCGATGACTCACGGACACAGGTCATTCCGCACGGCATGAAGCCCGTGCTGCAAACGATAGGCACTCCCCCCAATGAGGCTCCGGTCGTTCTCTTTGTCGGACGACTCGAACCGCGGAAAGGTATTGATGTCCTGCTGGACGCAATACCTCAGGTGCTCGAATCGGCCCCCTCAGTACGCTTCAGAATAGTTGGCGACAAGACACAGCTTTCCCCCACCGGGCGACCTTACGCGGATGATTTCCTTTCCAGCAAATCCGGAGCTCGATGGCGGAATAGCGTGGCGTTTGAAGGCCATATCGACGAAGCCGAACTCATGAACGCGTACGCGAGTTGTGACATCTTTGTCGCACCAAGCCGCTTCGAATCTTTCGGACTTGTATTCGTCGAGGCGATGCGGGTGGCCAAGCCGGTCATTGGCTGTTCAGCGGGTGGCATGACCGAAGTCATCGTCAACGACGAATGCGGACTGCTCGTCGCTCCGGGCGACGTCGATCAACTTGCGGCGGCGATACTGCGGCTGGTTCAATCGCCCTCATTGCGGGCGGCGTTCGGTGCGGCAGGTCAAGCCAGATTCGCGCAGCGCTTCTCCGCAGATCGGATGGCTGCAGAAAGCATTTCGTTGTATCGACGTGCTCGGCAACTCAGCAAGGAAATCCGCCCAAACCAATGAAGATCTCGTATGTCAATAGCGTGTGCGTACGCAATGATGCAATTTCGAATGCCATCAAGGACGAATTGCGAATCCTGCAGCAGGCCGGGCATGGGGATGTTCGCCTTTTCGCGTTCGAGTGCGATCATGCGGAACTGCCATTTAAGCCCTGCAAAAGCATCGCCGACATCGTTCAGGATCCGCACTTCCTGGGCAGCGATCTGGTCGTGTTCCATTTTGGTATCTACTACTCTCTTTTCAATCTGTTCCCAGCAATTCCTAAGAAGATGCGAAAGCTGGTGGTGTTTCACAACATCACTCCTGCGTCCGTCGTTCCTGATAAGGACAGGTGGTTGATCGAGAAGTCATTTGCTCAACTCGACAACATTCGATGGGCTGACCACGTGAGTTGCGTAAGTCGCACAAACCTTGGAGTGCTTCGCTCTCGCGGCTTGGCCGTTTCGGCCAACGTCGTTCCGCTCTCAATCCATTCAGAACTGCGTCCGCCATTGCGGAAGCCCAGTTTCGACGACGACGTCGTACGTATCGCATACGTAGGACGGTTCACCAAAGCCAAAGGTCCAGAAGAACTCCTGACATCGGTGGAGACGACCTGCTCCGATCTTCAGTCGAAGCGCATCGAACTCGACCTCGTCGGGAATCTCTCATTTTCGGACCCCGCGACGGTGCAGAACGTGCGGCAAAGGTCTAACGACCTCATGATTCGATTCCCCGATAGGTTGATCATCCGGATCCATGGAAACGCACCGGACGAAGTGAAGCACGCCATCCTGCGCAACGCTGATATCTTTGCGCTTCCGACCTACCATGAAGGGTTCTGCGTTCCCATCATCGAGGCGATCTCGAGTGGATGTCAGGTGATCGTCTACAACAACTCGAACACGCCGGACGTCACAGCCGAGTTCGGTACGCTCGTTCCGACCGGGGACGTCAATGAATTTGCGAATGCCTTGCGTTCGATGATGGCTGTCGTGCGGTCGGAAAAGTGGCGCGGCGGCGGCCCAAACAGCTACGATCAATTCCTGGCCGCCGCGGAGCACCACGTTCATCAGTTTTCCCCGGACAGCGTGGCACCCAAGTTTCTGCAGACCGTTTATGGATTGATGGCTGCCTGAATGCCAGGGGTGACGCCCCGCGATTTCTGGGCGCTTTTTGAATTTGGCCCCTCAACACGATCAAGGTTCATGGCTTTCATCTCCTACGCTCAGAACTTCGAGGACGCCATGCTTTGGCGCGCGCTGCGGCATATTCCCAACGGTCGATACATAGACATCGGCGCTCAGCATCCAACTATCGATTCCGTCAGCAAGGCCTTCTATGAAAACGGTTGGCGCGGCGTGCATGTCGAGCCAGTCCCCGAATATGCGGATCTGCTGCGAAACGACCGGCCGGACGAGACCGTATTGCAGATGGCGATATCCGATGTTACGGGAATTCTGGAACTCAACGTCATTCCAGGCACTGGTCTGAGTACGGGCGTGGCGGAGTATGCTGAACGGCACCACGAAAGCCTGGGCCTTCAACATCACGTTCTCAAGGTGCCGATGCTCCCGATGAAGACCGCGCTGGCTTCATTGAGTGAGCTAGAGGTGCACTGGCTTAAGATCGATGTCGAGGGATTGGAAGAAGAAGTTCTCAGGGGCTGGGACAGCCGGGCACTCAGGCCATGGATTATTCTGATCGAAGCAACGGTTCCACTATCTACCGAATTGAGCTTCACGGGCGCGGATCGACTGCTTCTTGATGCAAACTACCAATTTGCATACTTCGATGGATTGAACCGCTTCTATGTTGCCGCCGAACACGCAGATTTGGCCAGAAGTTTGCAGACTCCGCCCAATGTGTTCGACAACATCGAGCTTAGTGGAACCTCGGGACCCTGGTGTCAGGGACTGATCGCAGCACATCGAGCTGAACGGGATTCAACATTCGCGAAATCGGCTGCGATCGAGGAAGAACTCACGCACGCGCTGACAGCCGCCAACACACGGCTTTCTCATGTACAGGCGGACCTTCAGCGAGTTTGCGCTCTGTCCGCCGAGACAGAGGCTCGTGCGATCCGGGCAGAGGCCCGCACGACCCAAGCAGAGAACCGCACGACCCAGGCAGAGGCCCGCACGACCCAAGCGGAGGCTCATGCGACCCAAGTTGAGGCTCGCGCAGCTCATGCGGAGGAGCGAGCGAGAGCGACGGAGCACCACTTTAAACAAATGGAAGCACGTAGCGCCGACGCCGAAACGCGCTTGGCGGAGTCCGAGGAGCGCAGAGACGCGCTTGCAACCCATCTCCAGGCTGTTCTGAACAGCTCTTCGTGGCGCGTAACAGCGCCGGTCCGCTCTATCTGTGCGCCTTTCCATGGTTTCAGTTCTTACTTTCGAGAGCGCATAGTTCCGGGCGTCAAGCGGCGTGTAAAAGCGCTTCTGCGCAGTGCAGCGCATGGTGTGGTGACTCACCCGGTACTCAAGCGCTGTGCTGTGATCGGTCTCAGTTGCGTCCCTCCAGTGCGACGCCGCTTGCAGAGAGCGCTTGCGCCCCCCCCTGTTGCATCGGCGCCGACATCCGACGTTCAAGACATCGAATTGCCGCACGAACTTCACCTGCTATCACCGGATGCGACGTGTATCTATGGCCAGCTGAAGCGACAACAACAAGCGAACGGAGACACCGAATGCGGCTCGTAATCGACATCCAGGGCGTCCAGTCACCGGGTAGCAGGACACGCGGCATCGGACGATACTCATTGGCGCTTGCTAGAACGATGGTGGCCCGTTCGCAGCATCATGAAGTTATCCTGGCCCTCAATGGCCGCTTTCCCGACGCCGTCGAAGAGATGAAGTTGGCTTTCGATGGGCTGGTTGAGCGGAGCAACTTTCGGATATGGCATCCCCCTCCATATTCCGATCGATCCAGCGCCGGAAGCGGCAGAGCCAGGGAACGACTCTACGAGGCCTTTCTTGCCTCTCTGCGGCCAGATGTGGTGCACGTATCGAGCCTTTTTGAAGGAAATAACAACGCTGCGGTGACGAGTGTCGGCACCTTTGTCGAGCAGCCAACCGCAGTTACCTTGTATGACCTGATTCCGCTCATTCACAAGCGCCCCTACCTTGAGGACCCTGTGTTTCGCTCCTGGTACATGCGCAAGATTGATTCGCTTCGTCGCGCCGATATGTGGCTCGCAATTTCTGAATCGTCGCGTCGAGAGGGCATCCTTCATCTGGGTCTGGACAGAAATCGATGCATCAATATCTCAAGCGCCGCATCCGAGCACTTTCGCCCCTGCCGACTAAGCGCAGAGCACGAGTCGGCGCTCCGTGGGCGTCATAGCCTCGACAAGCCGTTCGTGATGTACACGGGTGGCATGGACCACAGAAAAAATCTCGATGGGCTCATCCGCGCATTCGCACTGCTACCGCCAGATGTCCGCTCACAGCATCAACTTGCCATCGTCTGCTTGCTGGGGCCAGATCATCGCGAAGCGCTCCTCGAACTTGCGAAGCGCGAAGGTCTTCAAGACGGCACGCTAGTTATCACCGGCTACGTACCGGACGAGGATTTGGTTGATCTATACAACACCTGCACTCTATTTGTCTTTCCTTCGCGGCACGAGGGATTCGGGCTGCCAGCATTGGAAGCCATGCATTGCGGAGCTGCGGTTGTTGCGGCCAACACATCCAGTCTTCCGGAACTGATCGGACGAGAAGATGCGCTGTTTGACCCCCGGGACGACCAATCAATAGCAGACAAGATCTTTCAAGGTCTAACCGACAGCGCATTCAGGACCACGCTGTCGGAACATGGTCTTAGGCAGGCCGGAAGGTTCTCCTGGGATGAATCGGCCCGGCTGGCAATCGAAGGGCTGGAAGCTCTGCATAAGGACGCTGTCGGTCGACGCCCTTATCGAACGGCGCAACGCGCCGATCGGCCGCGCTTGGCGTATCTCTCTCCGTTTTCACCGGAGCCCGGCCCAGTCGCCGATTACGCTGTCAAGCTGATTCCTGAATTGGCACGCCACTACGACATTGACCTTGTCAGTGACTTGTCTGCGGTCAGCGACCCGGGCCTTGCGATATCGTTCCCCCTTCGATCGATCGAATGGTTCAAAAAGCATGCCGATCTGTTCGATCGAGTGATCTATCACTTCGCCAATACGTCGCGCTGTCGACACATGCTCTCATTGCTCTCAGAAATCCCCGGGGTCGTGGTACTGCATGATTTCCATCTGAGTGAACTGTATGCACCCAATGACCCTGCAACTCCGACTTCGTATGTCTGGATGCGAGCGTTGTATGAGTCGCATGGCTATCAGGCAATAGCCCACCCTTCCATCACGGAAGATGCGATCGACACAGTCCGCAAGTTTCCCTGCAACTTGAGTGTCATACGACACGCGCAAGGTGTAATTGTCAATTCGCCGCATTTTCTTGAACTGGCGAGGGATTGGTACGGACCAGCGATCGCAGACGAATGGGCGACGATCTCTCCGCCCAGTACCCCATCATTCACTGAATGTGCGCAGCGCTACTCGGCTGCGATCGAGCATTTTTTTGAAGACACAAGCTCCGGGCGCTCCCGCTTGGTTCGCATCATTGGCGCAAGCGACCCGTTGACTGAGTCGCCCGATCAGGGCAGCGAGGTCGCGGAGATTTCAAGTGCTATCGCCGAGAGTCTTCCACTCAAGATGCCACATCGGCAAATGCTCATCGACGTCTCTGAACTGACCAACGGTTCAGTGAGGACTGACGCGCAGCAACTCATTGAACCCCTGGTGTTGGAGCTGTTGAATGCAGGTCTTCCGAACTTCAGGGTTGAGCCTGTCTATGCTTCGGATGGCATCGGATGGCGCTATGCTAGGCGCTACGCTCTAGGCCTCCTGAATTGCCCGACGGATGTACTGCCAGACGAGCCGGTCGATCTTCGTCGAGGTGATGTCTTCATCGACCTGGACGCGCGGCCACCCGAGGTGATCGAAAAGCGGGACGTCTTCAGGAAGCTGCGCCACGCTGGTGTGCACGTCACATTCGTCGTAGGCGATATGCTGCCGAGCCAATGGGATCGACGCTATCCTCAGGAAAGCAACGAGCTTCATGAGACATGGCTTCACGTACTCGCGGAGAACGATGGCGCTCTTTGCTTCTCACAATCTGTTGAATCACAATTGACGTCTTGGCTGACCGCGCACTGTCCTGCACGGTCGGATCCCGGCTCTCGGATCAAGGTATTGCATCCGAGTTCTGACAGCGCGAACGGAAACGGCGCGCTCCTCCAAGATTTTATCGAGGCAGTGCTCGACGTTTATTCCCCTGCCTCTGAGATAGACACCGCGAGACGGCAGAAAGGCGCCACCGTCGCTTCTTCACCATCGACAACATCTGACGGCAATGACGGCATCCTTTAGACACCGGCAACTCGCTTCCCACCCGATTCTAGTCAAACGATATCTCCATTAGATTTTCGCCATTGGAACACCGAGGAAAAAAATGATTAAACAACTCAGCAGGAGTTTGGCGCGACCATTTTGGACAAAGGTGCGCCCTCGGATAGTCGAACTTATCGACAACTCCGTAAACAACGCCGTATCAAGCCGCGAGCTAAATCGAGAAACTGAGCTGGGCGAATTACGAAAATCCTTTGAGAACCTGAGCGAGCAAGTCCGGGTGCAGCAGAATGCGCATGAAGCGCTTCGAGATGCAGTCCAATATCATCGCCGTGTTCTGTTCAAGCCTCAGCCGGATCTGGAAATGCTATCGGCAGACGAACCGTTCATGCAGTATGCCAATTGCCAGGCGAGTGATTTTTACCATCCGCGTTACGCGCAGCTCGCCAAAATCATCAACCATCGACCCAATCTCCACCGCAAGCAATGGGAGTGGATCTTCATTCTTCACAAATTGATCGATTCTGGGATTGTTACAAGCGGTGCGCGAGGCTTGGTATTTGGAGTTGGGGTCGAGCCACTCCCGGCGGTTTTTGCATCGATGGGGGCACAGATTGTTGCCACGGATGCACCACCCGATCTCGACGGCAGCCAAGGTTGGGCGGCGACCAACCAGTATGGACACAGCATAGATGCCCTGCTTTTCCCGGATATCGTTCCCAATGAACGGTTTCGCCAACTTGTGACTCATCAAGCGTGCGACATGAACAATATCGACCTCGCTCTACGGGATTTCGACTTCAATTGGTCATCTTGTTGCTTCGAACACCTCGGTTCACTGGAGGCGGGCATTCAATTCGTCATCAACGCCGTGGAAAAGACACTGAAAATCGGAGGGGTTGCGGTTCACACAACAGAGTTCAATGCATCTTCGAACGAAGATACCATCACCGATGGCCCCACAGTGATTTATCGCCGCAGCGACATCGAAGAATTAGTGCGGCGCCTCCGAGAACGCGGACACATTGTCGAAGACTTTAACATCGGCCCCACCGCTCATCATTTGGATTTCCATGTCGATGTTCCACCCTATCACCAAGACAATGTTCATTTGAAGCTTCTATTGTCTGGATATGTTGCCACATCGGTTGGCCTGACAATCAGACGAGGCCGGTGACCCTGAGAGGCCAGCACTGAGCCTGGGAATCTTTTAAAGCTCTCGGTTAGGCGGCAATCGGAGCCATTGACTGCAATTCAAGTTCGTCGTTGGTCATATTTGTGTAGTAATAATCTGGCGTAATTTGGTGGATTCTTCGCAAACCAAATTCTTCAATGATCGGCATGACTCGTTCCCATTGCGCCTCAAATATCTCCACTTGAATCACCACCTTATTGCCCTCGATAGTCTGTCGCAAGCCTAGCAGGGCTTTGTCTTCATGACCTTCGACATCTATTTTTATGAAGATGACCTCTCGCTCGAAAGGTAGAAAGTCGTCGATGGCTACGGCCACTACTTCATAGGATGGCTGATCTTTTGCATCGCGACCAACGATCCCGACCCCTCCGCGATTGCCGTCTGGGTGAGTTCTACTATCCCAGCACCGCAAGTTGCCCGCTTCGGCGCTAACCGCCAAGTTATGTGGATTGATCGTGCCTGCGGCATCGTTCAAGAAGATCTGTGCCTGTAGCTGGGCGAAGTTGTGCCGGTCGGCATCGAACGCATGAATGCGACGCACGCCCGCGCGCATCGCCAGTAGTGAATAGAGGCCCCAATAGGAACCGATATCAAGAAACACAATGTCGCGACGCCTTACCGCTGTTTTCACAAGACCTATGAAGAATTTTATTTGCGACTGCTCCCACGCCCCTTCAACGATCACGCAACGATCGACAATCGAAGTGTGATCAAGCAACAGTCTCAGCGTCATCCGCTCGTAGATGTCGACCTGATTTCGCGACGCTTCAATTTGCGAGTAACCGAGTCCGCCACCTCGGTCGGCCAAAATTTGGTTTGCGGCAGCGCTTTCAGCCGCAACGGCCGACATCTGATCGATCAAAACCTGGCTGCTGACTTCAGCGGTCGCCGCCATACGGGACAGGGTGTCCGATATTCGAGTGATGGACTCGGCCATCTGTTGATTTTCGGCGACCGATGCCGACCGAATGCGAGACAAGGACTCCGAAATTGAGAGAATACTTCCGTAGATTCGCGCGAGCTGGCGAAATGGAGTTCGGGCGCTTATATTACTGGTCATGTATCCACTCACTGGCCAAAAACGAATTACGAAAAGACTTCTGCCTCCCCGATGCAACTGCCCCCGGCATCCTTTGCGGACAGCCGTGGAGTCCCGATACTGGCCACCGGCCACTTAATACCAATCTGCCCGTCGTCCCACAAGATGCAACGCTCGTGCATTGGTGCGTAGTAATCGGTAGTCTTGTACAGAAAGTCTGCGGTCTCACTTGTCACGACAAAACCGTGGGCAAAACCCTCAGGCACCCAAAGCTGCCGATGATTGTCTTCGGTGAGTTCAACGCCGACCCATTTCCCGAAGGTTGACGATGACTTGCGGATGTCTACAGCCACATCGAACACCGCCCCACGCACGCAGCGAACGAGCTTGCCCTGTGTCTGCTTGATCTGGTAGTGCAGTCCCCGCAACACGCCCTTGGCAGAACGCGAATGGTTGTCCTGGACGAAGTCCACGTGGCGGCCCACGGCTTCATCGAAAGCGATCTGATTGAAGCTCTCGTAGAAGAAGCCGCGCGCATCCCCAAATACCTTTGGCTCGATGACGAGCACGTCGGGAATCGACGTCGGCTTAACCTTCACGACCGCACCTCTTCGGTCAGCAGGTGGTTCAGGTACTTGCCGTAGCCGCTCTTCTCCAGAGGCTTCGCGAGTGCCGCAAGCTGCGCCGTGCTGATGAATCCGTTTCGCCAGGCGACCTCTTCGGGGCACGCGATCTTGAGACCCTGCCGATGCTCGAGCGTCGCGATGAACTGCCCTGCCTCCATCAGGCTGTCATGCGTACCCGTGTCGAGCCACGCATAACCGCGTTGCATGATCTGCACGTTTAGCTTTCCGAGATCCAGATAGGCCTGGTTTATAGCCGTGATCTCCAGTTCGCCGCGGGCACTCGGCTGCACGGCCTTGGCAATGTCAACAACCTGGTTGTCATAGAAGTACAGGCCGGTGACCGCGTAGCTGCTCCTCGGCTTCGCGGGCTTTTCCTCGATGCTGCTGGCCTTCCCTTGGCTGTCGAACGCGACCACGCCATAGCGTTCGGGGTCGTGCACGTGATAGGCGAACACGGTCGCGCCCGCCTGCCTGGCATCCGCGTCCGACAGCAGATGAACTAAATCATGCCCGTAGAAGATGTTGTCGCCCAGCACGAGCGCGCTCGGGGAGTCGCCGATGAAGTCGGCCCCGATGATGAACGCCTGCGCCAGCCCGTCAGGGCTCGGCTGCACCGCATACTGCAGATTGATCCCCCACTGGCTGCCGTCACCCAGTAGTTGCTGGAAGCGCGGCGTGTCCTGCGGCGTGCTGATGATGAGGATGTCGCGCATGCCGCCGAGCATCAGCGTGCTGAGTGGGTAGTAGATCATCGGCTTGTCGTACACCGGGAGCAGTTGCTTGCTCATCGCCAAGGTGGCCGGGTGGAGGCGGGTGCCGGAGCCGCCGGCCAGGATGATGCCTTTGCGTTGCGTCATGAATCTTTCTTTGTAGTGGGATCAGAGCGTTTCGCGCAGCATGCGCGCGACACCCGCTTGCCAGTGCGGCAGCACGAGGCCGAAGGTGGCCTGGAGTTTCGCGGTATTGAGGCGTGAATTGTTCGGCCGCGCGGCCGGCGTCGGAAACGCGCTGGTCGGCACCGGATCCACGGCGCCGGGGCCAGCCTTGAGTTCCACGCCCGCGGCCCGGGCCTGCTCCAGCACGAAGCGCGCATAACCATGCCACGTGGTTTCTCCGCCGGCCACGAGGTGATAGAGCCCGACCTTACCGGGATCGCGCAGCGTGTCGCGGATCGCGTGGGCTGTCACGTCGGCCAGCAGTTCGGCCCCGGTCGGCGCGCCGAACTGGTCATCGATGACCGTCAGCCGATCACGCTCCTTCGCCAGACGCAGCATGGTTTTCGCGAAGTTGCCGCCACGCGCCGCGTAGACCCAGCTCGTGCGAAAGATCAGATGGCGCGCACAGTTCTGGGCAACCAGCTGCTCGCCTTCGAGCTTGGTGCGGCCGTACACGCTCAGCGGGCCCGTCGCGTCACCCTCTTGCCAGGGCTTGTCGCCACTCCCATCGAAAACGTAGTCGGTTGAGTAGTGAACCATGAGAGCGCCAATTTGCTGCGCAGCCTCCGCCACGACGCCCGGGGACGTTGCATTCAGCTTGCGCGCCGATTCAGGCTCGCTTTCGGCCTTATCGACGGCCGTGTGCGCCGCCGAATTGACAATGACATCCGGCCGCACCTTCAGCACCGTGTCGGCCAGTTGCTCAGGACGGCTGAAGTCCGCATGGAAGTCCGTGCTATCGAAATCCAGCGCCACCAATTCGCCGAGCGGCGCCAGACTGCGCTGCAGCTCCCAGCCGACCTGCCCGCCCTTGCCAAGCAGCAACAGCTTCATGCTTGCGCCTCCGCGGGCGCCCCCGCATATTGCTTCTGGACCCAATCGCGGTAGGCCCCGCTCTGGACGTTGCGCACCCATTCGCCGTTGGCAAGATACCACTCGACCGTCTTGCGAATGCCCGTGTCGAATGTCTCAGCCGGTTTCCAGCCCAACTCACGCTCGAGCTTGCGCGCATCGATCGCGTAGCGCCGGTCGTGGCCCGGCCGGTCTGTGACATAGGTGATCTGCTCGCGGTAGCTCTTGCCATCGGCGCGAGGGCGGAGTTCGTCGAGCAGTGCGCAAACCGTGTTGACGATCTCGATGTTGGGTTTCTCGTTCCAGCCGCCGACGTTGTAGGTTTCGCCGAGGCGGCCTGCTTCGAGCACCCGACGGATGGCGCTGCAATGATCCTTGACGTAGAGCCAGTCGCGGACCTGCATGCCGTCGCCGTACACCGGCAGCGACTTACCGGCGAGTGCGTTGACGATCATCAGAGGGATGAGCTTCTCGGGGAAGTGAAACGGACCATAGTTGTTCGAGCAATTGGTCGTGACCACCGGCAGGCCGTACGTGTGATGCCACGCCCGGACCAGGTGGTCGCTGGCCGCCTTGCTGGCCGAATAGGGGCTGTTGGGCTCGTACTTGTTCTCTTCCGTGAAGGCCGGATCGGATGCCGACAGCGAACCGTAGACCTCGTCGGTCGAGACGTGCAGAAAGCGGAAGGTTTCTTTCTGGTCTGCGGGCAGTGCGTTCCAATGGCCGCGCACGGACTCCAGCAAGCGGAAAGTGCCGAGCACGTTGGTTTGAACGAAATCCTCGGGCCCGTGGATTGAACGATCCACATGGGATTCGGCCGCGAAGTTCACCACGGCGCGAGGCTTGTGTTCCGCCAAGAGCGTGTCGACCAGCTCGCTATCGCCGATGTCCCCTTGCACGAACAGATGGCCGGCGTTGTCCTTGAGCGAAGCAAGCGTTTCAAGATTGCCGGCATAGGTCAGCTTGTCTAGATTCAGAACTGCTTCGCTGCTCCGGGCAATCCAGTCGAGAACGAAATTGGCACCAATAAAGCCGGCGCCGCCGGTAACTAGGATCATCGGAGGTCCCTCTCTGTTTTCGGAATATCGCCTGCCAGCGGGCAAGGCGCGGATTATCCCATCCGAGAATGTTTCAATTCGCAGCTAGACCCCCGCCTCTACACCGGCCCGTCCGACCCCGGCTAGAGTCCCAAAGACCTTCAAGGAATCCACCATGCCCACTCCCGAAGACGACAAACCCGCAGACCGCATCAAAGACTCCGCGCAGCAGATCTGGCTCGCCGGCCTCGGCGCCTTCGCCAAGATGCAGCAGGAAGGCAGCAAGGCCTTCGAGGCGCTGGTGAAGGATGGTGTGGGCGTCCAGAAGAAGACGCAGCAGGCCGCCGAGGAAACCCTGGCACAGGCGCAGGCCCGGATGGCCGGCTTCGCGAGCGAATTCGGCACCAAGGCCGCGGGCGGCTGGGGCAAGCTGGAGAACATTTTCGAGGAGCGCGTCGCGCGCGCTCTCGAGAAGCTGGGCATGCCCTCGGCCCAGGAAGTCGCGGCGCTTCAAGCACGGGTTGAAGTCCTCGAGGCGCAGTTGCGCGGCAAGGCCGCGGCCGGCGCGCCGGCCCGTCCGGCGCCGCGCAAGACGGCCGCCCGCAAGTCGTCGGATGGCGCCAAGCCCTCGCAGCGTCACAAGGCAAGCGGCGGTACCTGAAGCAGCCTGACCGGCAACTGAGCCCCGCCGCCGGGGCGGGGCTGGCGGAGATCGCTGCACCGGGCGCGACAGAGTTGCGCTAGAGTCTCCCCCAAGAGACAAAAACGGGGCTCCGACATGGCCAAGAAAGCGCCACGCCGCACTGCGCAACGCATCCTCGAAGCCGCACTTGACCTGTTCAACCGGTTCGGGGAACCGAACGTCTCGACGACCCTTGTGGCCGGCGAACTCAGTATCAGCCCCGGCAACCTCTACTACCACTACCCGGCCAAGGACGAGCTGATCAACCGGCTCTACGAAGGCTACGAGACCGAGCTCAACACACTGCTGCACGCGAGCGAAGGTGTGCACGATGTCGAGGACGCATGGTTCTTCATGCACAGCCTGTTCGAGCTCATCTGGCGCTACCGCTTCCTCTACCGTGACTTGAACGACCTGCTGAGCAAGAACCGGCACCTCGAGACGCAATTCCAGCTCGTGCTCAAGAACAAGGCACGTGCCATCCGGACCCTGCTGGCCGGCCTGGGCCGCGCCGGGCATCTCGACATCGACACGCGCGAGGTCGACACGTTGGCGCAGAGCATGGTGGTGGTGCTCACCTATTGGCTCAGCTACGAATACGTACGCAATCCGCGCGAGGCGCTCGAGCCCGGGCATGCCCAGGGCGCCCTTCTTCGCGGCGCCCATCACACGCTGCACTTGCTCGCGCCCTATCTTGCGACGGAGCAACGGCGGCATTTGCTCACACTCAGTAGCGCCTATTCCGGCGAAGATCAACCTGCAACGGTCTGACCCCCTATCGAATGACCCCACCGGACCTCCAACCACTCCCGCTGCTGTCCGCTGGCGCCCCTCCCGCAACGGCGCCATGGACCCGATTGCCCTACCCCGATGCCCCCAAATTCGACAGCTCCAACCTGCTGACGCACTGGCCCCGCCTGCATGCCGGCCAAGGCTTGCAGCCCCCGGTGCCGGGCCCCTTGGCAGAAGGCTGGGCGCTCTATCACAGCGGGGAGTTCGAGCGAGCCGTGGCGATCGCGCTGACGCACGGCCACGACGGCCTGGCGCTCGCCAACCAGGCCACTGCCATCTATGCCAACTACCTGGAGCCACGCGAATCGGTCCGGTTGGCGCTGTTCAAGCAGGTGGCAGAGCGCGCCACCGCCCAGGTCGCCGCCGAACCCGACAACTGCCAGGCACTGTACTGGCAGGCCTACGCCCTGGGGCGCTACAGCCAGGGCATCAGCGTGGCGCGCGCGCTGGCGCAAGGCCTGGGTGGCAAGGTCAAAGGGGCGCTAGAACGAGTGATCGAGTTGCAGCCGCTCCATGCCGATGCGCACGCGGCGCTCGGCGCGTTCCACGCCGAAGTCATCGACAAGGTTGGCTCGCTGGTGGGCCGCATGACCTACGGCGTGCGCGCCGACACGGCCATCGAACTCTTCGAGCGCAGCTTGCAGCTCAACCCTCACTCGGCCAGCGTGCTGATGGAGTACGCCCGAGGGCTGCTGATGCTTCAAGGCGATTCGCGCATGGCCGAGGCCACCCGGCTCTACGAAAAGGCGGCAACCCTCGAGCCAGTCGACGCGCGCGAGCGCCTGGATGTGGAGCTGGCGCGCGCCGGGCTGTCCGATTGAGGTTTATCGACGACGTCGTCACTTAAGATCCCGTCTTTTGATGAGACCTTGCCGCCATGTCTGACCTGAACGCCCAGTTCGAAGCTGCCCAAGCCAATTCCAAACTGCTTGCCGAGCGCCCGGACAATCCGACGCTGCTCAAGATCTACGGTCTCTTCAAGCAGGCTACCGCCGGCGACAACGCAGAGAAGAAGCCGAGCTTCAGCGACATCGTCGCCCGCGCGAAGTGGGATGCCTGGACTTCGCGCAAGGGCTTGAGCGCCGACGAAGCCAAGCAGCAGTACATCGACCTGATCGAATCGCTGCGCTGAGCCGGCGGCGCGCTTCACAACCAGTCTTTGTCGTTGTAGGCGTCGTCGTCCGCCGGCGCCTTGGCGCCGAGCAAGGCGTCCAGGCTCTGCTGCAAACGCTGCTCGATCTGCTCGCTGAAGCTTCCGTACAGCAAGCCCAGCGTCGCATCCAACGTAAAGGTATCGGCGCTGACCTCGACACTGCCGTCGATGCCGGCCCGGTTGAACTGGGCCACGTCGCAGGTCTCGCCTTCGGCATAGGTGCACTCGATGCCGTAGTCCTCCTCCACCCGCTGCATCCATTGGCGCGCGACCTCGCGCGCGGCGGCCAATCCCAGGCTGTGATTGCGTTCGATGTGAATGTCAGACACCGGGGGCTCCGTTCTTGGTGTTGTTGGGCTTGCAGCACGGGGCCTGCGTTTGCATGAGGTCCGTCGCCGGAGGCGCAGCGGTCCTGAGCGCCTGGTCGCGTCCGTCCTTGGGTAATTTGGCCAACTGTTTCACGGCAGCGTAGAAGCGCGGCCAGTCTTCACCCTCGCGCTCGAACAGGGCCTCGAAGCCGGGCACCAGTTCGTCGTAGGCAGCCTGGGCGCCGAAGGTCGCGTTGTTGGCGCGTGCCACCCAGCCGTCGTAGGCGCCCTGCCGGGGGCCGGTCCAGCCGGCGCGCAGCGCGGCGTAGCGCTGGCGAAACGCCTCCATGGCTGCCTTCTTCCTGGCATCGACCGTCTCCCAGTCTTTCGCCTGGGCTTCCTTCGACGTGTAGATCTCCTGCAGCGCACGCCGTGTGTCGGCCGTGAGGGCGCGAAACTGCTGGCGGCGCGCGTCGAACTGTGCATATTCGAGCCGAGCCGCGTCGCTGGCATGCGTCTTCAGCCAGCGAGCGCCGCCGATGCGTTCGACTGCTGTCGCGAACGATTCGTTGAACATCGTGTCCCCGGGCACATAGAGCACCTGGTGCGCAAGCTCATGGAAGACGATGCGCGCCAGTTCCCCTTCCGGGTAGCCGATGAAAGTGGAGAGCAATGGATCGCCGCCGGCCCAGTTCATCCAGCCGAGCGTCGAGTACGCGGGCACCGGATAGACGGAGGTCTCGAGTCCCTGCGCCTGCAGTTCGGCGGCTTCCGCCTTGGCGGCGGCCTCGTCGTAGTAACCCCGGTAGCCGATGCAGCCTGCGACCGGGAAGCACCAGGTCTTCAGCGTCAGCGAATGGGGCGACGCCGCAACCACGTTCCAGACCGCGGCGTTGCGATGCAGGTCAGCATAGGCCTTGTAGCTGTCGTTGTCGGGCAAGCCGAGTTCGGTCACCGCAAAGCGGCGCACCCGCGTGGTGAGTTCGAGCTTGGCCTTGAGGGCGTCAGAGGTCGCCGGGTCTTCCAGCCACTGGTCCACCGGTCGTGCGGCGCGCATCAGTCCCAGATGGCCGCTGGCCGATTGCCAGTAGTAGCTGACATCGGCGCAGCCCGCGAGCATCGCCAGCCCTGCAACCGTCGCGCATGCCGCGAAACGCCTGCGAGCCGCCCTCATGGTGTGACCGCAGCTTCCGCGACGGACTCCACCTCGACCAGGCAGTCATAGAAGGTCGGACCTCGCCCTATGTCCGTCAGCCGCTGGCTCGTGAGCTGGTTGACGTTGGTGCCGTCCAGTCCCAGCTTGCGCCACCAGATCCCGAGGCCGTGCACCACGCCCGGCCGGGCGCGCCGCGAGACCTCGGCGCGGCAGTGGTGCTCGCCGCGCCGATTGAAGACGCGCACCGTGGCGCCGTCCACGATGCCGCGCGCCAGGGCGTCGGCTTCGTTGATCTCCAGCAGCGGCTCGCCCTCGATCGCGCGCAGGCTGCGCACGTTGACGAAGCTGGAGTTGAGGAAGTTGCGCGCCGGCGGCGAGATCATCGCTAGCGGAAACTCCTTCGAGCTGCCAGCCGGTTCGTAGTTGGGCACATGGTCGGGCAAGCCGTCCTGGCCGTGCGCGGCTAGCCGGGCGCTGAAGAACTCGCAGCGGCCCGACGGCGTCGGGAAGTTTCCTTGGGCGTAGGGTGCATCGGGCAGCTTCAGCGTGGCAAAGCCTTGCGCCTGCAACGCCTCGAAGTCGACCGCCTCCGGGCTGAAAGCGGCGCGGCACAGGGTCTCGTCATCGTCGGCGAAACAGGGCTCGTCGAATCCCATGCGCTTCGCGAGCTCGCGAAACACCCAGGTATTGCTGTGCGCCTGGCCGCGCGGCGCGACCGCGGGCTGGTTCAACATCACGTCGGTGTGGCCGTAGCTGAAGTGGATGTCCCAGTGCTCCAGCTGCGTGGTGGCCGGCAGCACGTAGTCCGCGTAGTCGGCGGTGTCGGTCTGGAACTGCTCCAACACCACGGTGAAGAGGTCCTCGCGCGCGAACCCGGCGACCACCTTGCCCGACTCCGGCGCGATGGCGACCGGATTGCTGTTGTAGACGACCAATGCCTCGATCGGATTCGCCGTATCGAGCAGCGCGTCGCCGATCGACGTCATGTTGATCGTGCGCGGGCGCCGGCCCGCCAGCAGATCGGGCCGCTGCAACGCCGCCCGGTCCACCGGAAACAGGCCCGAGCTGCTGAGCAGCAATCCGCCCGCCCGATCGCGCCACGCGCCGACCAACGCCGGCAGACAAGCCACCGCACGCGCGGCATTGCCGCCACCGCGCACGCGCTGCATGCCGTAGTTGAGCCGGATGGCTGCGGGCTTGGTGCTTCCATAGGCGCGTGCCAGTTCGACGATCTGCGCCTCCGGCACGCCGCAGACTGCTGCCGCACGCGACGGCGGCCATTGCAAGGCCCGCTCGCGAAGCTGCGCCCAACCCACCGTGTAACGCTCGATGTAGTCATGGTCGAGCCAGTCGTTCACGATCAGCTCGTGCATCAGCGCGAACGCCAGCGCCGCGTCGGTGCCCGGAAGCAAGGCGATGTGCTCGTCGCACTTGTCCGCTGTCTCTGTCTTGCGAGGATCGATGCACACCAGTCGTGCGCCTGCACGTTTGGCGGCTTGCGCATGGCGCCAGAAGTGCAGGTTGCTCGCAATCGAGTTGCTGCCCCAGATCAGGATCAGCTTCGCGTCGGCGAAAAACTCGACCCGCATGCCGACCTTGCCACCCAAAGTAAAACCTAAGGCCTCACCGCCTGCGGTCGAGCAGATGGTGCGGTCCAGCAGCGACGCACCGAGCTTGTGGAAAAAACGACGGTCCATCGATTCGCCCTGCACGAGACCCATCGTTCCTGCGTAACTGTAAGGCACAATCTTTTCCGGATTGTTACTTCTGACTTCATCGAGTCGCGCCGCGATGTCCGCCAGCGCCTGCTCCCAGCTCACCGGCTCGAAGAGGCCACTCCCCTTGGGGCCGGAGCGCTTCAGGGGCTGCACCAGACGTTCGGGGTGGTCGTTGCGTTCGATATAGCGCGAAACCTTGGTGCACAGCACGCCCGCCGTGTGTTGATGGGCCGGATTGCCCTGCAGCTTGACGGCGACGCCGTCGTGCACGGTCGTGACGAGCGCGCAGGTATCGGGGCAGTCGTGCGGGCAGGCGCCGAGCACTTGGGTTTCGAGAGTCATGAGTCAAACAGGGGCAGCAGCCAATCGGACGAGTCTAAGTTGTGCGTCGCGAATGCGCGCGGAGGGGTTTTCATGAAGTTGAATCGCAGGCATTTTTCGATCGCTACCGGGGCAGCAGCGCTCGCCGGCGCCAATTGGGCGCGCGCGCAGAGCGAAACACCGATCGTCCTGGGCCAGTCGGCACCGTTCACCGGACCCGCCGCGCAACTCGGCATCCAGTTCTACGAAGGCGCCAAGCTCTTTCTGGACCAGTACAACGCGCAGCCCGGCCACAGGGACGTCGCCATCAAGTTCCTGGACGACGGCTACGAGCCCGACCGCTGCGCGGCCAATACCAAGAAGCTGATCGACGACGACGCCTTCGCGCTGTTCGGCTACATCGGCACGCCCACCAGCCTGGCCGCGATGCCGCTCGCGGTGAACGCCAAGATTCCCTTCATCGCGCCCTTTACCGGCGCCATGGCCTTGCGCGAGCCCTTCCACAAGAACGTGTTCCATCTGCGCGCCTCGTACAACGATGAGACCGCGCTGATCGTGAAGCAACTCACCCACCTGGGCTTGAAGAAGATCGCGGTCTTCTATCAAAACGATGCCTACGGCAAGGCCGGTCTGGACGGCGTGACGCTCGCGTTGTCACAAATGGACCTCAAGCCGGCAGCGCTGGCCACGGTCGAGCGGAACTCGGCCGACGTTTCCGCGGCGGTCAAGAGCATCGTGGCGGCACGCCCGGACGCGGTGGTCCAGGTCAGCGCGTACAAGTCGTGCGCCGCCTTCATCCGAGAAGCGCGCAAGGCGGGCTACGGCGGCACGTTCTTCAATGTGTCCTTCGTCGGCACGCAGGCCCTGGCCGACGAACTCGGCAAGGACGGCGCCGGCGTGGTCGTCACGCAGGTCGTGCCCTCGCCCTACAACGCGGCGAACGGCATCACGCGCGAATTCAACGATACATTGCGCAAGGCCGGCGGCAACACCAAGGCCAATTTCTCGAGCCTCGAGGGCTACCTGGCCGCGAAGGTGCTGGTCGAAGGTCTGCGGCGCGCACCTGGCAAGGTCACGCGCGAGGGCCTGATCACCGGGCTCGAAAGCATCGACAGGCAACAGTTCGGCGGCTTCGAGGTCTCGTTCTCGCCGCGCAATCACGTGGCATCGAAGTTCGTCGAACTGTCGATGATCACGGGCGACGGCCGGATCCGTACCTAGGCGCCGCGCGCAGCCCTGAGGCGATCCAGCGCGCGATCGAGGAACACCAGCCGGTCCTGGCCCCAGAAGCGCTCGCCGTCGAGGATGTAGGTCGGCGCGCCGAAAACACCTCTTTCCACGGCTTCGGCGCTGTTCGCGCGATAGACGGCAAGCGTTTCCGGCATCTGTTCCAGTGCCTGCAGCGCCGCGCCGTCGTAGCCGTTCTCGTCGGCGACGGCAATGCGCACCGCCGCGTCGGAGGTATCCCGCTCTTCCGCCCACAGCGCGCGCAGCAGGGCGTGCGAGAGCGGCTGCGCGTCGAGCCCCTGCAACTGCGCCGCAATGACCATCCAACCCGGATACTTGTTCCAGTTCGGATCGCTGGCCGCACCTTTCGGGTAGTGCGCCGGTTCGAGGTTCAGGGCCATGCCGAGGTGATCGCGCCAGCGCGCGAGTTCGAGCGCGTGGTAGGTGCGACGCGGCTCGGGCCGCGTTTTGAGCGGAATGCCGCCGGTCTGCGGAACCACGGCTTGGAAGTCGTAGGGCTTGAGCGTGAGCTGCACATGGTGGCGGCGCACGATGTCTTGCAGATGCGGGCCGCCGAGATAGGCCCAGGGCGAAGAGAGGCTGTAGTAGCAGTCGAGTGCGATCATGTTCTGGATTATCTTCAGGCAATGGCTTCCGACGACTCCTCTCCCGACGCACTGCCCCCGGTGCCACTGCAATTCATCGCGAGCCCGCGCGACGCGGCGGCGCTCGGGCGCCTGGCTACGCAGGCCCGCGCCGATCTCGAACGCATCAACGTGCCGCCGCCCGCGTGGGTGCTGCCGGCCGAATCATCGACCGCCGAGGCGCCCGTGCTCGACGTTCTCGTCGCCGGCGCCGGCATGTGCGGGCAGACCGCCGCCTTCGCGCTGCGCCGGGAAGGCGTCACGAACATCCGGGTGATCGACCGCGCCGCCCGCGGCGACGAAGGTCCGTGGGGCACCTATGCCCGCATGCTGACCCTGCGCAGCCCCAAGCACGTGGGCGGGCCGGAACTGGGCGTTCCTTCGCTGAGCTTTCGCGCCTGGTACGAAGCCCAGCACGGCGAAGGCAGCGAAGGCTCCGCCGAAGGCACGCCGGGCTGGCTGGCGCTGCACAAGATCGGCCGCGTCGATTGGCGCGACTACCTGCTGTGGGTGCGCGACACCGTCGGCCTGCAGATCGACAACGGCGTGTCGCTGCGGTCGGTGTCGCACGCCGATGGCGGCCGCGTGCTTTTGATCGAGCTGGAGGACGCCCAAGGCCGGCGCGAGATCGTGCGCACGCGGCAACTCGTGCTCGCGCTGGGCCGTGACGGCAGCGGCGCGCCGCGCTGGCCGGCGTTTCCTTCGCTGCGGCGTGCCGACCCGCATGCGGCAGGGCGCGTGTTCCATTCCGCCGACCCGATCGACTTCGCGGCCTGGGAAGGCCGGCGCATCGGCGTCCTCGGCGCCGGGGCCTCGGCTTTCGACAACGCCGCCTGCGCGCTCGAAGCCGGCGCCGCGAAGGTGACGCTGTTCGCGCGCCGCACGCAATTGCCGCAGATCAACAAGAGCAAGGCGGCGTCGAGCCATGGATTCCTGCGCGGTTTCGAGGGGCTGGACGACGCGCGCAAGTGGCGCGTCTACACCTACATCTTCGACGAGCAGGTGCCACCGCCGTGGGAGACCGTGCGCCGCTGCGACGCACACGACGCCTTCGAACTGCGGCTGGGCACGCCCTGGGATGACGTCGCACCCGATGAGGACGGCGTCACCGTCACCCTGCCTGACGGTGGCAGCGAGCGCTTCGATGCGGTGATCTTCGGCACCGGCTTCGACGTGGACCTGCTCGACCGGCCGGAGATTGCGCCCTACACGGCGCAGATCGATAGCTGGGCGAATCACGTTTCGGCAACCGAGGCCGAGCATCACCCGGAGCCTGCGCGCTTTCCCTATCTGGGCGCAGGGTTCGAATTGCGCAGCGCGGACCCGGCCAGCTCGCAGGCCGACGCACTGGCGCGCATGCGCCTGTTCAATTGGGGCGCGACCATGAGCCACGGCGCGTTGGCCGGGGACATCCCCGGCCTGGCCATCGGCGCGACGCGACTCGCCCAGGCCATCGCGCGCGACCTTTTCGTGGAGGATGCCGACCGGCACTGGGAACGCCTGCAGGCGCACGAGGAGCCCGAACTGATCGCCACCCGGTGGTACGTGGCGGACAAGCCGTCCGACTGATCCCCGCAGCCCGGCGCAGGTCAGTGCGCTGGGGCTTGCGCCTGACGGTCCTCGATCAGCTTGACCAGCGTGTAGAGCGTGCGATTGACGGGCGCCGGCACACGCAGGGCATCGCCCTTGCGCATCACGTAGCCGTTGAGATGGTCGATCTCGCTGCGCTTGCCGCGCGCCAGGTCTTGCGCGGTGGATGAAAACTGCGATGGCATGGTCTGCGCGATGCGCTCCACCGCTTGCCACGTGTCCCCAGGCACAGTGACGCCTCCCGCACGGGCGACGGCCAGGCATTCCTCCACCACATCGCGCATCACGGCATCCACGCCCACGCCCTGCACGACACGTCCATAGGGAAGCTGCGAGATGGCGGACAAGGCGTTGTAGGCGCAGTTGAGGATCAGCTTGGCCCACAGCGAGCCGATGACGTTGTCGGAAATCTGCGTCGGCACGCCGGCTTCCGCCAGCAGCGCCGCGACCTGCTCGCTGGTCTTCGACGGGGCAATGACCAGTTCGCCACGCCCGTGATGCTTGACATGGCCGGGACCCGCCATTTCGGTGGCCACGTAGACCACCGCGGCAGCCACCTCCTGCGGCACGAGCGCCTGCAGGCGCTCAGCGTTGTCGACGCCGTTCTGCAGCGTGATCACGAGCGCATCGGGCATGAGATGCGGCCGGATCTCCATTGCGGCACTCTCGGTGTCGGTGGACTTGACGCAAAAGAGCACGAGCCCCGCGCCCGCCACCGCGCTGGCATCGGTGCTCGCCTGCATCGGCACACGGGTCCTGAAGCTCTGCGTGTCGAGCAGGAGACCGTCGCGGCGGACGGCCTCGACGTGCTGCGGCCTTCCGATCAGCGTCACTGAATGGCCTGCCCGCGCCAGCATGCCGCCGTAGTAGCAGCCCACGGCACCGGCGCCCATCACGGCGATCTTCATCGGGTTCGATCCCGGGACCTTCATGGGCTCGGCTGTCATGACTGCGTCCGCCGGCCCGCCGCCCACGCCTCCAGCACCGCTACCGCCGCACGGTCGAGTTTCTGCTCCGAAGGCATGGCACGCTCCGCAAGCGGTGCACCCGCCTCGGCACGCAGTTCATCCACATCGATGGGATGACGAGCCTCCACGGGCACACCCGCAAACGCCTCGCCGGACTGCGCAAGCGAAGCAGCGTAGTAGAGCTTGCCGATGCCCGCGATCCGCATCGCGGCCACGCACAACGCGCAAGGCTCGCACGATGTGTAGAGATCGCAACCGCTCAGATCGACGCTCCTCAGATTCCGACAGGCATCGCGAATGGCCTCGACCTCGCCATGCGAGGTGGGATCGAAATGGGCCACGGAGTGATTGAAGCCCTCGCCCACCACCGTGCCGTCTTTCACGACCACGGCGCCGAATGGCTCGGTGCCCGGCGTATCGAGCGCCTGCGCCGACAGCGCGATGGCGCGCTTCATGAATTCTTCCTGATACATCGTCACTCCTGGTTTCTAGGTCGTTCGAAGGCACCCGCCGAAAGCCGAAGCGATGGCGTGCGCCGGGATTGCGGAGAGATATTGAAGGCCCGATGAGGCGCGCGGGAGCTGTTGCGTCGGGAGCGGAGACAGGGACTAATGCGACGCATCGTCACCACCTCTCCCATGCATGAACACGGCCCAGATCGCCATTGCCACCTTCGTCTTCATCCTGCTTTCCGTATTCTGGCGCCTCTTGAATCAGCGCAGCGCGGGATCCGCCGCGGCGACGCGCCCCCGACCGACTCCCTCCATGCCGCGCGCATGCAACCAGGCCGACGTCCGGCAGCTGCTGCACCAGATGTCCGAGTCCATGCGCGCCCGGCTCCACGATGCCGGCATGGCGCTGGAGCTGAAGCTCCCCGCCGACCCACTTCCCGTACTCCTCGATCGATCCGGCATGCAGGAGGTCATTGCGCACATCGTCGAACTCGCCTGCCGCGCCATGAAGGCCGGGAGCACCCTGCATGTGCTGGGCCGGCTCGACGGCACGCAAGCCGTCGTCAACTTCATGGACTGCGCGCCGGGCACCGATGAGCCTCGTCTCGCACGATGTTTCGACGCGGCGTCTGCGCAGCGCGCGCGGCCCCGCGGCGACTGCGAATCGATCGCGAGCGTCGCCCTCTGCGCGCAGATAGTCGGAGAGCACCGGGGCCGCATCTACGCGGCGCCGTCGCCGCTGGGACGCCTGGGCATCACCTTGCGACTGCCGCTGCAGGGCCTTGCCGCCGGAGCTGCCCCAGCCCGGCTCTAGGGCCTTTGCACACGTTTTCTCCCAGATCGCCACGCACAGTCGGCCCATCGCGTACTTGGCGCATTCCGTGCAGGAGAAACTCAGATGAAAAAGGATTCACCGCCGACCGACGGCGGCAGGCGTCACGTGCTGGGCACGCTCGGTTCGCTGGGCTTGTTCGCGTTGGGCGGATGCGGCGGCGGCGGCACCGACACGTCGACATTGGCGCCGATCATGACCAGCGGCGTCTCCACCGCGGCCACCACGGCCACGACGGCGGCGACCACGAGCACCGCCGCCGACACGACCACGACCTCCAGCGCCTGCCTGGTCGTGCCCGAGGAGACCGCGGGCCCCTACCCCGCCGACGGCTCGAACGCCAGCAACAACAACTACAACGTGCTCGCCCTCTCCGGCATCGTCCGCTCGGACATCCGAACCAACGTCGGCGGCACGGCACAGGTCGGCGGCGCGCCCCTGACGCTCACCATCACACTGACCAACACGAAGACCAGTTGCGCGCCGCTGGCCGGCTATGCCATCTATCTGTGGCACTGCACGCGCGAAGGCACCTACTCGGTCTACACCACGCAAAGCCTGAGCGACAACCACTTGCGCGGTGTGCAGGAGACGGATGCGAACGGCACGGTCAGTTTCATCACCGTCGTGCCAGGCTGCTACGCAGGGCGCATGCCGCACATGCATTTGGAGATCTATCCGAGCCTGTCGAACGCCAAGTCGGCAGGCCGCAAGGTCAAGACCACGCAGTTGGCCTTCCCGACAGAGACGCTGCGCGCCATCTACAACAATGCCGCCGGCTATTCGCAGAGCGTCGCCAACCTGAACGCGACCAGCTTCGCGACGGACAACGTGTTCAGCGACGGCACCTCGCTCGAGATGGTGAACTTCAGCGGCGATGCCACCAGCGGCTACAGCGCGAACATCGCCATCGCGATATCGGCCTGACCGGCTCTGCCCGCAGGCATGCCGCACAATGCGGCTCGCCGCCGGCCGCCACCATGCCCCGCCTGACGCTGTTTCGAAAGATCTTCCTTGCGCTGGCGGTGCTGCTGCTGGCCCTGCTGCTGATCTTCGCGGGCTTCTCGCGCCTCGGGTTGCAGCGCGGGCTCGGCCCGTACGTCGCGGAGATAGAGATCCGCCGCATGGACTGGCTCGCCGAACTCCTCAAGAAGCACCACACGGAGAAAGGCAACTGGGACACCCTGCGCAATGACCCGCGCGCGTGGCACGACTTGCAGATGAGCGGTTTCGGGCCGATGCGGGACATGCGGCCGCCTTCGTGGCAAGGCGGCCCGCCGCCGCGGGATGCGGGTGGGCCTCCGCCCGGACCGCCACCCGATCTGCTTCCTTCGCGCCGCATGCCGCCCCCGCCCCCGGATCCTTCCAGCGGTCCTGGCGGCAATCCGGATTCCGTCTACCAGCGCCTGGGCCTCGTTGACAGCAAAGGCGCCTGGGTGGCCGGCGCCAAGGTCGACCCGTCGATCGCCGCTCGGCTCCCGCTGCGCGATGGCGACCGGCTGATCGGCACCCTTCTCCTCGCGCCGCTGCAGGGGCTGGAGAGCGATGCCGACCGCGCCTTCGTCGCGCGGCAGTCGAGCTTCGTCATCTGGACCGGCGTGGCGGGACTGGCCATTGCGCTGCTGCTCTCATGGCTGCTGGCGCGCCGATGGTTCGCGCGCATCGACGCACTGACGCAGGGTGCGCAGCGCGTCGCGCAGGGACGTCTGGATGCGCGCGTGCCGGTGCATGGCCAGGACGAACTTGCCCTGCTGGGCCGCACCTTCAACGACATGGCCGAGCGTCTCGATCACATCGAGGCTTCGCGCCGCGCCTGGCTGGCGGACGTCGCCCACGAGTTGCGCACGCCGCTGGCCGCGATGCGTGCCGAGATCGAGGCGCTGCAGGACGGCATTCGCAGCTTCGACGACAAGACCGCGCTTCGATTGCACCGCCAGGTGATGCGTCTCGGGCAACTCGTCGACGATCTGCGCAGCAGCATGCGCGAGCAGGACGATGCATCGCCGCCCTTCGCGCCGGTGTTTCCACTTGCGCTCTTGAAAGAGGCGCTGGCGCTCACGCGCGAACGCTTCGCACAACGCGGGATCCTGCTCGATGCTCGCGCGCTCGACGTGCTGGCGGCCGATCACCAGCCGCTGATGCATGGCGACGCGCGCCGGCTGCACCAGGCTTTCATGAACCTGATCGAGAACACGCTGTCCTACACGGACACCGGTGGCCGGCTGCAGATCGGCGCGCACGTCGACAGCGACCCGGGCGCGCAGCGGCTGGTGCTTCAGTTCGACGACAGCGCGCCCGGCGTCGCGCCCGGCGAACTGCCCCGCCTGTTCGAGCGCCTGTTTCGCGCAGAGGGCTCCCGCAACCGGGCACTTGGCGGCTCCGGCCTCGGATTGGCGATCTGCCGCGCCACCATCGAGGCGCACGGGGGTTCGATCGACGCAGCGCCGTCAGCGCTCGGCGGATTGCGCATCACCGTGACGCTGCCGCTGGAGGGAACGTCATGACCCGCATCCTGGTCGTCGAGGACGAGGACGACATCGCCTCGGTGCTCGTGGACTACCTGCGGCACGCCGGCTACGACACCGAGCGCGTCGCCGACGGCGAGAGTGCCCTGGAGCGCATGGTCGCGAATCCGCCGGATCTCACGCTGCTCGACGTCATGCTGCCGCGGCTGGATGGCATGGCGGTGCTCCAGCAGGCACGGCAGCACACGGCCCATCCCGTCATCATGCTCACCGCCCGCATCGAGGAAGTCGACCGGCTGCTCGGCCTTGAACTGGGCGCCGACGACTACGTATGCAAGCCCTTTTCGCCACGCGAGGTGGTCGCGCGCGTGCGTGCCGTGCTTCGTCGCAGCCCTGCCGGCGATGCATCGCCACCGATCCCGAAATGGCTGCTGCTGGACGACGCTCACTGGCGCGCGACGCTCGACGGCGCGCCGCTGAGCCTCACGCGCCTCGAATTCAGGCTGCTCCAGGTGCTGTCGCGCCAGGCGGGCCGGATCTTCTCGCGCTCGCAATTGCTGGACCTCGCCTACGAGGACACCGCCGACGTGACCGAGCGCGCGGTGGACAGCCACATCAAGAACCTGCGCCGCAAACTGGCCGCGGCCGGACCGGCGCACGACTGGATCCGTTCGGTCTACGGCGTCGGCTTCGCGTTCGAAGAGCCCGGCGAGGCCTGAAGCTCCCCCATTCCTCCGAAGTTGCCCGCGACCATCGGCAGCAAGGAGATTCCAGATGAACCGAACCCAGGGATGGGGCCTGCTGGCCCTCATCGCCATTCTTCAAGGCTGCGTCATGCCGCCGCCCCCTCCGCCGCCACGGCCACCACCGCCCCACCATCGCGAAGGACGGCCGCCACCGCCTCCGGAATTCATGAAGGCTTGCGAAGGACGGCAGGAGAGCACCAGCGTGCAGATCGCGGGGCGGCGTGGCGAGCCCATCGACGGCATGTGCCAGCGCACTCCGGATGGCCGGCTTGTCTTCGTGCCTGCACCGCCGCACTGAGGCCAAGGGCGCGCCAACTGCTCAGACCCAACCCGCGCGCCTGAAACGGTAGTACAGGTAGCCGCAGCAGCCGACGATGAGCGCCAACGCGACGGCGTAGCCGTAGCGCCAGTCCAGCTCAGGCATGTTCTTGAAGTTCATGCCCCAGATGCCCGCGAAGGCGGTGCACACCGCGAAGATGGCAGCCCAGGCGGCCAGGCGCTTGGTCACCTCGCCGTCCTCGATGGTGACCATCGAGAGGTTGACCTGGATCGCCGTGCCGATCGTGTCCCGGATCGCATCGATGGAGGCGTTGATGCGGCCGAGATGGTCGACCACGTCGCGAAAATAGTCCTGCGATCCCAGGCAGATCTGCGGCACCCGACCGCCGTACAGCCTGCTGGCGCCTTCGAGCAGCGGCGCGACCGCGTGCTTGAGCACCGTGAGGCGCTGCTTCAGGTCGTACAGCCGCTTGATGCTCTCGCGCGCCGCACCCTTGGTGAAGATCCGCTGTTCGATGGTTTCGATCTCGACTTCGAAGGCATCGATGACCGGAAAATAGCGGTCGACCACCGCGTCCATCAGCGCGTAGAGCACGAAGCCCGGGCCGTGCCTGAGCAACTCGGGTTCCCGCTCGCAGCGCTCGCGCACTTCGACGAAGCCGTGCTCGCTGCGATTGCGCACCGACACCACGTAGTTGTGCCCGACGAAGACATCGATCTCCCCGATGCCCAGCCTTGCCGCCTCCGGGTCACCCGGCGCCAGCAGGTGCATGACGGCGAAGAGCGAATCCTCGTACTCCTCGACCTTCGGCCGCTGATGGCCATGCTGGGCATCCTCGACCGCCAACGGGTGCAGGCCGAACTCGGCCTGAAGCTCGTTCAGTTCTTCAGGCGTCGCATCGTGCAGCGCCACCCACACGAAGCAGCCGGGCAGCGAGAGGTAATCGCTGATTTTCGAGACCGGAATGTCGGCGAGCTTGGTGCCGTCCTCGTAGACGACGCAGTTGATGAGCATGCGAAGAGCCCGGGCAATGACGATGACGGGACCATCTTGCCACGGGCTCGCGCCGGCGCCGCACGGATCAGAGCTGGCTCATGCCGCCGTCGACGATGATTTCGGTGCCGACGATGAAGGCGGACTCCGGCGCTGACAGATGCAGCACGGTGGACGCGATTTCATCCGGCGTGCCGAAGCGGCCCAGCGGAATTTGCGCCTGGATCTGCGCAGCGGTGGCTTCCAGCGCCGCCGAGTCCAGGCCCAGCTTGCCGTAGAGCGGCGTATGCACCGGGCCCGGGCTCACCACGTTGACCCTCGCGCCCCGCGGCAGCAGTTCGGCCGAGAGCGTCTTCGCCAGCGAGATGACCGCCGCCTTGCTGGCGGCGTAGACGGCGCTGTTCGGCATGCCGATGTGCGCGTTGATCGAGCCGTTGATCACGATGGAAGCGCCTTGGTCCAGCAGCGGGGTCAGCGCCTGGATCTGGAAGAAGACGCCCTTGACGTTGATGTCGAAGGTCTCATCCCAGAAGGCTTCGGTCACATCCGCCAGGCCGGCGAACCGGGCAACGCCCGCATTGAGGAAGACGGCGCTGAGCTTCACGCCATGGCCGGAGAGGGCCGCCGCAAGTTCCTTCGCCGATGCCGGCGCGCCCGCATCGTTGCGGATGGCCAGGGCACGCGGGCCAAGTTCGGCCTGCGCCTTTTCCAGCCCCGCGGCGTCGCGCCCGGTGACGATGACCCGCGCGCCTTCGGCGGCGAAGGCCTTGGCGGCTGCGAGGCCGATGCCGCTCGTGCCGCCGGTGACGAGGACTGTCTTGTCTTGAAAGCGATTCATGGTGTGAACTCCAGTGGTTGCGGTGGATATACCGTGATGTGAATGGTCCGCTTTCAGGCCCTCTTTGACGTACAACGGCCGCGACGAACACGTGCGAAGGCTTCGAACATGTGGAGCCCACCATGCCATGATCTCGCCCAACCCGTTCGAGGAACCCGAAGATGCTGTCAGATGACGAACTCGCACTGCTGGAGGCCATTCGGGAAAGCGGCAGCCTCTCCCGCGCAGCCGCCCGGCTGGGGAAGGCGCCTTCGACGATCTCGCATGCGGCCCGGCAGCTCGAGGAAAGATTCGACGCACTGCTGTTCGACCGCCGCCGCTACCGCTTGCAGCTCACACCCGCCGGGCAACTCCTCGCACAGGAGTCGACGAGACTGGCGCTGGATGTGTCGCGGCTCTCTCAGCGTGTTCGGCAGGTCGCCAGTGGCTGGGAGGATCGTCTGTGGATCGTGACCGACGAAATCATCGAGTTCGAGTCGCTGCTCCCGGTGATTGCCGCCTTCGATGCGCTGGAGTCCGGCGTCCCGTTGCGTGTGACGCACGAAGTCCTCAAAGGCACCTGGGAGGCGCTGCGGGACGGCCGCGCCGACATCGTCGTCGGGGCCACCAACGAGCCGCCCGCCATCCAGGGGCTGCGCTGGTTCGAACTCGGCGTGATGGATTGGGTGTTCGCCGTTTCGCCGCGGCATCCGCTCGCCCAGGCGAAAGAGCCGCTGGGCCGCGACCTCGTCACCAGCCACCGCGCCGTGGTGGTCGCTGACTCGTCGCGCAGCACCGAAGGCAGCGCCTATGGCATCCACGGCGGCCAGGCGACGCTGGCCGTGCCGACCATGCACGCGAAGATCCTGGCGCAGCGCGAAGGCTTCGGCGTCGGCTGGCTGCCTCGGCAGCGCATCGCTTCGCTGCTGCAGCGCGGCGAACTGGTCGAGAAGAACACCGCCGACCCGCGCGAGCCCAACCTCCTCTACGTCGCCTGGCGCGGCGACCATGAGGGCCGTGCGCTGGACTGGTGGCTGGAGCAGTTCAAGCAGCCGCGCCTTGCGAAGCGGCTGGTGCAGGGCCTGGACACGTTCGTGCGCTGAGCTAGAGTGGAAGCTGGCCCGTCACGTCCTCACGCGTCGGAGCCTCCAGGCTTGCGGTTCACCCCCTGCAGCAACAGCCCGATGAGGTCCATCGGCAACGGGAACACGATGGTCGAGTTCTTGTCGGCCGCGATCACGGTGAGCGTTTCAAGGTAGCGAAGCTGCAGCGCCTGCGGATGGCGCCCCAGGATCTCGGCCGCCTCGGCCAACTTCGCGGAGGCCTGCAACTCGCCCTCGGCATGGATCACCTTGGCGCGCCGCTCGCGCTCGGCCTCGGCCTGCCGCGCGATCGCGCGCACCATGTTTTCGTTCAGATCCACGTGCTTGATCTCAACGTTGGTCACCTTGATGCCCCAGACGAAGGTCTGCGCCTCCAGCGTCTTCTGGATGTCGAGATTGAGCCGCTCCCGCTCGGCCAGCAGGTCGTCGAGTTCGTGCTTGCCCAGCACCGCGCGCAAGGTGGTCTGCGCGAGTTGGCTGGTGGCCTCGAAGTACTTCTCGACCTGGATGATGGCCTTCTCGGGGTCGATGACGCGAAAGTACAGCACCGCGTTCACCTTCACCGAGACGTTGTCGCGGGTGATCAGGTCCTGGCTCGGAATGTCGAGCACCATCACGCGCAAGCCGACGCGCACCATCTGCTGGATGCCGGGAATCAGGATCACCAGGCCCGGCCCCTTGACCTTCCAGAAACGCCCCAGCTGGAACACCACGCCGCGCTCGTACTCGCGCAGGATGCGCAGCGACGCCGCTGCGAGCATCGCGCCCAACAAGACGATGAAGCCGATGAACACGAAGCTGAAGTTGATGAACATGCGTCACGCTCCGGCCGGGCTCTCCTGGATGTCCTCGGCCACCTGCAAGGCGAGGCCCTGCACGCGGGTCACGCGAATACGCCGGCCGGGGCGCAAACCTTCCGCGCCGCGCACCTTCCAATAGTCGCCCTGGATCTGCGCCCAGCCTTCCCCGTCCGCGAACTCCACCAGTTCGCCGGTGGCACCGACCAATGTCGAGACTCCAACCGCCGGCGGACGCCGACGCGTCCTGGCCGCCACGCCCCCGATCACGAGGATGAATAGCGCCGAACCGACGGCCAGCAATCCGATGAGCCAGAGCGGCACGCCGAAGCCCGGCACGTCGTTGTCGATCAGGAGCAGCGCGCCGATCGAAAACGCCGCGACACCGCCGATGCCCAACACGCCGAAGGTCGGCAGGAACGCCTCCGCGATGAGGAAGGCCACGCCCAGCAGGATCAGCCCCAGCCCCGCGTAGTTGACCGGCAGCATCTGCAGCCCGAAGAGCGCCAGCATGAGGCAGATGGCGCCCACGACGCCGGGCAGCACGAAGCCCGGATTCGAGAACTCGAAAAGCAGGCCATAGACGCCCAGCATCAGCAGGATCAGCGCCAGGCTCGGCTCGGTGATGACCGACAGCAGCCGGCTGCGCCAGTCGGCCTCGATTACCAGCAGCTCGGCGTTCTGCGTCGCCAACCGCATGTTGCCTTCGGCGGTGCGGACTTCGCGGCCGTTGACCTGCTTCAGCAGGTCGGGCACATCCTTCGCGATGAGGGTGATGACGTTCTTCTGCAGCGCCTCCTGGGCCGAGAGGCTGACCGATTCGCGCACCGCCTGTTCGCCCCAGTCCGCATTGCGCCCGCGCAGTTGCGCGAGGCTGCGGATGTAGGCGGATGCATCGGCAAGGCGCTTGGCCGTCATCGCGTCATCCGGCCCCTTGCCGGAGGATTCCGGCTTGCCGGCCGGCGCGGCCGGTGTCGGCATGCCGATGGCGACCGGTGTCGCGGCGCCGAGATTGGAGGCCGGTGCCATGGCGGCGATGTGGCTGGCGTAAAGGATGTAGGTTCCTGCGCTCGCGGCGCGTGCCCCATTCGGCGCGACGTAGGTCGCGACCGGGACCGGCGAGGCAAGGATGTACTTGATGATGCTGCGCATCGAGGCGTCCAGCCCGCCGGGCGTGTCGATCTGGATCACGGCCAGCCGCGCGTTCTCCGCCGCAGCCAGCTTGAGCCCGCGGCGCACGTAGTCGACGGAGGCCGGACCGATGGCGCCGTCGAGATCCATCAGAACGACGCGGCCGGGTCGTCCGGTCGAGGCGGCGGGAGGCACGGCTTGGGCTTGGACCACTCCCGCCGCGACGGCGAGGAGGACCAGTCCCATCAACCATGTTCTGGCGGACCTCATCGCTTCATTCTAGGGAGCGCGCGCGGCGCTGTCACATGTCGCATCCGGGTGTTGACACCTGTTCACCGCAGGATTCGAATGCAGCCAAAGCCAACAGCGATTCGCGAGGCGGGGCGGGGAGGAACGACCTGGAGCACTCATCATGCGCAAGAGAGCATTGGCAACGGCGGCGTGCCTCGTTTTCCTGAGCCTTCCTGCCTGGCCCGCGGGCGGCGGCGGCGGCGGCGGCGGCGGCGGTGGTGGGGGTGGTGGAGGCGGCGGGGGCGGCGGAGGCGGGACCGAGGTGAAGAACCTCGATCCCAACTATGTCGCCGGGCAGGCCGCGATCAAGTCGGAACAATGGACCGACGCCATCGGGCGCCTGACGCTGGTCATCCAGATAGATCCGAACAACGCGGACGCGTGGAACCTGCTGGGCTTCGCCTACCGCCACACGGGCGACATGGACAACTCCTTCAAGCACTACGAAAGAGCGCTGCAGCTCAATCCCAAACACCGGGACGCCCACGAATACATGGGCGAGGCCTATCTGCAGGTCGGCCGCGTCGAGGACGCGGAGAAGCATCTGAAGGCGCTCGACAAACTGTGCTGGCTACCCTGCGAGCAGTACACCGAGTTGAAGGAAAAGATCCAGGACTACAAGAAGTCGCACAGCAAGAGTTGATCCGTCGGCCCTGCTCGCTCAGTCGATGCTTATGTTGGCGGCCTTGGCGACCTCGGCCCATTTCACGCGATTGTCGTGAACGGTCTGCTTGAACTGTGCGGGCGTCTCGATGCGCACGGTGTTGCCCTGGCCTTCGAACTTCTCGCGGAGTTCGGGCTGCTCGAGCACGGACTTGATGGCGATGTTGAGCTTGTCGACGATGCGCGGGTCGGTGCCCTTGGGCGCGAAGATGCCGAACCAGATCGAGCTGTCGAAACCCTTGGTACCCGGGATGCCACTCGATGCGATGGTCGGCACTTCCTTGATGGCCGCCACCGGATTCGCCGTGGTGACGCCCAACAAGCGCACCTTGCCCGCCTTGTACTGCGGGAGCACGGTCTGCACCTGGTTCATGATGCAGCAGGTCTCGCCACGGACGACGGAGGTGATGGCCTCGGGACCGCCCTTGTAGGGCACGTGCACCATGTCCAGGCCCAGGCGTGAATTGAATTCGGCAAAGGCCATGTGCGTGCCCGCGCCGTTGCCGGTGGACGCGTAGTTGTACTTTCCGGGATTCGCCTTCACCAGATCGACGAACTCCTTGAGCGTCTTCACGTTCATCACGTCGGCGTTGATGGTGAGCACGTTCGACACGTCGAGCACGGGCGCTACCGGGATGAAGTCGGCTTCGACATCGAAGGGCAGCTTCTTGTAGAGCGCCGCATTGCTGCCGTGCGTGGCCGCGGTGCCGAAGGCGAGCGTGTAGCCATCAGGCCTGGCCCGCGCCACGTACTCGCTGGCGATGTTGCCGGCCGCGCCCGACTTGTAGTCGATGATGACCGGCTGGCCGAGCTTGTGCTGCAGCGGCTCCTGGATGGCACGGGCCACGACGTCGACGCCGGAACCGGCCGGGAATCCCATGATCATGGTGACGGGCTGCTGGGGCCAATCGGGCTGCGCAAGGGCCACGGGCGCCGCGCCGCACAGCGCAATGGCCGAGAGCGCGACAAGACGCCGCGCGCGGCTGGAGAGAGAATCGGACATGACAGTCTTTCGAGACGGATGAGCAGGCCGGAATTGTGGCGTTTTGCTCATGAAGGATCGTGTAGAAGCTTATGCACACGGTCGCCGCACGCGGACTTTTCACCCCACTCCCGATAATCGCGACCCATGGTACGCCCCACCCAACTGATTCATCCCCAACGCGAACCGGCGCCCGTGCGTGCCGCCGCGACCGTATTGCTGCTGCGCGATACGCCGGAAGGCGTCGAGGTATTGATGACGCGGCGCTCATCGACTGCAAGCTTCGCGCCAGGCGCCTACGTGTTCCCTGGCGGGCGCATCGATGAAGGCGACACGACCGCGCGCGCCATCGCCACGCGCCGCCGCACGCAGAGCCGGGTGCAGCTCACGCAGGCCATCGCCGCCGTCCGCGAGAGCTTCGAGGAACTGGGCGTGCTGCTCGCTCACCACCCCGACGGCCGGCCGGTGAGCGCCGAGGAAGTCGCCGTCATGGACCGCAGCACCGCCACGACCACCGTGGCCTTCGCCGACCAGTGCGTCGAACGCGGCCTGCTGCTGTCGACCGACAAGGTCTACACATTCGCGCACTGGATCACCGACCGCGACCTGCCCAAGCGCTTCGACGTGCCCTTCCTCGTCGCCCGCATGCCTGAAGGCCAGACGCCGGCGGCCGACGAGACCGAGCAGTTCGAGCCCTGCTGGGTGCGGCCCGCCGATGCGCTGGAGCGCCACGCGGCTGGCACCTTCTTCATGATCTACCCGACGCTGCGCACGCTCGAAAGGCTGGCCGCCTACAAGACGGTCGACGCCGTGCTCGACGCCTGCGCCAACCGCCCTGCCGGCGAAGGCCCGTTGTGGACCAGTTGTCCGCGCGCCGGGATGCTCGCAGGACAGGAAGCGCGCTACATGGAAACCGACTCGCCCTACGGCGAGCTCGCGATGGTCAGCCCCGACGGCCAGATCGTGCACGCGCTCGACTGGCAGTGCGAACATCCCGTGCCCTTGCTGAAGAACGTGCAGCGCCTGACGGCGCCCAACCCGAGCGCGATGACCGGCCCCGGCACCAACAGCTACATCGTTGGGGACGCCGCCACCGGCTACGTCGTCATCGATCCGGGGCCCAACGACTTCGACCATATCGGCCGCCTGTGGCGCACGACGCGTGGCGACATCCGCATGATCGTCTGCACCCATTCGCATGCTGACCATTCGCCCGGCGCGCTGCCCTTGCAAAAGCTGTGCAAGACCCAGCCACCCATTCTCGGGCTGGCCTCCGCGCCGACGGCACGCTCCACGGCGCGGTTCACGCCCGATCGCGAGCTGAAGGACGGCGAGCGCCTGGTCCTGTCCCCGCAGGCGTCCGCCGCCAAGGAAGAAGCCGCGGCGCACACCCACACCCTGCGCGTGGTGCACACCCCGGGCCATGCGGCCAACCACCTGTGCTTGGTTCTCGAGGAAGACGGCCTATTGTTCTCCGGCGACCACGTGCTCAACGGCAGCACGACCGTGGTCGATCCGCCGGACGGCAACATGAACGCCTATCTCGATTCGCTCGACAAGCTGGACGCCACCTGCGCCGCGGGCGGCGTCGCGTTCATCCTGCCCGCCCACGGCTACGTGCTGGGCGAGGCGCGTGCTGCGATCGCCTACCTGAAGGCGCACCGCCTGAAGCGCGAAGCCAAGATCGCCGCCGCCATGCGCGAACTGCCCGAGGGCACGCCGGAGGACTGGCTGCCCATCGCCTACAGCGACGTCCCCGAACGCATGTGGCCCGTGGCGGCTCGCTCGCTGGCGGCGCACATCGAGCGCATCCAGCAATTGACCCAGCCATGAGGATGCCCCTGTGACCGAAGCCGACGAAGGCATCCGCCTGGCCAAGCGCGTCGCCGCGCTCGCCGGATGTTCCCGGCGCGAGGCGGAACTGCTGATCGAAAACGGCGCCGTGCGCGTCGACGGCGAACCGACGCTGCTGCCGCAATCGCGCGTGCGCCCCGAACAGTCGGTCGAAATCGAAGCCGGCGCTCGGCCGCAGCCCGTGGTGCCCGTCACCCTGCTGCTTCACAAGCCCGCCGGCATGCCCACCGACAACGCCCACCGCCTGCTGGTGGCTGCCAACCATCACGAACCCGAACGCGCCGGCCTGCGCTTCCTGCCGCGCCACGTCGCGGCGCAGCGCTGCATGACACCCTTGGAAACCGGCGCGAGCGGCCTCGTCGTCTTCACCCAGGAGTGGCGCGTCGAGCGCAAGCTGCAGGAAGACGCCGGCATCCTCGAACACGAGGTCATGGTCGACGTCGCCGGCCCGGTCGGTCCCGAAACCCTGGCGCGCCTCGAACGCTCGCCCGCCCGCGTCAGCATCGGCCAGCAAGCCGAAGGCCACACCGGCCTGCGCTTCGCGCTCAAAGGCGCCCGCCCCGGTCAGATCGCCCACATCTGCGACGACGCCGGCCTCCAGATCCTCGCCATGAAGCGTATCCGGATAGGCCGAGTCCCTTTGGCCGGCCTGCTCCCCAACCAGTGGCGCTACCTGACCCCCACCGAACGCTTTTAACAGGGGAAAGAGGTCCGCCGGAACGGCCGGACCTGTTCGGAAGGGCCGCCGCGCCCGGCAGGAGGTTAGCGAAGCGAAACGAAGTGCGCGAAGCCTGGGGGCGAGGCAAAAAAGGTGTGAAGCCCGCCTTCCGAAAATTTACTCTTTTCGGGGTCTGGCTAAGGGCTCGGGCAATCGCCGCGTTGGATAGCCTGTTGTAGACGGAGCTTAAATCCCGGCGCGCCGAGGAGGTCCATTGCCTCGGGGGATGAGTAATTGGGAATAGGGCATTGGAGACTCCAATTCGAGAGGGGCGCTATATACGCCGTGCATCGAGAAACGTCTAGTCTTTTTGCCAAATGAGCGCAAATTGAATTTCGTAAATAATATTACCGTTAAATTAACATAAATACGCACCGAAGACGAAGCCGATGCACCAGCTTTGGGCAATTTTATGCACGGGACTTCAAATTTCACCGTACTTACAAAAAGCACCCAAAAGTTCTCATCGCATTTAGAAAATCGGGATGACACTGCCACTCCACCAACTTGGAGGGGATTCCCATGAGAGCACTATTTAACGCACGGCCCGTGCGGGCCACTGCTTTTGCCTTCGCTGCCGTATTGGGTCTAGCAGGCCCCGCTTTAGCAGCCGACTTCGATTACGTTATTCCCAAGGGAACTGCGTGCCCGAACTTTGACCTGAGGGCTCAGGGCACAGGTGGCAATCTTGTGACCAAGGAATGGCTAGACGAAAACGGCAAAGTTGTGAAGTCGATAACAGGGGGCAAAGGTTTTCAACTGACGTTCACCAATGTCTCAAAGCCAGCGAACGTTCTCACATTGAAGTCGAGCGGGTCGGTAACTAAGACAGCTTACAACAATTCTGATGCCACTTCTACGATGTCAATTATGGGGCATAACGTCCTCATAATGTACCCAACCGACGTGCCGCCGGGTCCGACCACCACGCTTTATGTGGGGCGGGTCTCATTCACAATTGACGCTAACCAAGTATTCACGATTTTAACGACGAGCGGCAAGTCAACCGACATTTGTGCTGCCTTGGCATAAAGGCATGTAGCGCTGCATATTTTGCATGCAATGCATATTCGACCTGACGGCGGACACAGCCGCCGGATGGCCCCCACCGCCGTGAATGCTCCGCATTCAACTCAGCTGCCGACCGACCTCACCTCCCATACTGTGGCTGGAGGCTGGATGGTTGATTGGAATTGAGTCAAGCCATTGACCGGAGGATTAGCCCGAGATATGGCGCGGCGGCTCAACGTGAAGAACGTCGCGTCAAGATTGTCCTTGCAGGACAGTAACTTAGCTGGCCGTCACTAGGCAAAGCGACTAGACAGTATTAGCAATTCTTGGCCAAACTCCGTCTACGACTGACCTTTCAAGCAATTCTGGCTCAATGCTCGAAGCAGCCCTTTTCGGATGTAGGAAAGCATGGTTTTTCCCCCTTGAATCTGAGCTTAAATATCTTTAGCTCATAGTCGAGCGGCACCCCTTCGAGCAGAGCCGCGGCCATGAAATCGTTCTCCATAATGAAACTCGCGCTTGCCCACGTCCCGGTGCTGCCACTTTCCGAATGGCTTCGGTTCGTCGTCAACTCACATATGGCTCTGCATGAGATTAACTATCGAATAGGGATAGCACGCTCCCGAAAGAACCACATCGAATTGATTAACTACCCACCACCCACCTAATTACGTGGTGACCGGCTTAATTGCGGCTAACACTTCGGATTGTCTAAATTTCAATGCGCGCCCGAATTTATAGGGCTGCGGTAGATACGACTTGCGGCGGTATTTGGCGATATAGAGCGCATTGGCGTCCTTGTAGCCAAGGATGAACGCAGCTTCCTACGCGCTTATGAACTCGCGGGTCGGCTCGATCTTCATGCGGCCTCCGCCTTATAGGTGGCACTCTTGCGCGCGGACCAGCCCCCGAAATCGCTTCTGGAACCGAGTTCCAGAATGTTCTTGTACGCGGCGATGTAGTTCTTGGCCTGACGGGAGCCCACCCCCTTGTCGGTGGAGTCGTCCGCGATGAAGTCCATCGCCCCCGAGGCGATGCCCTCGTCGATGGTCTCTTGGCAGACGGAACTGGCCTCATTCTCTCGATAGAAGCGCAGAGCGTCGATGCATAGGTCGGCGCTGCGAATGACCATCGCGTGCGCCCACTGGCGTGGAAGGTAACGTGGGTAGGGGTACTGGTTCGGCTCGTACAGGCGTGCGTCCTCGCCGTAGTCGGGCATGGCTGTCCTCGAATGCGGCCCCACCACTCGGCCAGTCACCAGAATGGGCGACGATGCATCCGAGGTTTCAGGAGCACCACAGGGAACTGCTCGTACGCCTACGCGGCGCATCCAGCATTGCCCTTCGGGGTGGTGTCCCGGTTGAGCCCATCGGCCCGACCATCGTACTGACCCCCGCCTCGCTCGGCTCAAGGAAAAGTTTCTTTCAGGGCCTGTCCACTAGCCGCCTAGTTGTCCTAGCGGTTTGCCTAAGTTCAGCCTCAAACTTGAGACCCCCAGTTCACTCGGGGACGGCGATGAAAAGTGTGAAGCCCGCCTATAAGCCGGATTCTGTGCACCAAGGCCACTTGCGAGACCTCGGCGTGACCGCCATTACTCTGGGCCGTTTGTCGCCAAACGGCTCGGTGCCACCTACCCGCCAGCTCTGCGGAACCACATCGACGCTGGCCTACTTGGTGTTGCTGCGCGCAGAGATTGCCCGTTTCACCCGGCCTGGGTTGCCCCCGGCCGACTCGTCTCTGTTGCTCTGATCCTCACCTCACGGTGGAGAGCCGTTAGCTCCTGCGCTGTCCTGTGCAGTCCGGACGTTCCTCCAGTGCGCTCTTTCGAGACATGCACCAGCGGCGGTCCGGCGTGCTTCACCGGGCGATTATCGCCACAATGGCGGTCCAATTCTGTTCCCCCGGGCCCAAGGAGATTGCATGAAGGCAAACACCATTCTTCAAACCATCGGCAACACGCCGCACGTCCGCATCCAGCGCCTGTTCGGCCACGCGACGCAACAGGTCTGGATCAAGTCCGAGCGGGCCAACCCGGGCGGTTCCATCAAGGACCGCATCGCGCTGTCGATGGTCGAGGATGCCGAGCGGTCCGGCGCGCTGAAGCCCGGCGGCACGATCGTGGAGCCTACGTCCGGCAACACCGGCATCGGCCTTGCGATGGTCGCGGCCGTCAAGGGCTACAAGCTGATCCTCGTGATGCCCGACAGCATGTCGGTCGAGCGCCGCCGGCTGATGCTGGCCTATGGCGCGACCTTCGACCTCACGCCGCGCGAAAAGGGCATGAAAGGCTCGATCGCCCGCGCCGAGGAAATCGTCGCCGGCACCCCCGGCGCATGGATGCCGCAGCAGTTCAACAACCCGGCCAACGTGGCGGTGCACGAAAGCACCACGGCTGAGGAAATCGCAGCCGACTTTCCGGAGGGCATCGACGTGCTGATCACCGGCGTGGGCACTGGCGGCCACATCACCGGCTGCGCCCGAGTGCTCAAGAAGAAGTGGCCGAAGCTGCAGGTCTTCGCGGTCGAGCCGGTGGCCTCGCCCGTGATCTCCGGCGGCCAGCCATCGCCTCATCCGATCCAGGGCATCGGCGCGGGCTTCATCCCGAAGAATCTCGATACCGAGCTGCTCGACGGCGTGCTCCAGGTCGATGCCGAACCCGCGCGCGAAATGGCGCGCCGCTGCGCCCGCGAGGAAGGCATGCTGGTCGGCATCTCGTCCGGCGCGACCCTCGTCGCGATCGCGCAGAAGCTGCCCTCGCTGCCGCCCAACGCCGTGGTGCTGGGCTTCAACTACGACACCGGCGAGCGCTACCTGTCGGTCGACGGCTTCCTGCCGGCCTGACCCCGCACCGGCAGCGCCACGCAGCGTTGCCGATAATCGGCGTCCCTGCTTGATAAACACAAGCCCACGACATGCTGAGAATCTCCGAAATCAAACTGCCGCTCGACCACGACAGTGCGGCACTCCCGAAGGCCGTCGCCACCACGCTGGGCATTTCCCCCGAGGCGGTGAGCGACATCTACGTCTTCAAGCGCAGCTTCGACGCCCGCAAGGCCGATCTGCTGCAGGTCTACATCGTCGACGTTGCGCTGGCCGATCCGGCGCTCGAAGCCCAGGTCCTTGCCAGGTTCGCGGAGAACCCGCGCGTCGGCCCCACGCCCGACATGACATGGCGCGCACCGGCGCAGGCTCCGGCTGAACTGCCTCTGCGGCCGGTGGTGATCGGCTTCGGTCCCTGCGGCATCTTCGCCGCGCTGGTTCTGGCCCAGATGGGCTTCAAGCCCATCGTGCTGGAGCGCGGCAAGAGCGTGCGCCAGCGCACTAAGGACACCTGGGGCCTGTGGCGCAAGAGCGTGCTCAATCCGGAGTCGAACGTGCAGTTCGGCGAAGGCGGTGCCGGCACCTTCTCCGACGGCAAGCTCTACAGCCAGATCAAGGATCCGCGCTTCCTCGGCCGCAAGGTGATGGAAGAGTTCGTCAAGGCCGGCGCGCCGCCGGAGATCCTCTACGTCGCGCACCCGCACATCGGCACCTTCAAGCTGGTGAAGGTGGTGGAGAACATCCGCGAGCAGATCGTCGCGCTCGGCGGCGAGATCCGCTTCGAGCAGCGCGTCGTCGACGTGCTGATCGAGGACGGTCCGAAGGGCAAGCACCTGCGCGGACTCACCGTGCTCGACCAGCGCACCGGCGAGCGCAGCGAGATGCGCGCCGACCACGTGGTGATGGCGCTCGGCCACAGCTCGCGCGATACCTTCGAGATGCTGCACGAGCGCGGCGTGCACATCGAGGCCAAGCCCTTCTCGATCGGCTTCCGTGTCGAGCATCCTCAGGGTCTGATCGATCGCGCCCGCTGGGGCCGGCACGCCGGCCATCCGCTGCTCGGCGCGGCCGACTACAAGCTGGTGCACCACGCGGGCAATGGCCGCTCCGTCTACAGCTTCTGCATGTGCCCGGGCGGCACGGTGGTGGCCGCGACCAGCGAGCCAGGCCGCGTCGTGACCAATGGCATGAGCCAGTACTCGCGCAACGAACGCAATGCGAATGCGGGCATCGTGGTGGGCATCGAGCCGCGCGACTATCCGGGCTGGGAAGACGGCCGCATCGGCCCGGCGCTGGCGGGTATCGCGCTGCAGCGTCAGCTGGAATCCAACGCCTTCGTGCTCGGTGGCGGCGACTACCGCGCGCCGGGCCAGTTGGTCGGCGACTTCGTCGCGGGCAAGCCGTCGACGGCGCTCGGCAGCGTCGAGCCGTCGTACAAGCCGGGCGTGACGCCGGGCGACCTCCACGCCGCGCTGCCCGCGTATGCCATCGAGGCGATGCGCGAAGCCTTCCCGGCCTTCGGACGCAAGATCAAGGGCTTCGACCTGCACGACGCCGTGCTGACCGGCGTCGAGACGCGCACGTCCTCGCCCATCAAGATCGCGCGCGGCGAGGATTACCAGAGCCTCAACGTGCGCGGGCTGTATCCGGCCGGCGAAGGCGCGAGCTACGCGGGCGGCATCCTGTCGGCGGGGGTCGATGGGATCAGGGTGGCCGAAGCGGTGGCGTTCGGCATCACGCAAGCCGACTGATACGTTCGGCCCCGCCCACGAAAAAGCCGCCCGAAGGCGGCTTTTTTGCTGCAGCGGCCGATCAGCCCTGTGCGTTCTGGAGCGCAGCGATGCGCTCCTCGATCGGCGGGTGCGTTGCAAACAGGCTGCCGAGCTTGCCGGTGATGCCCATCGCCTCGACCGACTTCGGCAGTTCGCCGGCCGGCAGGCCGCCCAGGCGGGCCAGCGCGTTCATCATCGGCTGCTTGCGGCCCATCAGCTGCGCGGCACCGGCATCCGCGCGGAATTCGCGCTGGCGGGAGAACCACGCCACCACGATCGCGGCGGCGAAGCCGAGCACGATGTCGAGCACGATGGTGGTCACGAAGTAACCGATGCCGGGACCGGAAGAACGCTCGTCGTTGCGGCGCAGGAAGCTGTCGACCGCATAGCCGATCACCCGCGACAGGAACACGACGAAGGTGTTCATCACGCCCTGGATGAGCGTCATCGTGACCATGTCGCCGTTGGCGACGTGCGCGACTTCATGGCCGATCACGGCTTCGACCTCTTCGCGCGTCATGTTCTGCAGCAGCCCGGTCGACACGGCCACCAGCGACGAGTTCTTGAACGCGCCGGTGGCGAAGGCGTTGGGCTCGCCCTCGAAGATGCCGACCTCGGGCATGCCGATGCCGGCCTTGTCGGCGAAGTTCTTGACGGTCTGCACGATCCAGGCCTCGTCGGGCGATTGCGGGTCGTTGATGATCCGCACGCCGGCCGACCACTTGGCCATCGGCTTGCTGATGAGCAGCGAGATGATTGCGCCACCGAAGCCCATGATGAGCGCGAAGCCCAGCAGCGCCGTGAGGTTCAGCCCGTTCGCCGTGAGGAAGCGGTTGACGCCGAGCAGGCTGGCGACGACGCCCAGCACCGCCACCACCATGACGTTGGTCAGGACAAACAGAAGGATGCGTTTCAAGTTGGATTCTCCGTGGGGAAACGAGGTGCACAGATGGGGGCCGGGCGGCGCTCTTCAAGCGCCACCCTGCAGGGCCGTTTGGGTTGGACTTGGTTCTGGGACCCTGCGCGGACGAAAGACCTCCGAGTCATCATAGAAGGAAAAGTTCTCGTTTTGCTTCCACCAGCCGGGCACACCCAGCACTGGCAGCGGCACGAAAGGCTTGGTCGCAAGATGCGCCGAGTCCAGGGCCGAGATGATGGATGCATCGTCGGCCTTGATCGAGGGAATATCCCCCGGTCCCATCAGGACATGCGCGGTGGCCGCCTTCCTCGGCGACGCCAGCTTCTCGAGCAGCGCATGGCCGAAGACGAGCAGGCGCGCCTCGCGCCACAACCCACGCCGGGCGACGAAGAGCCGCTGCCAGTCCCGCGCGATGAGCGCCTCCCACAACGCGGGCGGCGCTTCGAGCACGGCGCCGTTTTCATCGAACAGGGTCAGCGCATCGCGCAACGGGCCGCGCGTGGCGCCGACGCCGGCACGCGCGATCTCGGTCGCCTGCAATTCGTTGAGGCGCCGCTTGGCTTGCGGAAAATGCAGCCAGACCAGGCCGTTGAAAAGATCGTGCAGGTTGTCGCGCGTCGGGACGCATGCGGTGCGAAAAATGAAGGCTTCATACGCTTCGCCGACCGGTGCGCTGTCCCCCGGCACGAATCGCAGCGGACCGGCGGGCAGGTCGATGGCGACCGACTCGGCGGACAGGGTTTCCGCCACGCCGGCGCCCTGCCCGGCGCTCTCCAGAACGCGCGCGGCTCGTGGCGCGTAGGGGGCCAACCAAGGCTGCGCGGCGTCGGCGGGATTCACGACGGCACGGGGCCGACGTACTGCACCTTGTTGGGCGTCTTCTCCGGTGTCAGCAGGAACAGCTCGGGGTGTTTCTTGAAGAGCTTCGGCGAACTCGCGCTCTTGCCCAGCAGCTTCGCGGCGCGCAGCCGTTCCGCAGCCACGTTGAGTTCCACCTTGTTGCCCATGCCCAGTTCGGCGACCGCGTCGAGGATGCGGATGACCTCTTCAGGCAACACCGGCGCGGGCGGCGCGGCCCTGGGCGCCACGGCCTTCACGCGCCGCGGGGCCCGCTTGGCAGCGGTCTTCGCCACCGCCGCCTTCGGTGCCTGATGGTGCTGGAGATCGATGAAGCTGTCGTAGATCGCCACCGTGTCGTCGCCGGTCTTGCCCTGCTGGCCGATGCCGCAGACGCGGCAGCCTTTTTCGCGCAGCCGGATCACGAGCGGCGCGAAGTCCGAATCGGAAGACACCAGCACCGCGATGTCCGGTCGCTCGGCCACTGCGAGATCCATGGCGTCGACCGCGAGCGCGATGTCGGTGCTGTTCTTGCCGGCGGAGAGATTCACCATGGGCCGCACCGAAAGCCGCTTGAACAGGCCTTGCTGCTTCATCGCGGTCTCCGCGTTGCAGTAGGCGCGCCGCACATGGATGGCGCCGTGCTCGGTCATCGTCCGCTCCACGGCCTGCTCGATCACGTCGGCGGAGACGTTGTCGGCGTCGATCAGCAGCATCACACGCGGCGGCGTGTTCACGCGAGCCTCCAGGCGACCGTTTCGCCGCCGCGCAGCGGCTTCAGTGTGGCGTCGCCATAAGGCACCGTCTCGGGGACGGTCCAGCTTTCGCGGCGCAGCGTGATGGTGTCGGCGTTGCGCGGCAGGCCGTAGAAGTCGGCGCCATGGAAGCTCGCGAAACCTTCCAGCTTGTCGAGCGCACCCGCGTTGTCGAAGGCCTCGGCGTACAGCTCGATCGCGGTGAGCGCTGTGTAGCAGCCGGCGCAGCCCAACGCATGCTCCTTGAGGTGTGCGGGATGCGGCGCGCTGTCGGTGCCCAGGAAGAAGCGGTCGCTGCCGCTGGTCGCAGCCTCGACCAGCGCCACGCGATGCGTCTCGCGCTTGAGCACCGGCAGGCAGTAGTAGTGCGGTCGGATGCCGCCGGTGAAGATGGCGTTGCGGTTGTAGAGCAGATGGTGCGCGGTGATGGTGGCGGCGGTGAAGCGGCTCGCATCGCGCACGTACTGGGCGCCCTCCTTCGTCGTGAGGTGCTCGAACACCACCCTGAGTTCGGGGAAGTCGCGACGCAGCGGGATCATCACGCGGTCGATGAACACGGCCTCGCGGTCGAACAGGTCGATCGCCGGATCCGTGACTTCGCCGTGGATGAGCAGCAGCAGGCCGTGCTTCTGCATCGCTTCCAGCGTGGCGTAGGTCTTGCGGATGTCGGTCACGCCGGCATCGCTGTTGGTGGTCGCGCCTGCGGGGTAGAGCTTGAGTGCTCGCACGCCTGCCGCTGCGGCGCGCTCGATTTCATCGGGCGCGAGCTTGTCCGTGAGATAGAGCGACATCACTGGCTCGAAGCGGACACCAGCGGGCACCGCTTCGAGGATGCGTGCACGGTAGTCGATGGCCTGCTGCGCCGTGGTCACGGGCGGGCGCAGGTTCGGCATGATCAGCGCGCGGCCGACCTGGCGTGCGGAATGCGGCACGACGGCTTGGAGCGCGGCGCCGTCGCGCACGTGCAGGTGCCAGTCATCGGGGCGGGTGATGGTGAGGGTGTCGGCTGGGCTAGTCATGGGCAGGATTGTCCCATCGCCGTGCGCGGCCCCGCGTGAATCAGGCCCGCGTGCGCCTCAGGCAGCGCAGGCGCGCGCCGCGCCGAGGATCACGTCTTCGGAGGGCAGCTTGCCGATGCCGGGCAAGCCCTCTGCGGCGCACTCGATTTCCGCCCAGCGCACGATGCCGTCGCGATCGATCATGAACTGCGCCTTCAGTTGCGGCCATTGCTTGTCGACTTCACCCAGGTCGGTCGGCGTGCAGGCGTAGCCGTCGAGTTCGCCGATCACCTTGGCCGCCTGGGAAATCGGCAGCGGTTCGGGCAGATCACCGAAAGGATTGACTCGGACCTCATCCAGCTGCTGGAGCAGCTCGGGCGTCGACTCGGGCTTCGGAACCCCGAAGGCGCGGTGGGTCGACAGCTCTGGGTCGGATGCCAGGCGCAGCCGCGTCGGCCTGAACTTGAAGTACAGCCGCGCGTTTTCGGGCTCGGTCGCCACGACGGCCAGTGTCTCGACTCCCACCGCCTTCAGCTTCTGTTCGAGCGCGCCGAGCTGGACGAGCTGTCGTCGGCAGAACGGGCACCACAGACCCACCATCAGCGCGAGGAACACCGGGCTGCGTCCGCGGTAGTCGGCGAGCGAAACGGTCTCGGGCCCGGCGACTGCCGGAAGGGAGAAGTCGGGGGCCGGGTCGCCCGGCGCCACGGGATGATTCATCACGAATGCCATGTCGAGGCTCCTTCAGGCAGGTTCAGCAGAGGAACGGAAGCACCATCAGGGCGTCGGGCTCGAGGCCGGCGCGCTCGCATACCGCTTGTGCCAGGGCGAGGTAGGTTTCCGCCTGTGCGGGGCGCCCGGCATCGAGGTACAGCGTAGCCAAACCATCGTAGCAGGGAAAGAGCAGTTGAGGCTCGTCGATCCTCTCGGCCAATTGCAACGCTTCCTTGTAAGAAGCGAAGGCGCGCGCACTATCGCCATGGCACTGATAGATCTGGCCCAGCACGATCAGCGGCACCGCAAGGTGATCGAGCAGTCCCAGGCGGCGATCGAGGCTGGCGGCGGCACGCGCAGCCTCGATGCCCTCGGCCTCGCAGCGGTTGGTCAGCGCGCAATAGGCGACCGCGAGATTCGCGTAGAGCCGTGACTGGAAGCCGAGGTCGCCCACTTTCCGGGCAGTTTCCAGGCCGCGCAGGCAGGTCTCGATGCTGCGCTGCGGGTCGAGCGATGCATACAGCACGCCCAGGTTGGTGTAGCCGCGGCAGGCCGCCTGCAGCATATTGTTCGCCTCGGCCTGCGCGACGCTGCGTTCGACATGCTCCACCGCCTCGGCAGGCCGTCCCAGCCGTGCCAGTGCCACGCCGAGCGTGTTGCAGGCCTCGGCGCGCACGACGCTGGCCTCCCGCTCGCGGCCCGTGGGCTCGGAAGGCACCTCCGCCAGGGCGCGCTGAGCCAGCGCCAGCGCGGTGTCGTTGTCGCCGGCCCGGAAAGCCAGCCGGCCCATCTCCTGGAACAGGTGCGCGCGTTCGATCCGGTCGCCTTCTTCGCCCAGGCGGTCGAGACCGGCGCTGAAGCAGGCGCTGGCGCGCTCGCGCTCGCCGGCCTCCCAGTGCAGGCCGCCCGTCTTGCGCAACACGCGCGCGGTGCGGACCGGATCGTCTCGCCGTTCGTCCGCGCGCTGGACAACCGCATATTGGGCGAGCGCATCGGTGCGCCGCCCCTGCAGGCCGAACAGGTCGGCCAGGCGCTCGCGCGCGTCGAGTTCCGCCGTCTCGACCTCGGCCTTCGCGGCCACCGTGTCGACCGTCGATTCGTCCAGCGTGTGCAGCGCGCGTTCGTAGTGGCGAATGGCGTCGTCGTTGGCGTAGACGGCGCGCGCCCAGTCGCCGGCGGCCACGAGGTAGCGAGCCCCGCGTGCCTTGTCCGGCGACAGGCTCCAATGGTGCGCCAGCGCCTCCAGCTCGACCAGACGCAGGGGGCTGCGCGCCTGCTCGTCGATGGGCGCCTGCGCGTCGACGCCCAGCACGAATTCCAGCGCGAAGCCGGCACGTTGGTGGAGTTCGGTGCGCCGCGAGAGCAGCAGGTTCTGATAGGCCACTTCGTGCAGCAGCGCATGGGTGAAGCACCAGCCTTGCCCATCGGCCCGGATGAGGTCGGCCGCCGCGAGCCGATGCAACGAAGCTTCGACCGATCGCGGCTCGCTCGCGATGCGTTGCAACAGCGCGCCGTCGAACCCGACTCCCCACACCGCCGCTTCTTGAAGCACCCGCCGGTCGTCCACGCCCAATCCGTCGATGCGCGACAACAGCAGACCGTACAGCGTCGGCGGAACATCCACGCTGTCGCACGGGTCCTCGCAGACCCAGCGCCCTTCCTTTTTCACCAGCAGGCCGCGCCCGGCCAGGCTGCGAACGATCTCCTCGACGAACAACGGGTTGCCTCCGGCACGCGCCGCGACGAAATCGAGCACGGGCGCCAGGTCATCGTCCGCGGACGCTTCCAGCAGGTGACGCACGAGCGATCGAGACTCCTGCTCGTGGAGCGGACCCAGCTCGATCACGGAGGGTTCGGCTCGCTCGGTGCGCAGCGAACGCGCATCGGGACGCTGAAAGACCAGCACCATCAACGGCCGGTCCGCGAGTTGGTCGACCACCTCGCCCAGCAGATCGACGGACGCCGCATCGGCCCAGTGCAGATCGTCGACCACGACCATCACCGGTTGCTGCGACAGCCGGCGCTCGATCAGCGCCCGTGCTGCCAGGGTGATCTGGCGCTGGAGTTGCTCGGGTTCGATGTCGCGCGGCTTCGTGTCCTGGATGCCGAGCAGGTAGTTCAGCACCTTCCCCACTGCATCGGCTTCGTCGGCGTTGGCGCCGAGGGACGTCAAACCCTCTTGCAGCTTGCGCCGGGCCGATTCCAATGACTCCCCCGCATCCACGCGGTACGCATCGCGAAACAGCGCGCCGAAGGTGCCATAGGTGGGCTCGCCGAGCGATGAACAGTTGGCGCGACGAACGCCCGTCGCCGCCAAACGTTCGTCGCCTTCGAGGCGCGCGAAGAACTCGGCGAGCAGCCGGGACTTGCCGGCCCCGGCCTCGCCGACGACGCTGACCACCTGCGCCTTCCCGCCCTGCATGCGGTCGAACGCAGCCAGCAGACGTTCGACCGCATCGCCGCGCCCGACCATCGGCGCCGCGAGCCCGAGGTCGGCGAGCCCGCGGGCGGAGGCCAGTTCCGTGCGCACGCCGATCAGGCAATGCACGCGCAGGGGCTCCGCCTTGCCGCGTAGCGCCAGTTCGGAGGGCGGCTCGAATTCGAAGCGGTGCCTCACCATTGCATGGGTCGCTTCCGACACCAGCACCCTGCCCGGCGCCGCGGCCGTGAGCAATCGCGACGCGGTGTTCACCGTATCGCCGGTGACCGCATACGCGCCGCCAGTGCCGCTGCCCAGGCTGCCGGCCACCACCGCGCCGGTGTGAACGCCGATGTGCAGCGTGACCGGCCGTCCGAGGCGCGCCATCCACTGCGCGCTCAGCTGCTCGACGCCTTGCATCATGTCCTGCGCCGCGTCCACGGCGCGCAGCGGGTCGTCCTCGTGCGCGCGGGGCGCGCCGAACACCGCCATCACTGCGTCGCCCACGAACTTCTCGACGAAGCCGTCGTAGCGCGCAATGGACTGCGCCATCGCGGCAAACAACGCGTTCTGGAAGGTGCGCAGCGTTTCGGGGTCCAGCCCTTCGGCGAGCGACGTGAAGCCCGTCAGATCGGCGAACACCACGGTGACCTGGCGGCGATCCGCCTCATGGCTGGGCTCGCTGATGGCCGGTGTCGGCGGCACGCTGGCGATCGCCGGGCCCGCCGCCGCCCGCGCCGTGCCGCAGCGCGGGCAGAACGCAAAGTCGGACTCGCATTCGTATCCGCACGACACGCAGGAACAGGCGAGCCGTCGCCCGCAGCGCTGGCAGAAGGATGACGTGGGCAGCACATCGGCGCCGCAGCCGGCACAGGTCGTGGTCATCGAGCGTTCCGTGCCCCGATGCTGCCGCACTTCCGCCGCCCGCGCCATGGCGGGCGCCCGGGGTGCTACGCGTCCTGCGCGGCGCCCGCTGCCGTGCCTCGGGCGCGCTCCAGGATGAAATCGATGAAGGTCCGCGTCGCGCGCGTGTGCTGGCGGTTCGGCATGTAGAGCATGAACATTTGCGTGCCGAAGATGCTGAGCCGCCAGTCGTCGAGCGTGGTCACGACGTCGCCGCGCCGCACGTCGTCATTCACCACGTAGTCGGGCACCAGCCCGATACCCAGGCCGGCGAGGATGGCCTGCCTCAGGAAGAGAAAGTTCTCGGAGATCAGCGTGGGCTCCAGCACCACCTCGCGGCGCTCCTCCCCCTGATAGGCCGACACGCGCAACTGCCGTCCGATCACGGCTGCGGTGACCACCGGCGCGGCCTGCAATTCATCGAGCTGGGTGGGCAGCGCGTGTTCCCGTGCATAGGCAGTCGATGCGCAGGCCACGTAGCGCACCGGGCCCAGTTCGCGCGCAACGAGGTTCTGCGGCGGCTCGGGGATCACGCGGATCGCGATATCCACTTCGTCGCGCAAGAGATCCTCGATGCGGTTCTCGAAAAGCACGTCCAGCACGATGCCGGGGTACTGTCGCTTGAAGTCGATGAGCCACTCGGACATGACGAGTTGCCCGTAGCCGCTCGGCACGCTGAGCCGCACGCGACCCTGCAGGCTCTGGCCCAGCGTCGTCACCGACTCCCTCGCGGCCATCAGCTCGCCCTGGATGGCAAGGCCGTGCTGGTAGAGCCGCAGGCCGATTTCCGTCGGCTCGGCGCGCCGCGTGGTGCGTCGCACCAGTTGCGCGCCCACCGAGCGTTCGAGCTGGTTCAGGTGATAGCTCACATTGGCGCGGCTCATCTTCAGCCGTCGCGCGGCCGCGCTCAGGTTCCCGGCGTCAAGGATTTCGACCAGCAGGGTCAGCGATTGCAGGTCCATGGCATCGATTCTGTCAAAAATCCTTTGACAGTCTGTCAATGGGTAATGCAATTGTCAAATTGGTGTGCCGGATCAAGAATCGCGGATTCACCCTCTAGGAACCGTCCGGTTCCGCCATCCGGAGACACACAGCATGGCCACGACTCCCACTCCTTCTACGTCCGAACCCGTCACGTTCCAGCGAGATGCCAACGTGCTGGTCGTGACCATCGACAACCCGCCGGTCAATGCGCTGGGCGTCGATGTGCGCCGCGGCCTGGTGGCTGCGATCGATGCGGCCGAAGCCGACAGCGGTGTCGCCGCGGTGCTGATCGTGGGTGCGGGGCGCAACTTCATCGCCGGCGCAGACATCCGCGAGTTCGGCAAGACGCCGCAGCCGCCGTCGCTGCCGGAAGTCTGCGGCCGCATCGAGAACTGCAGCAAGCCCGTGGTGGCTGCGATCCACGGTGCGGCGCTCGGTGGCGGGCTGGAGATCGCACTGTCGGCGCACTACCGCCTGGCCGTGGCTTCCGCCAAGCTCGGGCTGCCTGAAGTGCAGCTCGGCCTGCTCCCCGGCTCCGGCGGCACCCAGCGCGCGCCGCGCCTGATCGGCGTGAAGCCCGCGCTCGAACTCATGCTCAGCGGCCGCCACACCGGCGCGAAGGAAGCGCTGTCGCTGGGCCTGATCGACCGTCTCGGCGAAGGCACCGACGCACTGCCGCAAGGCCTCGCCTATGCGAAGGAACTCGTCGCCGCCAAGGCCCCGGTGCGCCGCACGCGCGATGCCCAAGGGCTGGCCGATACCGAAGCCAGCCGTGCCGCACTGCAAGCCGCCCGCGCCGACACGGCCAAGAAGAGCCGCGGCCTGTTCTCGCCGATGAAGATCATCGAAGCGGTCGAAGCCGCGCTCACGCAGCCCTTCGACGAGGGCATGGCGCTCGAACGCAAGTTGTTCCTGCAGTGCATCGACAGCCCGCAGCGCGCGGGCCTGATCCACGCCTTCTTCGCCGAGCGCGAAGTGCTCAAGGCGCCAGAAACCAAGGCCGCGAAGCCCCGCCCGCTGGAGTCGGCGGGCATCGTCGGCGGCGGCACGATGGGCGCAGGCATCGCGGTGGCGATGCTCGACGCCGGCATGCCCGTGACCATGATCGAGCGCGACGAGCCCAGCCTCGCGCGCGGTCGTGCCCATGTCGAGAAGGTCTACGACGGCCTCATCCAGAAGGGCCGCATGACGGCCGAGGCCAAGGCGGCCGTCATGGCGCGCTTCTCGGGCTCGACCTCGTACGACGCGCTGGCCAAGGTCGACATCGTGGTCGAAGCCGTGTTCGAGGAGATGGGCGTCAAGAAGGCCGTCTTCGCCGAACTCGACCGCGTCTGCAAGCCCGGCGCCGTGCTCGCCACGAACACCTCGTACCTGGACATCGACGAGATCGCCGCCAGCATCTCGCGCCCGGCCGACGTGGTGGGCCTGCACTTCTTCTCGCCGGCGAACATCATGAAGCTGCTGGAGATCGTGGTGCCCGGCAAGGTGAGCGCCGACGTGGTCGCCACAGGCTTCGAGCTTGCGAAGAAGCTCAAGAAGGTGCCGGTGCGCGCCGGCGTGTGCGACGGCTTTATCGGCAACCGCATCCTCGCGGTCTACCGCCAGGCGGCCGACCACATGATGGAAGACGGCGCATCGCCCTACCAGATCGACAAGGCGGTGCGCGATTTCGGCTACCCGATGGGACCGTTCCAGGTGTCCGACCTCGCAGGCGGCGACATCGGCTGGGCCACGCGCAAGCGCAAGGCCGCAACGCGCGACCCGAAGGCGCGCTACGTGCAGATCGCAGACCGCATCTGCGAGCGCGGCTGGTTCGGCCAGAAGACCCAGCGCGGCTACTACCTCTATCCGGAAGGTGCACGCACCGGCACCGATGATCCCGAGGTGCTTGCGATCATCGATGCGGAGCGCCAGCGCGCGGGCATCGCGACGCGCAACTTCACCGACGACGAAATCATGCGCCGCTACATGGCCGCGATGATCAACGAAGGCGCCAACGTCGTGCACCAGCGCATCGCGCTGCGTCCGCTCGATGTGGACGTGACCTTCCTCTACGGCTACGGCTTCCCGCGCCATCGCGGCGGCCCGATGAAGTACGCCGACACCGTGGGCCTCGCCAACGTGCTGGCCGACATCCGCGAATTCGCGAAGCAGGACCCGCTGTTCTGGAAACCCTCGCCGTTGCTGGTCGAGCTGGTCGAACGCGGCGCCGATTTCGCAAGCCTCAACCAGTCCGAATAAGGAGATATCCCATGCGCGAAGCCGTCATCGTCTCAACCGCCCGCACGCCGCTCACCAAGGCGCACCGTGGCGAATTCAACATCACCCCCGGCGCGACGCTGGCAGCCTTTGCAGTCAAGGCCGCGGTCGAGCGCTCGGGCATCGATCCCGCGCTGATCGAGGACGCGATCCTCGGCTGCGGCTACCCCGAAGGCACCACCGGCCGGAACATCGCACGCCAGAGCATCATCCGCGCGGGCCTGCCGATCGGCATCGCCGGCACCACGGTCAACCGCTTCTGCGCCTCGGGCCTGCAGGCGATCGCGATGGCAGCGGGCCGCATCGTGGTCGACGGCGCCCCGGCCATGATCGCGGGCGGCGTGGAAAGCATTTCGCAGATCCGCACCCGCAGCGCCACCGACAGCGGCGACAGCGGCATGGACCCGTGGATCGTCGAGCACAAGCCCGCGCTCTACATGGCGATGATCGAGACCGCCGACATCGTGGCGCAGCGCTACGGCATCAGCCGCGAGGCGCAGGACCGCTTCTCCGCCGAGAGCCAGCGCAAGACCGAGGAAGCGCAGATCGCCGGCCGCTACAAGGAAGAGATCGTGGCCTGCAGCACCACGATGGCCGATACGAACAAGGAAACCAAGGAAGTCACGCAGCGCGAAGTGACGATCGACCACGACACCTGCAACCGCCGCGGCACGACCTACGACGCGCTCGCCAAGCTGCAACCCGTGATGGGCGCGGACAAGTTCGTCACCGCCGGCAATGCATCGCAACTCTCCGATGGCGCCTCGGCCTGTGTGCTGATGGAAGCCAAGGAAGCCGAGCGCGCCAACCTGAAGCCGATGGGCGCATTCCGCGGCATGGCCGTCGCCGGCTGCGAGCCCGACGAGATGGGCATCGGCCCCGTGTTCGCGGTGCCGAAACTGCTGGCGCGCCACGGCCTGAAGGTCGACGATATCGATCTCTGGGAACTCAACGAAGCCTTTGCTTCGCAGTCCATCTACTGCCAGGACAAGCTCGGCATCCCGGCCGAGCGGCTCAACGTCAACGGCGGCGCGATTTCCATCGGCCATCCGTTCGGCATGACGGGCGCGCGGCTGGCCGGCCACGTGCTGATCGAAGGCAAGCGCCGCGGCGCGAAGTACGCCGTCGTCACGATGTGCATCGCCGGCGGCATGGGTGCCGCCGGCCTCTTTGAAATCTATTGAGGAGTCCGCCATGGACCTGAACTTCACCCCCGAAGAAGAAGCCTTCCGCAGCGAAGTGCGCGACTTCCTGGCCACCAAGTTGCCGGCCCGCCTCTCCGACAAGGTCGCGACCGGCAAGCACCTGAGCAAGGCCGACATGCAGGAATGGCACGCCATCCTCAACGAGCGCGGCTGGCTGGCCAACCACTGGCCCGAACAGTACGGCGGCCCGGGCTGGACCGCGGTCGAGAAGTTCATCTTCGAGAACGAATGCGCGCTGGCGCACTCGCCGCGCATCGTGCCCTTCGGCGTGAACATGCTCGGCCCGGTGCTCATCAAGTACGGCAACGAGGCGCAGAAGCGCCACTGGCTGCCACGCATCCTCGACGGCTCGGACTGGTGGTGCCAGGGTTACTCGGAACCCGGCGCGGGCTCCGACCTGGCATCGGTCAAGACTTCCGCCGTGCGCGGTGTCGATGCGCAGGGCGACCACTACATCGTCAACGGCCAGAAGACATGGACCACGCTCGGCCAGCACGCGAACATGATCTTCTGCCTCGTTCGCACCAACCGCGAGGCTAAGAAGCAGGAAGGCATCAGCTTCCTGCTGATCGACATGACTTCGCCCGGCATCGAAGTGCGTCCGATCATCACGCTCGACGGCGATCATGAAGTCAACGAGGTGTTCTTCAGCGACGTGCGCGTGCCCGCCGAAAACCTCGTCGGCGAGGAAGACAAGGGCTGGACCTGCGCCAAGTACCTGCTGACCTACGAGCGCACCAACATCGCCGGCGTCGGCTTCTCGGTCGCCGCGATGGAACAGCTCAAGCTCATCGCCGCGAAGCAGACCAGGAACGGCCGCCCGCTCGCCGAAGACCCGGCTTTCGCGGCGCGCATGGCGAAGGTCGAGATCGACCTGGAGAACATGAAGACCACCAACCTGCGAGTGATCGCGGCAGTGGCGGGTGGCGGCGTGCCGGGTGCGGAAAGCTCGATGCTCAAGATCCGCGGCACCGAGATCCGCCAGGAGATCTCGTCGCTGACCCGTCGCGCGATGGGTTCGTATGCGCGGCCCTTCGTGGTCGAGGCGCTGAAGGAAGGCTTCGACGGTCAGCCCGTCGGACCGAGCTATGCGGCGCCGGCTGCGGCCCGCTACTTCAACAACCGCAAGCTGTCGATCTTCGGCGGCTCGAACGAAATTCAAAAGAACATCATCTCCAAGATGATCCTCGGACTCTGAAGGAACAGTCATGAACTTCGAACACACCGAAGACCGGCGCATGCTCGCCGACAGCCTGAACCGTTTCATCGCAGAGCAATACGCCTTCGAGACGCGTGACCGCATCGCCAAGTCCGCGCAGGGATTCAGCACCGAGATCTGGCAGCAGTTCGCCGAACTCGGCGTGATCGGCGCGCTGTTCAGCGAAGCCGATGGCGGCTTCGGAGGTGGCGGCTTCGATGTCGCGGTGGTCTTCGAGGCGCTGGGCCGCGGCCTCGTGGTCGAACCGCTGCTGGGCGCCGTGATGGCTGGCGAGGCCATTTCCGTTGCGGGCAACGACACGCAAAAGGGCCTGCTGGCAGAGATCGTCGGCGGCACCACGATCGCCACGCTGGCACATGACGAACCCGAAACCCACTACGAACTGAGCCGCGTGCAGACGCGCGCCGAGCGCAGCGGCGACGGCTGGGTGCTGAAGGGCGCCAAGGCGGTCGTGCAGCAGGGCGAACAGGCTAATCTCTTCGTGGTCTCCGCCCGCACCTCGGGCGCGGTGGACGACGAGGCCGGCATCTCGCTCTTCCTCGTGCCCGCGAAGACACCTGGACTGACCGTGCGCGGCTGCCCCGCGATCGACGGCGGCCGCGTGGCCGAACTCGGCTTCGACAACGTGAAGCTCGGCGCCGACGCATTGCTGGGCACCGAAGGTCAAGGCCACGCCACGCTCGAACGCGCCATCGGCCGCGGTGTGCTCGCGCTGTGCGCCGAAGCGCTCGGCGCGATGGAAGCCGCCAAGACGGCCACGCTGGAGTACCTGCGCACGCGCAAACAGTTCGGCACGCTCATCGGCAGCTTCCAGGCGCTGCAGCACCGCATGGCGGACCTGCTGCTGGAAATCGAGCAGGCGCGTTCGGCCGTGATCAACGCGGCCGCGGCCATCGACGCCGATCGCGTGACGCGCGAGCGCGCGCTGTCGGCGGCCAAGGTCAGCATCGGCCGCATCGGCACACTGGTGGCCGAGGAAAGCATCCAGATGCACGGCGGCATCGGCATGACCTGGGAACTGCCGCTCGCCCACTACGCCAAGCGCCTGGTGATGATCGACCACCAGCTCGGTGACGAGGACCACCACCTCCAGCGCTACATCGCGCTGGGACGGGAGCATCACTGATGAAAGGCACTCTGCCGCTGGCCGGCGTCCGCGTTCTCGACCTTTCGCGCATCCTCGCCGGGCCGTGGTGCGGCATGGTGCTGGCCGACCTCGGCGCGGAAGTGATCAAGGTCGAGCACCCCGGCCGCGGCGATGACACGCGCGACTGGGGCCTGCGCGTCGGCGCCACCGAGACGGCCTACTTCAACAGCGTCAACCGCAACAAGCGCTCGGTCGGCCTCGACCTTCAGACCCCCGAGGGCCAGGAGATCGCCCGCGAACTCGCGAAGAAGAGCGACGTCGTGATCCAGAACTTCAAGTTCGGAGGCATCGACAAGCTGGGCCTCGGCTACGACCGGCTGCGGCAAGACAACCCCGGTCTCATCTACTGCTCGATCTCCGGCTACGACCGCACCGGCCCCGAAGCCGCACGCCCCGGCTACGACCTCGTCGTGCAGGGTGAGGCGGGACTGATGGCGCTCAACGGCGAGGCGAACCAGCCGCCGCTGAAGTTCGGCGTCGCCGCCGTCGACCTGTTCACCGGCATGTATTCCGCGCAGGCCGTCCTCGCGGCGCTCTACGAGCGCGAGAAGACCGGCACCGGCCGCCACATCGAGATGGCACTGTTCGACTGCGGCCTGATGATCACCGCCTACTACGGTCTCGAAGCCCTGCTGATGGGCGAAGACCCGCCGCGCTATGGCAATGCGCATCCGTCGATCGTTCCCTACGGCGTGTTCGATGCCGAAGACGGCCCACTGGTCATCACCGTCGGCAACAACAGCCAGTTCGCGCGCTTCTGCACCGACGTGATCGAGCGGCCGGACCTCGCCGACGACGAACGCTTCAAAACCAACATCCTGCGCTCCGCCAACCGCGAGGTGCTGATGCCCGAGATCAACCGCGAACTCGGCAAGCGCAAGCGCAAGGCGCTGCTCGAACAGCTCACGCGCTCAGGCATTCCCTGCGGCGAAGTGCTCGGCCTGCTCGAAGCCTTGCAGTCCAAGCGCGCCACCGATGCCGGGCTCGTGACCACGCAGCCGCATCCCGTGGCCGGCAGCGTCAACGTGCTCGCGCCGCCCTACCGCTTCGACGGCGAACGCCTGCCCGTGCGCAGCGCACCGCCACAACTCGGCGAAGGCACCCGCGATGTGCTGCAGTCGCTGCTCGGCCTCTCCGACGAAAAGCTCTCCCAACTGAAATCGAATGGCGTCCTCTGACGCCGCATCCTGAAGAACCCATGGCCTCCCGTTTCCTGACTTCCGTCCGCAACCCCGCGCGCCGCGCGCTGCTCGCTCTCGCGCTGCCGCTGCTGGCAGGTTCCGCTTTCGCACAGGCCCAAGCCTGGCCGACCAAGCCGATCACGATCATCGTGCCCTTCCCCGCCGGCGGCCCGACCGACACGGCGACGCGCATCATCGGACAGAAGATGTCCCTCGGCCTCAAGCAGCCGGTGCTGATCGACAACCGCAGCGGCGCCTCCGGCACCATCGGTGCGGCGGCTGCCGCCAAGGCCGCGCCGGACGGTTACACGCTGGTGATGCTCGCGACGCCCACCCTGCTCGCGGGACACCTGTACGGCCCCACCAGCTACGACATCTTCAAGAACTTCACGCCGGTGGGAACGACCTACGATCTGCCGATCGTGATGGTGGTCAATCCCAAGGCGCTGCCCGACGCGACCGGCCTGCAGCAACTCATCGCCAAGGCCAAGGAGCAAGGCGGCAAGGTCAACTACACCACCGCCGGCACGGGCAGCTTCGGCCACCTGACGACCGAGTCGCTCAAGACGGTCGGGCACTTCGACATGCAGCACGTGCCCTACCGCGGCAGCGCACCCGCCGTGACGGACCTGATCGGCGGGCAAGTGCCGATGATGTTCTCCGACCTTATCGCCGTGCTGCCGCACATCAAGTCGGGCACGCTGCGCGCCATCGCCGTCGGATCGTCCAAGCGCGTGAGCCTGCTTCCCGACGTGAAGACGGTGGCCGAGCAGGGCTTCCCCGGCTTCGACGCCACCTCGTGGGGCGGCATGCTCGCGCCCGCCGGTACGCCGAAGGAAGTGGTCGCGCGCCTGAACGCCGAGTTGAAGAAGGCACTCGCCGACAAGGAAGTGCAGGAGAAGCTCGAAGGCGTCGGCACCTTCGCAGCCTTCCAGACGCCCGAGCAGATGGCGACGCGCATGCGCCAGGACTACGAGCGCTGGGGCAAGGTGATCCGCGACAACAACATCACCAACAAGTAGGTCGCACTTCGGGCCGTGGGACGGCCCGGCGCATGATTCAAGACAAAACCGAACCAGGAGACAGCACTCATGAGCCGCACGAGCGAACCCCGGATCGCAGCGCCCTTCAGCGCGTCCTTTCCCATCCGCAGCCTCGCGGACATCCGCCGGCTCGAGGAAACGCCGCTCGACGAGGCGCTGACCGTTCGCAGCACCTACGAGATCTTCCGCAATGCCGGCGCGGCCTTCGGCGACAAGACGGCGTTGACCTTCCTGCGCACGGGCAATCCGGCGGACGAGCCGATCCGCTGGTCCTATGCCGAGCTGCTGGCCGGCATCCACCAGACCGCCAACGCACTGCATGCGCTCGGCGTCGGGCCCGACGATGCCATTGCCGTGCTGCTACCGGGCTGCCTGGAGTACCACCTCGCGCTGTGGGGCGGTGCGGCGGCCGGCATCGTGCAGCCGCTCAACCCGCTGCTCACCGACGAAAAGCTGGTCTCGCTGATGACGGCGGGCCGTGCCAAGGTGTTGATCGCCTATGGCTCCGACGCCGAATCCGGCATGTGGTCGAAGGCGATGCGGCTTCGCAGCCAAGTGCCCACGCTCACGACCGTGCTGCGCGTGGCGCCGCATGACGAAGCGCCCGGCAGTGCAGGGGCCTTGCCCGAAGGCGTGGCCGACTTCAAGACCTTGCGCGAACGCGAGCCGGATGACCATCTGGTGAGCGGCCGCGACATTCAAGCCAGCGACATCGCCGCCTACTTCCACACCGGTGGCACCACGGGCGCGCCCAAGCTCGCGCGCCACAGCCACGGCGCACAGGTGTTCACCGCCTGGGCCAGCGTGAACGTCGCCGGCCAGGGTTCGAGTGACACCTCCATCAACGGCTATCCGTTGTTCCACGTCGCGGGCGTGCTGCCGGCCTCGCTGGCATCGCTGTCCGCGGGCGTGGAGGTGATCATTCCGACCACTTCGCTGCTGCGTAACAAGGAGGTGCTCGCCAATTACTGGCGGCTGGTCGAGAAGTACCGGCCGACCTCGCTGTCGGCGGTCCCGACCGTGCTCGCGGCGCTGGCGAACGTGCCGCTCGATGGCGCGGACATCTCGTCGATCCGCTATTGCCGCACTGGCGCCGCCGTGCTGGCACCGGAACTCGCGGCGCGCTTCGAGCGCCTTTTCGGCCTGCACGTGCACGAGAGCCTGGGCATGACGGAGATGGCCGGGATCTCGACCATCACGCCACCGGGCGTGATCGGGCCTGCGGGCTGCGTCGGTTTTCCGCTCCCCTTCACGCAATTGCGCATCGTCGCTCTCGACGAGAACGGCAATGCCAGCGACCGCGACCTGCCGGCGGGCGAACAGGGCATGGTGCTGTTCAGGTCGCCGAACCTGTTCTCGGGCTTCGTCGATCCGGCCGACAACGCCAAGGCCTTCACGACCGACGGCTGGCTCGCCACCGGCGACCTCGGCTGGATGGACGACGAGGGGCGGCTGAATCTCAGCGGCCGCTCGAAGGACCTGATCATCCGCAGCGGCCACAACATCGATCCGAAAGTCATCGAGGACGCACTCGGTGCGCACCCCGCGGTGCAGCTGTGCGCCGCCGTTGGCGCACCGGATGCCTATGCGGGCGAGCTGCCGGTGGTCTTCGCGACGCTCGTGCCCGGCGCATCGGCGAGCGAGGAAGAATTGCTGGCCTTCACCGCCGGGCGGGTCGACGAAGCGCCGGCCAAGCCCAAGTCGGTGATCGTCATCGAGACGATGCCGATGACCAACGTCGGCAAGATCTTCAAGCCTGAACTGCGCTCGATGGCTGCGCGCAAGGTGGCCGCCACGATGGTGGACGAAGCCTGCGCCGCATTGGGCGTCGGCGCCGCGGTACGCCCGCAGGTGCAGGCCGATGGCGACAGTGCGCTGAAGGTCGTTGTCGACGCGGCGGCCGTGGGAGCGCAGGCACCAGCGCTGCAGAGCCAGTTGCAGCAGTTGCTGGGACGCCTGCCCATCAAGGCGCAGGTGATCCTGAAATAGCCGCGCGCATTCTTCTGAACACGAACCGGAGACACACCTTGACCTCTTTGCAAACCATGAGCCGCCGAGCGTGGCTCTGCGCCTCGGCCGCCGCCGCGGCGCTGTGCGCCATCGCGCCCGCGCAGGCGCAGACCTATCCGAACAAGCCGATCAAGATGGTGGTGCCCTTCGCCGCCGGCGGCGCGACCGACGTGCTGGCGCGCGTGCTGGCCGAGAAGATGGCGGCGGGCCTCGGTCAGCCCGTCATCATCGACAACAAGCCCGGCGCGGCCGGCATCATCGGCACCGACGCAGTCGCGAAGGCCGCGCCGGACGGCTACACCATCGTGTTGTCGCTGAGCAATTCGCTGCTCACTAACCAGTTCCTCTACGAGAAGCTGCCCTACGACACGCAGCGCGACCTCACGCTGGTCTACCAGATCGCGATGGCGCCGCTGGTGTTGGTGGTGCATCCGAGCGTGCCGGTCAAGACCGGGCCCGAGCTGCTCAAGTACGTCAGCGCCAACAAGGGCAAGGTGGCCTATGGCTCCTACGGCGTCGGCGCCTATCCGCACCTGGCCGGCGCGCACATGAGCCTGACGCAGAACGCCGACATGAACCACGTCGCCTACAAGGGCGAGGCGCCGATGCTGCAGGACCTCATCGGCGGCCAGATCCAGATGGCTTATGCCAGCGCACTGGTCGCGAAGCCGCAGATCGAGGCCGGCAAGGTCAAGGCCATCGGCGTGACCGGCGACCGCCGCATGAGCACGCTGCCCAACGTGCCGACGCTGGCGGAGCAAGGCATGAAGGACGAGGCCTATCGCGTGACCGGCTGGCTCGCCATCGCGGCGCCGGGCAACACGCCGAAGCCCATCGTGCAGCGCATCGCGGACGAAGTGCGCAAGGCGACGCAGCAACCCGACGTGCAGGCGAAGGTCGCTGGAATGGGCTTCGAGCTCAAGGACAGCTCGCCCGAAGCCTTTGCCGCCGCCTACAAGCAGGAGCGCCCGGTGTGGGAGCGCCTGATCAAGCAATCGGGCGCCAAGCTCGAGTGAATCGCAGAATCTCAAAACCGAAGGAGCTAGACACATGAAGATCCTGGTCCCCGTCAAGCGGGTCGTCGACTACAACGTCAAGGTGCGCGTCAAGTCCGACGGCACCGGTGTGGACATCGCCAACGTCAAGATGAGCATGAACCCCTTCGATGAGATCGCCGTCGAAGAGGCAGTGCGCTTGAAGGAGAAGGGCGTCGCCACGGAAATCATCGCCGTGTCCTGCGGCGATGCGAAGTGCCAGGAAACCCTGCGCACGGCCATGGCCATCGGTGCCGATCGCGGCATCCTGGTCGAGACCACCGAAGAGCTGCAACCCCTGGCTGTTGCCAAGCTGCTCAAGGCGCTGGTCGACAAGGAACAGCCCCAGCTCGTGATCCTCGGCAAGCAAGCCATCGACGACGACGCCAACCAGACCGGCCAGATGCTGGCTGCCTTGGCCGATCTGCCCCAAGCCACCTTCGCCTCCAAGGTTGAAGTGGCCGGCGACAAGGTCAATGTCACGCGCGAAGTCGACGGCGGCCTGGAAACCATCTCCCTCTCGCTGCCCGCAGTCATCACCACCGACCTGCGCCTGAACGAGCCGCGCTACGTGACCTTGCCCAACATCATGAAGGCCAAGAAGAAGCAACTCGACACCTTCAAGCCCGAAGACCTCGGGGTGGACGTCACGCCGCGCCTGAAGACCCTGAAGGTCTCCGAGCCGCCCAAGCGTGGCGCCGGCATCAAGGTGCCCGACGTGGCCACCCTGGTGGACAAGCTGAAGAACGAAGCCAAGGTGATCTGAGGAAGAACGACATGACCGTACTTGTTATTGCCGAACACGACCACGCCACGCTCAAGCCGGCGACCCTGAACACCGTGACCGCAGGGATTGCTTGCGCGAGCGGCGATGTCCACGTGCTGGTCGCCGGCGCGAACGCCGCCGAAGCCGGCAAGGCCGCCGCCCAGGTGGCAGGCGTTGCCAAGGTGATCGTGGCCGACAGCCCGACCCTGGCCGAGAACCTCGCGGAGAACGTCGCCGCTCAAGTCCTGGCCATTGCCAAGAACTACAGCCACATCCTGTTCCCGGCCACGGCCAACGGCAAGAACGTGGCGCCTCGCGTGGCTGCCAAGCTCGATGTCGCGCAGATCAGCGACATCACCAAGGTGGACAGCCCCGACACCTTCGAGCGCCCCATCTATGCGGGCAATGCGATTGCCATCGTGCAGAGCAGCGACCCGATCAAGGTCGCGACCGTGCGCACCACGGGCTTCGATGCGGCCGCAGCGACGGGCGGCAGCGCAGCGGTGGAAACCGTGGACGGCGTGGCCGACAGCGGCAAGAGCAGCTTCGTGGGCCGTGAAGTCACCAAGAGCGAACGCCCTGAACTGACGGCCGCCAAGATCATCGTCTCGGGCGGCCGGGCACTCGGCAGTGCCGAGAAGTTCACCGAAGTGATGGCACCGCTGGCGGACAAGCTCAACGCAGGCCTCGGTGCGAGCCGTGCGGCCGTCGACGCAGGCTACGCCCCGAACGACTGGCAAGTGGGCCAGACCGGCAAGATCGTCGCCCCGCAGCTCTACATCGCAGCGGGCATCTCGGGCGCGATCCAGCATCTGGCGGGCATGAAGGACTCCAAGGTGATCGTGGCGATCAACAAGGACGAAGAAGCACCGATCTTCAGCGTGGCCGACTACGGCCTTGTGGCTGACCTGTTCACGGCCGTGCCGGAACTGGTCAAGGCGCTCTAAGCCCTCCGAGGAGAAAACAGCACCATGAAGACCCGCGTCACCGAACTGCTCGGCATCCGCTATCCCATCATCCAGGGCGGCATGCAATGGGTCGGGCTGGCGGAACTGGCCTCGGCGGTCTCCAACGCCGGTGGCCTCGGCATCCTGACCGCCCTCACGCAGCAGACGCCCGATGCGCTACGGCGCGAGATCGAGCGCACGCGCGGCATGACCGATCGCCCCTTCGGCGTGAACCTCACGATCCTGCCCGCGCTGAAGCCGCCTCCGTATGCCGAGTACGTGCAGGCCATCATCGACAGCGGCATCAAGATCGTCGAGACGGCCGGCAACAGCCCGCGCGACTTCATCGACCAGTTCAAGGCGCATGGGATCAAGGTCGTGCACAAGTGCACCTCCGTGCGCCATGCGCTGTCGGCGGAGCGCAATGGCGTCGATGCGGTCTCGGTCGACGGCTTCGAATGCGCGGGGCATCCGGGCGAGGATGACGTGCCCGGACTGGTGCTGCTGCCGATCGCGGCGCGCGCGCTCAGGATCCCGATCATCGCCTCGGGCGGCATCGCCGACGGGCGCGGCATGGCGGCTGCGCTGGCGCTGGGCGCGGAGGGGGTCAACATGGGCACGCGCTTCTGCGTGACGCAGGAGGCGCCCATCCACTACAACATCAAGCAGGCGCTGGTCGCGGCCTCCGAGCGCGACACCAAGCTGATGTTCCGCACCATGAAGAACACGGCGCGGGTGTTCCGCAACGCGATCTCCGAGGAAGTGGTCGCGACCGAGAACCGGCCCGGCGGCTGCCAGTTCGACGACATCCGCCCCCTGGTCGTCGGCGTGCGCGGGCGCGCAGCGCTGGAGTCCGGCGAGGTCAACGGAGGCGTGGTCTCGGCGGGCCAGTGCATCGGTCTCATCGACGACGTGCCGACTTGCGCCGAGCTGCTCGACCGCATGGTCCGGGAGTGCCGCGAGCACCTGGACCGTTCCCGCGCCTACTTCGATTGACCGGGTCTCAACAGGGCGGCAGCTAAGGAAACCCCCGATGAGGGAAGGGGTCATTGATCGTTACGATTCATAGCTGCTTCCCTCCTCTCCCGATGACCACTCCCACCGAGTCCGGCCCCGTGCTGGACGCCGCCAGCCCCCTCCCCCCTGAAATCGAAGCCGCCGACGAACCGACGCGCGTTCCCCTCGCGATCGAGGACTGGGCCACGGTGACCATCATGGGCCTCCTGGCCTGCATCACTTTTGCGAACGTCCTGGTGCGCTACTTCACCGACTCCTCCTTCGCGTGGACCGAAGAGTTCTCCGTGTTCCTGATGATCCTGCTGGCGCTGGTGGCCGGCTCCGCCGCCGTCGCCCGCGACCGGCATATCCGCATCGAGTACTTCGCCGAAAGCGGCACCATGGCGCGGCGCAAGCGGCTCGCGCAGTTCGGCGCCCTGATGGTGGCGGTACTGTTCCTGCTGATCGGCGCGCTGAGCGTGCGCGTGGTCTGGGACGACTACCGTTTCGAGGAAACCTCGCCCGGCATCGGCGTCCCGCAGTGGTGGTATTCGATCTGGCTGCCCATCGTGTCCTTCGCGATCGCACTGCGGGCCATCGGCCTCTTCGTGCGCCGCGGCCGCAAGACGAACTATGGGGGCCCGGACCAGTGATCCCCACGCTTCTTTTCGTCGCCTTCCTGCTGATGATGCTGGTGGGCGTGCCGATCGGTGCGGCGCTCGGCCTCGCCGGTGCGGCCTGCATCGCGCTCGCCAATAGCGACGCGCAGTGGTTCGGCCTGCTGGCCGTGCCGCAGAACTTCTATGCCGGCCTCGGCAAGTACCCCCTGCTCGCGATCCCGATGTTCGTGCTGGTCGGCTCGATCTTCGACCGCTCGGGCGTGGCGCTGCGGTTGGTCAACTTCGCGATCGCCATCGTCGGGCGCGGGCCCGGCATGCTGCCGCTGGTCGCGATCGTGGTCGCGATGTTCCTCGGTGGCATCTCCGGCTCGGGCCCGGCCAATGCGGCTGCGGTCGGCGCGGTGATGATCACGGCCATGTCGCGCGCAGGCTACCCCGACGCGTACTCGGCCAGCGTGGTGGGCGCAGCCGCGGCCACCGACATCCTGATTCCGCCTTCGGTCGCGTTCATCGTCTACTCGGTGCTGGTGCCAGGCGCTTCGGTGCCGGCACTGTTCGCGGCGGGCATGATCCCCGGCATCCTGGCTGGCGTCGCGCTGATCGTTCCGGCCGTGTGGCTGGCGCGCAAGCACAAGATGGGCGCGCTCGAATCCAGCCTGCCGCGGCCGCCGTTCTGGAAGAGTTTCCGTGATGCAACCTGGGGCCTGGCGGCTCCGGTGCTGATCCTTGGCGGCATGCGCGCCGGGCTGTTCACGCCGACCGAGGCGGCGGTGGTGGCGGTGTTCTACGGGCTGTTCGTGGGCATGGCGATCCACCGCACGATCAAGGTGAAGGATCTGTTCGTGATCCTGCGCGAATCGGGTGAACTGTCGGCCGTGATCCTGCTGGTGGTGTCGCTCGCGGGCATCTTCGCGTACTCGCTCTCGACGCTGGGCGTGATCGACCCGGTCACCCGCGCGATCGTGAATTCCGGGCTCGGGGAATACGGCGTGCTGTCGCTGCTGATCCTGATGTTGATCACCGTCGGCATGTTCCTGGATGGCGTGTCGATCTTCCTGATCTTCGTGCCGCTGCTGTGGCCGATCGTGCAGTACTACAAGTGGGACCCGGTTTGGTTCGGCGTGATCCTCACGCTCAAGGTCGCGCTCGGCCAGTTCACGCCGCCGCTGGCCGTGAACCTCATGGTGTCGTGCCGCATCGCCAACGTGCGCATGGAAGAGACCGTGCGCTGGGTGGGCTGGATGCTGTTCGCGATGTTCCTCGTGATGGTGGCGGTGATTGCCTGGCCAGAATTGGCGTTGTGGTTGCCGCGGAAGCTGGGGTACTAGGGATGAGACACGTGTGCGTTGGGCGATGGCGGGCAGTGTGCCCTGTGCCGGCCGACGTCACCGGCCGCTTCGCGGCTTCCCTGCGCTGCTCACGACAGGCGGGGTCCGCGCAAACTCGCTTCGCCCAGACACGCGCGGCCCTGATCCGCCTGTCGCTGCGCTGCTCGGCGGTGCCTCAACGGCCGGCACAGGGCACACTGCCCACCATCGCTGAACCGTTGGGGGTGAACTGTCCGCCTCCACGCTCGTTGTTGTGCGCAGCCGCGCAACGCTCGAGACGCGCGCATCCGTCGCACAACCACGAAGCCCGGTATGCGGTGCGGGCTGTGCAACCCCTCTGCGCCGCCGAAGCGCGCAGCTTCAGGCGGAAAAAGGGCCGCGCGTGTCTGAGCGAAGTGAGTTTGCGCGGACCCCGCCTGAAGCGAGCACTGCAGGGCAGCCCGAAGGGCCGGCGTAGCGGGGTTGCACAGCCCGCACCGCATACCGGGCGGACACCCCAGCACCAAAAGCCTTTCAACGATTAACCCAAGGAGACTGACCCATGAATTTCCGTCGTTCCCTGCTCGGCCTCCTGGCCGTGGCTGCCGCGCTAAGCACCTTCTCGGTCGCCGCACCTGCGCAAAACTACAAGGCCGAATACAAGATGTCCCTGGTGCTCGGCCCACCGACACCGTGGGGCGAAGCCGGCCGCATCTGGGCCGACCTCGTGAAGGAGCGCACGCAAGGCCGCATCAACATCAAGTTGTACCCCGGTGTCTCGCTGATCCAGGGCGACCAGACCCGCGAATTCAGCGCACTGCGCCAGGGCGTGATCGACATGGCCGTGGGCTCGACCATCAACTGGTCGCCGCAGGTCAAGCAGCTCAACCTCTTCTCGATGCCCTTCCTGATGCCCGACTACACGGCCGTGGATGCGCTCACACAAGGCGAGGTAGGCAAGGAGATCTTCGCGACGCTCGACAAGTCGGGCGTCGTGCCGCTGGCCTGGGGTGAGAACGGCTTCCGCGAACTCACCAACTCGAAGAAGGCGATCAAGTCGCCCGACGACCTCAAGGGCGCGAAGATCCGCGTGGTCGGCTCGCCCATCTTCTCCGACACCTTCAGCACGCTGGGCGCCAACCCGACGCAAATGAGCTGGGCCGACGCGCAGCCCGCGCTCGCCAGTGGCGCGGTCGACGGTCAGGAGAATCCGCTCTTCCTCTTCACCGTGCTCAAGATGCACACCGTCGGCCAGAAGTTCGTGACCACCTGGGGCTATGTGTGCGACCCGCTGGTGTTCGTGGTCAACAAGGAAATCTGGGCCTCGTGGACGCCGGCCGACCAGGCCATCGTTCGCCAAGCCGCGATCGATGCCGGCAAGCAGAACATCGCACTGGCCCGCAAGGGCCTGGTCGAAGCCGACAAGCCGGTGCTCAAGGACATTGCGGCGATGGGCGTGACCGTCACGCAACTGACGCCGGCGGAACGCGATGCCTTCGTCAAGGCCACGCGGCCCGTGTATGCCAAGTGGAAGCCGACGGTCGGCAACGACCTGGTGGCGAAGGCCGAGCAGGCCATCGCAGCGCGCAAGAAGTAAAGGCGCACGCGCCAGAAAAAAGCCCCGCGATGCGGGGCTTTTTCATTTTGCAGCTACGTTCATTGCGGCTTGGCCAGCCCCAATTTCTCGATCAGCGCCTTCTCGCGATTGAAGGTCGTCTGCGCGAACTTCGTGTAGTCGGCGGAGCTCATGTAGATCGGCAACATGTCGTAGCGGCCCAGCGCGGCGACGTAGCTCGGCTCTTCCATTGCCTGCTTGAAGGCGTCGTGCAGCTTCCTCACCACCTCCGGCGGCGTGCCCTTGGGCGCGCCGATGCCGAAAGGCGAGTTCTGCACGATGTCGATGCCCAGTTCCTTGAGCGTCGGCGCATCGGGGAATTTCGCGAGCCGCTTCTCGCCCCAGGTGTTGAGCACGCGCAGCTTGCCCGACTCCACCAGCGGCGCGAAGCCAGTCGAATCGGCGATGGCCATCAGATGGTTGCCGAGCACGGCCTGCGAGAGGTCGGCGCTACCTTTGTAGGGAACATGCTGCAGTTGAATGCCGAGTTGCTGCGCGATGAGTTCGGTCGTCAGGTGCGGACTTGTCAGGTTGCCAGTCGAGCCGTAGGTCAGCTTGCCTGGATTGGCCTTGGCATAGGCGACGAAATCCTTCCAGGTCTTGAAGGGACTGTCGGCCGGCACCGCGATGCCGAAGGCGTAGCCGGTGACGTTGATCACGTAGCTGATGTCCTTGACCGGGTCCCAGTTGATCTTGGTGGTGTACGGCAGGCGAAACACGCCGAGCGGGATCTGGCCGATCGTGTAGCCGTCGGGTGCCGCAGTCTGCAGCGCTTGCGCGGGCAGGGTGCCGCCGGCGCCGGGCTTGTTGTCCACCACGATCGGCTGGCCGAGGATCTTCGATGCGTTGTCCGCCAGTTGCCGCATCGTGATGTCGGTGGGTCCGCCGGCGGGAAAGGCGATCACGAGTTTGATCGGACGGGTCGGGAAACTCTGGGCGTGCACGGCGGTGGCGGCCACGCTCAAAAGGGCGGCACACAAAAGGGAACGACGAAACATGATGCGGACTCCGGAAAACGCGTCGAAATCGACGGGCCGCCATTTGGCCGCAGGGACATTCCGCAGGCAATGGGGGAATGTCCCGGTCGAGTCAGCCGCACGCAGCGGGGACGCTCAGCCCGCGTGCTGCATGAATCCGTCGAGCACGTTGACCGCGTTGACGCCGACCTCCGCCACCGCATAGCCGCCCTCGAAGACGAACACGGTCGGCAGCCCGGCACGCGCGATGTCCTCTCCGATGCGCAGGTAGTCGGTGGTGGCGAGCGTGAAGACGGCGATCGGGTCGCCCTCGAAGGTATCGAGGCCCAGCGACACGACCAGCGCACCGGGCTTGCAGCCGGCTATGCCAGTCAACGCATCTTTCAGCGCTTCTCTCCATGCTGCGAAGCCAGTGCCACGCGCCAGCGGCAGGTTTCGATTGAAGCCCAGGCCTGCACCCGCGCCACGCTCGTCGGCGTATCCCAGGTAGTAGGGGTATTCGGTGTGCGGATCCCCGTGAATGCTGGTGAACTGCACGTCGGCGCGCTCGTAGAAGATGGCCTGCGTGCCGTTGCCGTGGTGGTAGTCGATGTCGAGCACGGCGACGCGCTTCACGCCACTATTTCGCAACGACTGTGCAGCAATGGCCGCGTTGTTGAGGAAGCAGTAGCCACCGAAGAAGTCCGAGCCGGCATGGTGCCCCGGTGGCCGCGTGAGCGCGAACGCCGCACGCTCCCCTTGCCGCACGCGAGCCGCGGCAGTCAATGCGCAACAGGCACCCGCGCGCGCAGCATCCCAGGTGCCCGATGTCAGCGGCGTGCCCGCGTCGTACGAGAACAAGCCCATGCGCGCGGCGAAGCTGGGTGGCAACACGTCGGAACGGAAGGTGCGGATCGGCCAGTACGACGGCAGCGCATCCCGCCCGGCGTTGGCCGGGTCGAGCGCCACCCACTCGGTCCAGGCGTTGGCGAGAAAGTCGAGATAGCGCGGCGCGTGAACGCGGGCAATGGCGGCATCGTCGAACACATCCGCTGACTCGATCGGGCCGAGGTTGCGCTCCTGCAACTCCCGCAGCACATAGTCGACGCGCGCCGGGACCTCGAAGCACGGCACGAGCTCGCCCCGGAACATCTCCACCTTGCCATGGTGGAGGCTGTGGAGTTCGTTGTAGATCGTGCGCATCACGCCTCGCGCCGAACGGGCGTCGACTGCGCTTCTTGCACCGGCAAGGTCAGCACGACATGCCTTTCGCGCGAGCGCGCCAGCACCGGCGCCAATGCAACCCCCGTGTGCGTGCCCAGCCGTACGACTTCTTCGGGCGGCGCTGCTGCCACCACGCGCCCACCGGCGTTGCCGCCTTCGGGTCCGAGGTCGATCAGCCAGTCGGCTTCGGCGATCACATCCAGGTCATGCTCGATCACGACCACGCTGTGCCCGCCGTTCACCAACCGGTGCAGCACATGGATCAGCTTCTCGACGTCCGCCATGTGCAGCCCCACCGTCGGCTCGTCGAGCACGTAGAGCGTGTGCGGCGCCTTGTTGCCGCGCCGCGTGACGTCGTCGCGCACCTTGCTGAGTTCAGTCACGAGCTTGATGCGCTGCGCCTCGCCGCCCGACAAGGTCGGCGAAGGCTGGCCCAGCGTGAGATAGCCCAGCCCCACATCCTTGAGCAACTGCAGCGGATGGCTGATGTTGGGCATCGACGCGAAGAACTCCACCGCCTCGTCGACCTCCATCTGCAGTACGTCACCGATGCTCTTGCCGCGCCAGCTCACGGCCAGCGTCTCCGGGTTGAAGCGGGCGCCATGGCACACCTCGCACGGCACCTTCACATCGGGCAGGAAACTCATCTCGATGGTGCGGACACCCGCGCCATCGCAGCCCGGGCAGCGGCCTTCACCGGTGTTGAAGCTGAAGCGTGCCGGCCCATAGCCGCGGGCCTTCGCTTCCAGCGTGTCGGCGAACAGCTTGCGGATCGTGTCCCAGAAGCCGATGTAGGTTGCCGGGCAGCTGCGCGGCGTCTTGCCGATCGGCGTCTGGTCGACCTCCAGCACGCGGTCGATGGTCTCGTAGCCTTCGACCGCGCTGCAGCCGACCCACTTCGGATGCTTCCCGGCGGCATCGGCGTCGCGGCCGGCCTTGGTCATGCGCTGCACCACGACGGCGTAGACGTTCGCCAGCAGCACATCGCGCGCCAGCGTCGACTTGCCCGACCCGCTGACACCGGTGACCGCCACCAGACGATGCAGCGGCAACGACGCCGTCACGTCCTGCAGGTTGTGCAGGTCCGCTCCGCGCACCGTGAGCCAATCGGGCGCGCCCGGCTCGGGCATCGGCACCGGCCGCCGCGCCTGCAGCGGATGCTTGATCGCATCGCGCAGATAGCGTCCCGTCTGCGAATCGCCTGCGCCCTGGATATCGGCCACCGTGCCTTCCGCCACCAGTCGCCCGCCACGCTTGCCGGCGCTCGGGCCGATGTCGATGATGTGATCGGCGCGGCGGATCGTGTCCTCGTCGTGCTCCACCACCACCAGCGTGTTGCCCTTGTCGCCCAGCTTGTGGAGCGCGTCCAGCAGGATCTGGTTGTCGCGCGCATGCAGGCCGATGGTCGGCTCGTCGAGCACGTAGCAGACGCCTTGCAGGTTGCTGCCGAGCTGTGCCGCCAGGCGGATACGCTGCGCTTCGCCACCGCTCAAGGTCGGCGCGCCGCGGTCGAGCGTGAGGTAGCCCAGCCCGACCTCTTCGAGGAACTCCAGCCGGCTCTTGATTTCGGGCACCAGGTCGCGCGCGATCTCGGCCTCGCGGCCGGTCAGGTGAAGACCCTCGAACCACACCCGAATGTCGCCCACGCTCATGCGTGCCAGCTCGGTGATGCCGATGCCGCCGTTGCCGTCGGCATCGGATGTGCCGAAGCTCACCGCCCGCGCCGTCGCGTTGAGCCGCGTGCCTTCGCAGGTCGGGCACACCACATCTCCCACGTCTTCCGCCTCGGGCTCGGCGAATGTCTGCTCGCGCCCCTTCTGGTCGTCGGCCATGACCGAATCGTCATAGACCTTGCGCTGGTCCTTCGTGAGCTTGACGCCGGTGCCCACGCAGTCCGGGCACCAGCCGTGCTTGCTGTTGTACGAGAAAAGGCGCGGGTCGAGTTCCGCGTAGCTGGTGCTGCACACCGGACACGCGCGCAGCGTCGAGAACACGTGCGCGCGGCCGATCCCGGTGGTCGGCGCGCCGGCCATCATTGCTCCGCGCAAGCCTGTGAGGTCGCTCAACACATGCACCACGCCTTTGCCGTGTTCCAGCGCGCGCGTGAGCGCCTGGCGCAGTTCGGTCTCCTGCGAAGGCAGCACATCGAGGCTGGCCACCGGCAGCTCGATGCTGTGCTCCTTGAAGCGATCGATGCGCGGGAAGTTCGTGGTCGGCAGAAACTCGCCGTCCACCCGCAGGTGCGTATAGCCCCGGGGCCGCGCCCAGTCGGCCAGCTCGGTGTAGACGCCCTTGCGGTTGCTCACCAGCGGCGCGAGCAGGCCTATGTGCTGGCCCTTGAAGTTCTTCAGCAGTTGCGCCGCGATGCTGTCAGGTGTCTGCGGCTGCACGGCCGCGCCGTCGTGGATGCAGTGCTGGATGCCGAGCTTGACGTAGAGCAGGCGCAGGAAGTGCCACACCTCGGTGGTCGTCCCCACGGTGCTCTTGCGGCCGCCGCGCGACAGGCGCTGCTCGATCGCGACGGTGGGCGGGATGCCGTACACCGCATCGACCTCGGGCCGGCCCGCTGGCTGCACGATGCTGCGCGCATACGCATTCAGCGATTCGAGATAGCGACGCTGCCCTTCGTTGAACAGGATGTCGAAAGCCAGCGTCGACTTGCCCGAACCGCTCACGCCCGTGACCACGCTGAACTTGCCGCGCGGAATGTCGACCGAGAGATTCTTGAGGTTGTGCTCGCGCGCGTTAACGATCTGGATCGCATCGCGGCCTGCCGCCGGTTGCGCGCGTGCCGCGTACGACCGCGCGGCGCGTTCCGCGACCTTGTAGGCGCCGGGGCCGATCGCCAGCTCGTAGTCGGCCAGCGCGGCACCGGTGAGCGACGCACGGTTCTCGCGCACCTGCTCCGGCGTACCCACCGCGACGATCTGACCACCGCCCTCGCCACCTTCCGGGCCCAGGTCGATCAGCCAGTCGCTGGCGCGGATCACGTCGAGGTTGTGTTCGATCACCACCAGCGAATGACCCGCTTCGAGCAGCTTGCGCAGCGCGCGCATCAGCCGCGCGATGTCATCGAAGTGCAGGCCGGTGGTGGGCTCGTCGAACAGAAACAGCGTGCCCTTGCGCGCCAGCGGCTGCTTGCTGGCACTGCCGTTCTTGGCGGCCTCCGCGAGGAAGCCCGCGAGCTTGAGGCGCTGCGCCTCGCCGCCGCTGAGCGTGGGCACCGGCTGGCCGAGCTTCACGTAGTCGAGCCCGACGTCGACGATGGGCTGCAGCGTGCGCAGCACGTCACGGTCGGAGCCAAAGGCCGCTGCGGCCTCGGCCACGGTGAGATCGAGCACATCGGCCACGTTGACATTGCGTCCTGCGCGCTCGATCGTCACTTCGAGGATCTCGGGGCGATAGCGCTTGCCGTCGCAATCAGGGCAGCGCAAGTAGACATCGGAGAGGAACTGCATCTCGACGTGCTCGAAGCCCGAGCCGCCGCAGGTCGGGCAGCGTCCGTCGCCGCTGTTGAAGCTGAATTTCGACGCCGTGTAACCGCGCTGCCGCGAGAGCCCTGCCGTGGCGAAAATCTCGCGGATCGCATCCCATGCGCCCACATAGCTCGCGGGGTTGGATCGCGCGGTCTTGCCGATCGGCGACTGGTCGACGAAGACCACGTCGCTCAGGTGATCTGCGCCCAGCAGCCGATCGTGCGCGCCGGGCGTTTCGGTCGCCTTGCCGAAGTGCCGCATGAGCGCGGGCGCAAGCACGTCCTGCACCAGCGTCGACTTGCCCGAGCCGCTGACGCCGGTGATGCACACCAGCCGCGAGAGTGGCAGCTCGACCGTCACGTTCTGCAGGTTGTGCTCGCGCGCACCTTCGAGGATGAGGCGCGGCGTGTTGTCGGTGACCATGCGCCGGAAGCCCATGCCGATCTGCTTGCGGCCGCCGAGGTACTGGCCGGTCAGCGTTTCGGCATCGCGCAGCGCGTCGGTGCTGCCGTCGAACACGATCTGCCCGCCACGAATGCCGGGGCCGGGGCCCATGTCGATCACGCGGTCTGCGGCAAGCATCACGGCCGGATCGTGCTCCACCACCACCAGCGTGTTGCCTGCGTCACGCAGGCGCAACATCGCTTCGGTGATGCGGTTCATGTCGCGCGGATGCAGGCCGATGCTCGGCTCGTCGAGCACGAAGAGCGTATTGACCAGCGAGGTGCCCAGCGCCGTGGTGAGGTTGATGCGCTGCACCTCGCCGCCGCTGAGCGTGCGGCTCTGGCGATCGAGCGTGAGGTAGCCAATGCCGACGTCGTGCAGGTAGCGCAGGCGCGTCGTGATTTCCTCGAACAGCAGCTTGAGCGCCTGCACATCGCCTTCGCTCGCCGTGCTGCTGTTGCCGTGGCTCTCGATGCCGTCGAAGAATCGGCGCAGGCGCTCGATGGGCAGCAGCATCAGGTCGTGCAGGCACAGGCCGGGCAAGGCTTCGAGCTTCGCGCGCGACCACTTCGCTCCGGCCGGCATGAAGCGCTTCGCGGGCGCGAGCACTGCGTCGGCGTCTTCCTTGCTGCCGATGCGCCACAGCAGGCTTTCGAGCTTGAGGCGCGCACCCGCGCAGACCGGGCACGGCGTGTAGCTGCGGTACTTCGACAGGAGCACGCGGATGTGCATCTTGTACGCCTTGCTCTCCAGGTAGGCGAAGAAGCGGCGCACGCCGTACCACTGCTTGTTCCAGTTGCCTTCCTTGTAGCTGGGCGTGCCCTCGATCACCCAATGCTTCTGCTCGTCGGTGAGCTTGTTCCACGGTGTGTCGCGCGGGATGCCCGCCGCTTCGGCGTGGCGCATGAGGTCGTCCTGCGCTTCCTTCCATGCGGGCGTCTGGATAGTCTTGATCGCGCCGGCGCGCAAGGTGAGCTTGTCGTTCGGGATCACGAGGCCCAGGTCGACACCGATCACGCGGCCGAAGCCGCGGCAGGTCTCGCAGGCGCCCACCGCCGAGTTGAACGAGAACATCGACGGAATCGGGTCCGTGTAGCGGATGTCGCTTTCAGGGCAATGCAGGCCCGTCGAGAACTTCCAGATGTCCGGCTCCGCGCCCTCTTCCGCCGACAGCGCATAGACCGTCAGGCGCCCGCTGCCGCGCTTCAAGGCCACCTCGATCGCCTCGACCACGCGCACCCTCTCGGCACCGGCGATGCGGAAGCGGTCGGCCACCACGTCGAGCACCTTGCGCGGACCGGTCGGCGTCGCGACCTCGCGCTCGGCCTGCACGCGCGTGAAGCCGCTGGCGGACAGCCATTGCGTCACCTCGTCGGCGCTGGTGCTGGCGGGCAATTCGACCGGGAACGTGAGCACCACGCGTGGATCGCCCGCCGCGGCCGCGCGCGAGACGAGTTCGGCATAGATCGAATCCGGCGAGTCGTGCCGCACGGGCAGTGCCGTCTGGCGATCGAACAACTGCGCGGCGCGTGCGAAGAGCAGCTTCAGGTGGTCGTTGAGCTCCGTCATCGTGCCCACGGTCGAGCGCGACGAGCGCACCGGGTTCGTCTGGTCGATGGCAATCGCCGGCGGCACCCCTTCGACCTTGTCGACCGCCGGCTTGTCCATGCGATCGAGAAACTGGCGCGCGTAGGCCGAGAAGGTCTCGACGTAACGTCGCTGGCCTTCGGCGTAGAGCGTGTCGAACACCAGGCTCGACTTGCCCGAGCCGCTCGGGCCGGTGACCACCGTCATCTCGCCGGTGCGGATGTCGAGGTCGAGGTTCTGGAGGTTGTGCTGACGTGCACCGCGTATCCGGATGGAGCCCTGTGTCATGAATGCCTTGGGGGTGGGGCAGACATTCTAGAAACACGAGCGAAGCTTCGTGCAGGGCCTCGGATGGTCGGTCACCGTGCAGGGGTTTCTCCGATGCAGGACGCAGCTTCCATCATTTACACACGGACACACTTACCCCTGCGGTCCGGATGCTTCCATCGCAATGAGATGGGCGTCAAATACCGGCAGCGGGGCCCCCTCCTACCCCACAGGAAGTTCAAGAATGTCGCCTCGCGAGATCTACCAGCAGCGCCGGACCTCCGCCGCCGAAGCCGTGCGCCATGTGCGCAACGGCGACTTCATCGTCGTCCCCACGGGCGTGGGTGAACCACCGACGCTGTTGACCGCGCTGTCGGAGCAGCGCCTGGATTTCCGCGACGTCAAGGTCGGGCAGATCCTCGCGCTGCGGAAGTACGGCTACATCGATCCCGCGACCGTGGACCATGTCCGGCACATCGCCTATTTCTTCGGCGGGGCTACGCGCGAGGGCGGACAGGCCGGCTGGATCGACTTCATTCCGAACTACTTCTCGGAGATTCCGATGCAGATCGAACGGGGCCTGATGCCTGCGGACGTCGTATTCAGCATGGCGTCACCGATGGACGACGAAGGATTCTTTGCCCTCAGCCTCGGCGCCGACTACACCATGGCCGCGGTCGCCAAGGCGCGCGCCGTGGTGCTCGAGGTGAATCCCAACGTGCCCTTTGCATTCGGGAACTGCCGCGTGCATGTCTCGAAGGTCGCCGCTCTGGTCGAGAGCGAAGATCCGGTGCTCGAGGTCGGCCTGCCCAAGATCGGGCCCGTGCAGGAAGCCATCGGCAAGTACGTGGCCGACATGATCGACGACGGCTCCACATTGCAGATCGGCTATGGCGGCATCCCCGACGCGGTGGTCATGCAACTGGCGCACAAGCGCGATCTCGGAATCCACACCGAAATGATCGGCGACGGCATCCTCTCGCTGGTGGAATGCGGCGCCGTCACCAATCGCCGCAAGAACTACCTGCCGGGAAAAATGATCGCCACTTTCGCGCTGGGCTCCGGAAAGCTCTACCGGTACATGAACCGCAACCCCGCGCTGGAAATTCATCCGGTGAACTACACCAACGATCCGGCGCTGGCCGGCATGAACGACAACCTGGTGGCCATCAACGCCACCTTGCAGATCGACCTGCTGGGACAGTGCGGCTCGGAAAGCCTCGGGTCCGCACCGTTCTCCGGCACCGGAGGCCAATCGGACTTCGTGCGTGCGGCCAATCGTTCGCGCGGCGGCAAGGCCTTCATCGTGCTGCCATCGACGGCGAAGGGTGACACCATTTCGCGCATCGTGCCAGTGCTGTCACCGGGCACTCACGTCACCACCAGCAAGAACGACATCAACTACGTCGTCACCGAATACGGCGTGGCGCAGTTGCGCGGAAAGTCCGCCAGTCAGCGCGCGCGAGAACTCATCGGTATCGCGCATCCCGCCTTCCGCGCGGAACTTGCGGCGCAAGCCGCGCGCATCAAGCTCCTGTAGCGCCGCGGCCCGACAACCCTCGTTCCCAGGCGCGCAGGCCTCGGCTCCATGCGCGAAGACGCGCGTCCGAGCTTTGTCCACCACCCGAGGTCGTGGCCAGAAGCTGGTCGAGGAGGATCTGCTGATCCGTGCTGAGCGAATCCGGGAATATCGGCAAGAGCGTGATCAACTGGTCGCCGCGCGAACCACGGCGCGTCATCGGGAAGCCCTGGCCCTTCAGGCGGTAGGACAGTTGCTCGCGGTCCAATTGCAGCGCGTGCAGGCCAGTGACGGTCGGCACCTGGATCGACCGGTTGGCGATCCACGCGAAGCCATCGACCGGGATTTCGCATCGAATCGTGCCGTCCGCGTCGAGTTGGAAGAATGCGTGGTCCGCCACTTCGACGCGGATCTCGAGGTCCGAGGGGGGGCTGTCCGGGCGCGACGGCCGTCCATCGACATGGAGCAGGTCGCCATGGCGCACGCCATGCGGGATGCGGACCTTGATCTTGTAAGCGCGCGCATCCATCTTGCCGGAGCCGTCGCAGGCCGCGCACGGCTGCCTCGCGATGCCGCCTCCCAGGCAGGCATCGCACTCGAAATAGCCACTGGGCCATCCGAAAAAGGAGCGCTTCGGAATCGCGCCCGAGCCCCCGCATTGGGCACAGTTGCCACCGAGCACCTGGTGCCCTGCGCCCGCACAGGTCGAGCAGACGTTGGTGACTTTGCCCCGCAGCACCTTGATGCAACCGACGGCAGCTTCTTCCAGCGTCATCTTGACCTTGCGGTAGATGGGCCGACGATGTCGATCCGCGCCGGCGGCATGTCGTGACGCCGTAGCGTCGTCGTCGAATCCGCGGGCGCTTTCTTCTGCTGCGCGGGACGATGCGCCGCCGGTCGCCGATTCATCCGTGCGCGCACGGCTTCCGGCACGGCGGATCTCTTCGAACGCCTGATTGATGCGCTGCATCTTGGCTACCGCATCGGAACTGTCGTTGCGGTCCGGATGCCACTGCGAGACGAGACGGCGCCACGCCGCCTTCACCTCGCTGTCGGATGCGTCAGGTGCCAAGCCCAGTTCGGCGAAAGCGTTGTCGGTGCCCAAGTCAATGTCCTCGTCCAGGCAAGGCGTTCGGGACGATGTCCCGATGGAAGCGTTGCGCTGCGAATGTTAATCGAGGGCAGAGACCGCCATCGACGTTTCTCGGCACCCAGAGGCCCTACTTCGACGCTTCCCCCGCAGCCGGCGCAGCCGCGGGCGCGTGCATCGAGTCCCCGCCGTGCTTCTCCCCCGACATATCCACCTTGTCCCCCGCCTTCATCAGCACGAACAACACGACAACCGCAAAGATGGCAAAGCCGATACCGATCTTCCACATGATCAAGTCTCCTTAACTTCCAAGAAAAAGGCCTCGCGCCGCAAGCCGCGAGGCCCATCAAGAATTCCCGCCCCATTCAGAGGGCGTTTACACGAAGTGAAAAAGCCTGGGGGTTAGCTAGTCATTCGCGTAGATGTCCACGTCCTTCGTCTCGCGAATGAAGATCGTGCCCACGACCAGCGTCATCGCGGCGATGACGATCGGATACCAGAGGCCGTTGTACATGTTGCCGGTGCTGGCAACGATCGCGAAGGCGGTGGTTGGCAGCAGGCCGCCGAACCAGCCGTTGCCGATGTGGTACGGCAGGCTCATCGAGGTGTAGCGGATGCGGGTCGGGAAGAGTTCGACCAGCATGGCCGCGATCGGGCCGTAGACCATCGTCACCAGCAGCACCAGCCAGAACAGCAGCACCACGGTCAAGACCTTGTTGATGCTGGCCGGGTCGGCCTTGCTGGGGTAGCCGGCGGTCTTCAACTGCTCGCCGACGGCCTTCTTGAAGGCGGCGATCTCCTTGGCGGAGGCTTCGTCGAACTTGTGATTGACCACATTGCCGCTCGGAGCGGTGATGGTCACGTCGCCGATCTTGACGACAGCCGGGGAGCCGGCCGGGCCGTCGGCGCGCTCGTAGCTCACCGAGTTCTGCACCAGGTAGCGCTTGGCGATGTCACAGGAGCTGCGGAAGTCGATTTCGCGTGCCACCGGGTTACCCTGGAAGGAGCACGAGCGCGGATCGGCCGTCACCGTCACGCCGGCCGTGGCCTGCGCGCGGGCGAGGGCGGGGTTGGCGGCTTCGGTCAGCATCTTGAAGACGGGGAAGTACGTGACCACAGCCAGCAGGCAGCCCGCCATGATGATCGGCTTGCGGCCGATCTTGTCGGAGAGCGTGCCGAACACGACGAAGAAGGGCGTGCCGAGCAGCAGGGCGGCCGCGATCATCAGGTTGGCGGTGGTCGCATCGACCTTGAGCTGCTGCGTCAGGAAGAAGAGCGCATAGAACTGGCCGGAATACCAGACCACGGCCTGGCCGGCGGTCAGGCCGATGAGCGCCAGGATCACGATCTTGAGGTTCTTCCACTGGCCGAAGGATTCGGACAACGGCGCCTTCGAGGTCTTGCCCTCGGCCTTCATCTTCTGGAAGGCGGGCGATTCCGACAGCGACAGGCGGATCCACACCGACACGCCGAGCAGCAGGATCGACACCAGGAACGGAATGCGCCAGCCCCATTCGGCGAATGCGGCCTCGCCCATGCCTTCACGCACGCCAAGGATGACCACCAGGCTCAGGAACAGGCCGAGCGTTGCAGTGGTCTGAATCCACGAGGTGTAGGCGCCACGCTTGCCGTGCGGCGAATGCTCGGCCACGTAGGTGGCTGCGCCGCCGTACTCGCCGCCGAGGGCGAGGCCCTGCAGCATGCGCAATGCGATGAGGATGACAGGGGCCGCGACGCCGATGGTCGCGTAGCTGGGCAGCAGGCCGACGATGAAGGTCGACAGGCCCATGATCAGGATGGTGACCAGGAAGGTGTACTTGCGTCCGATCATGTCGCCGAGCCGGCCGAACACGATGGCGCCGAACGGCCGCACCAGGAAGCCCGCTGCAAAGGCCAGCAGCGCGAAGATGAAGGCCGCGCCCGCATCCAGACCGCTGAAGAACTGCTTGGCGATGATCGCCGCGAGCGAACCGTACAGGTAGAAGTCGTACCACTCGAACACGGTCCCGAGGGACGAGGCGAAGATGACCTTCTTCTCCTCGGCGCTCATGGGTCGGGGGGCGCTGTGCGGCGCTCCCCGTGAATCTAGTGTGGCTGCCATGTCGTCTCCTTAGAAATATGCGCCCACGGCGTGGGACGTGACGCATTCTTGGAGTGCCGACTGACCCGAGCCTGTCGCCAAACTGAACGCTTGCTGACGACTTAAGGTGAAACCCGCAGCCCGCGTTTCAGCCTGTAAGAAAGTCAACGATTGTTGCGGAGCAGCATGGGGCGCTGGTCGGCTTCGGCCCAGTTCGGGCCGCTGAACCACGCATCGCCTTCGAGGCAGGCGCGCAGCATCGCGAGGCCGTCGAAGCCCCAGAACAGGCGGCCATCGACGACGAAGGCCGGCACGCCGAAGACGCCTTGCGCGATGGCGTCGTCGGTGTTGGCCTTGAGCTGGGCCTTGGCTTCGTCGCTGCCGCTGTCGCGCACCTGCTTCAGTTGCGCTGCCAGCGCGGCGAGGCGGGTGACGTCACCCGCTTCACCGCCGGTACGCCACACGTCGCGGAAGATGGTCTCTGCCACGTGCCGGCTGATGTCGCCGTCCGCGGTGGTCGCGAGCGCCAGCCGCAGGTGTGGCAGCGGGTTGTAGGGATGCGTGGCGGGCATCTGGATCGGGATGCCATGCTTGTGGCCCAGCCACAGCACGTGACGATAGGTCCAGGTGCGCTTCGCAGGGATCTCGCCCGGCCCGAGCTGTCCATGGTGCTTGAGCAAAGCACCGAGTAGCACCGGGCGGTAGGCCACGCTGTAGCTCAGCCCTTCGAGCGCTTGCGGCAGTTGCTCGAATGCGAGGTATGCATAGGGCGAGATGAAGTCGAGATGGAAGGTGATGTGCTTCACGGCCTGTCTCCGTCAGGTGCCTCGGCAACAAGAGATCCCGCCTGCGCGCGCAATTCGATCGCGCGCCAAACGCTGCGCTTGTCCGCATCGCCCATGCGGCTCCACGCGGCAATCTCCTGGATGGTGCGCAGGCAGCCCAGGCAGAAGCCGCTGTCCGCGTCCATGCGGCAAATGGAGATGCAGGGCGACGGCACATCGCCCGCAACGTCGCGCGCAGCGACGGCGCGTTCGGCCAGCGACGGCACGGTGTCGGCCGTCACACCACGTCCGCGACGGGCGCGCCGGTCAGGGCTTCGAGGTCCCGCGGGCGCAACCGCACCACCGCATGCGGATGGCCGGCGGCCGCCCAGATGTCCTCGAAGCGGAACAGTTCGCGGTCGATCAGCATCACCGGCGGCGTCGCATGCGCAAAAGGCGAAACACCGCCGATCGAAAAACCGGTGCGCGACTTGACGAAGTCCGCGTCGGCGCGGCCGAGCTTGCCGACCAGCTCTGCGACCTTCTTCTCGTCCACGCGCTTGTCGCCCGAGGTCACGACCAGCACCGCGACGTCGTCCGTCTTGCGGCGGAAGACGATGCTCTTGGCGATCTGCCCCACGTCGATGCCCAGCGCATCGGCCGCCTGCTGCGCGGTGCGCGCGGCGTCGTCGAGCATCTGCGGCGCATGCGGATGGCCCTTGTCTTGAAGCATGCGCGCAACGCGCTGCACACCGTCGGGCAATGAAGTCAGTTCAGCGCCGCACATCTTGTGCCCCCACGCTTACCACTTCGTGTGCTGCGCTGCCCCCCAAGGGGGCCCTCGCGTCTTGGGGCGGCCCGGCGACCCTCATGCCGCTCTCTTGTTTCGAATGGCCTTCGAGGCGCGCGAGTTCGGCTCGCGACCCAGCGCCTCGCTGATGTAGACGCCCGCGTCGATCAGCTTGTCGAGATCGATGCCGGTCTCGATGCCCATGCCGTGCAGCATGTAGACCACGTCCTCGGTCGCGACGTTGCCGGTCGCGCCCTTGGCGTAGGGACAGCCGCCGAGCCCGGCGGACGAGGTGTCGTACTGCCACACGCCCATTTCAAGGCTCGCAAGGGTATTGCCCAGCGCCTGGCCATAGGTGTCGTGGTAGTGGCCGGAGACATCGTCGATGCCGTAGTGCTTCAGCGTGGCCTCCAGCGCGCGCTGCACCTTGAGCGGGGTACCCACGCCGATGGTGTCGGCAACGCCCACGTGCTGCACACCGATTTCCTTCATGAGGCCGGCGAGCATGTCGACGCGCGACGGCGCGATCTCGCCTTCATAGGGGCAACCGACCGTGCACGACATCGCGCCGCGCACGTAGATGCCTTTGGCGCGCGCAGCCTCGACCACCGGCCGGAAGCGCTCGATGCTCTCGGCGATGGAGCAGTTGATGTTGCGCTGGCTGAAGGCCTCGCTGGCGGCGCCGAACACCACGATCTCGTCCGGCCATTCCTCGCGCGGCGCGGCGATGGCGGCCTCGAAGCCTTTCATGTTGGGCGTCAGCACCGAGTAGCGAACACCGGGCTTGCGCTGGATGCCGTGCATGACCTCGGCGTTGTCCGCCATCTGCGGCACCCACTTGGGCGAGACGAAGCTGGTGACCTCGATCTCCCTGAGCCCCGCATCCTGCAGGCGATGCACCAGCCCGATCTTGATCTCGGCCGACACCGGCTGCTTTTCATTCTGAAGGCCGTCGCGCGGGCCGACGTCGACGATCTTGACTCTGGAGGGAAGTTTCATGGTGGTCTCGTTCGAAGAATGGGAGCGTGCCTCGCGGCGCCTCCTCCATTTTCGCCGCCTTCAATAAGACTTAGGTAGGCCCAGCGCTTTCTCCGCAATGAAGTTGAGGATCATCTGCGGACTCACCGGCGCAATGCGCGGGATGTAGCTCTCGCGCAGCAACCGCTCCACGTGGTATTCCTTGGCGTAGCCCATGCCGCCGAGCGTGAGGATGGCGTTCTGGCAGGCGTCGTGCGCCGCCTCGGCCGCGAGGTATTTGGCGGCATTGGCCTCGGTGCCGCAGGGCTCGCCCGCGTCGTAGAGCGTGGCCGCCTTGAAAACCATCAGGTCGGCAGCTTCGAGGTTCGCCCAGGCGCGCGCCAGCGGATGTGCCACGCCTTGGTTCTGCCCGATCGGTCGGCCGAACACCACGCGCTCCTTCGCGTATTGCGACGCGATGCGGAGGGCCGCGCGACCGATGCCGATGGCCTCGGCCGCGATCAGGATGCGCTCGGGATTGAGGCCATGCAGGATGTACTCGAAGCCCCTGCCCTCTTCGCCGATGCGGTCCTCCTCGGGAACTTCGAGCCCGTCGATGAAGAGCATGTTGGAGTCGACCGCCGCGCGGCCGAGCTTGTGGATCTCGCGCACCTCGACGCGGCTGCGGTCCAGCGCGGTGTAGAACAGCGTGAGGCCCTGCGTCGGCTTCTTCACTTCGTCGAGCGGCGTGGTGCGCGCCAGGATCAGCATGCGGTCGGCCACCTGCGCCGTCGAGATCCAGATCTTGCGGCCGTGCAGCACGTAACCGCCGCCGGGCTGGCGCAACGCCTGTGTCTTGAGCCGCGTGGTGTCGAGGCCCGCGTCGGGCTCGGTCACGGCGAAGCACGCCTTCTCGTCGCCCGCGATCAGCGGCGGCAGGAAGCGCTGGCGCTGTTCCTCGGTGCCGAACACCACCACGGGGTTGAGTCCGAAGATGTTCATGTGGATGGCCGATGCGCCCGACATGCCGGCACCCGACGCACTGATGGCGCGCATCATCAACGCCGCGTCGGTGATGCCGAGCCCGGCGCCTCCCTGTGCCTCGGGCATCGCGATGCCGAGCCAGCCGCTGGCGGCGACCGCGCGATGGAACTCGTGCGGGAAGGTGGCGCTGTCGTCGTGCTCGCGCCAGTAGTCGGCGGGGAAGTCTTCGCAGAGGCGTTCGATGGCAGCGACCAGCGCGCGCTGGTCTTCGTCAAGGGAGAAGTTCATGGGGAACCCTCGGAGGGGTTGCGTGCCGGCTGCAGCGTGACGCCATCGGCCAGCAGTCGCTCGATCTCTTCGGCGCCATAGCCCGCTTCGCGCAACAGCTCGACGCTGTGCTCGCCGATGCGTGGCGTCGGCCGGCGGATGGCGGCCGGCGTGGCGCCGTAGCGGCCGACCGGCGCCGGCGTGCGGATGCGACCTTCGCTCGGATGATCGAACTCGGGAAAGAAACCGACGGCGCGCAGGTGCGGATCGTCGAGAAGGCTCTCGGTGCTGTGCAGGCGCGCGACTGGAATGTCGGCCGCTTCGAGCGCGGCCATCCATTGATCGGACGTGCGCGTGACCATCACCTCGGCCACGAAGGCGTAGACCTCGCCGATGTGCGCTGCGCGCGCGGTGTGGTTGCCGAACATCGGCGAGTCGCGCAGCTCGGGCCGGCCGATGAGGTCGAAGAATGCCTGCCAGTGCTTGTCGTTGTAGATCAGCACGCTCAGATAGCCGTCGGCCGTGGCGTAGGGCTTGCGGTGCGGGGCCAGCAGCCGCGCGTAGCCGGTGGGGCCGATCGGTGGCTCGAAACTGTGGCCGCCGAGATGGTCGCCCATCACGAACTGCGCGAGCGCCTCGAACATCGGTACTTCGACGGACTGGCCTCGGCCGGTCCGCTGTGCATGCAGCACTGCAGCCAGCAGCGCGATGGCCGCCTGCAGCCCCACCGCGCGATCGGCCAGCGTGACCGGCGCATAGCGCGGCTCGCCACCGCTCTGCTGCGCGAACAGCGAGGCGACGCCAGCCGCGCCCTGGATCAGGTCGTCGTACGCAGGCTTGCCGGCATACGGCCCTTCCTCGCCGTAGCCGAAGGTGCCGAGGTAGACGATCTTCGGGTTGACGGCAGCGACCGCTGCATAGTCCAGCCCCAGCCGCGCCATGGCCTGCGGCCGCGTGTTGTAGATCAGCGCATCGCAATCCTTCGCCAGCCGCAGGCAGGCCTCGCGGCCTTGGGAGCGCTTGAGGTCGAGCACCACCGAGCGCTTGTTGCGGTTGAGGTGCATCGCCATCGCACCCATGCCGGGATGGCGCATCGGTCCAACCGCGCGCAGGTTGTCGCCCGAGGGCGGTTCGACCTTGATGACGTCGGCGCCGAGATCGCCCAAGGTCTGCGTCGCGTATGGCCCCATCACCACGGCCGTGAGGTCGAGGATGCGGATGCCCTGCAAGGGTCCGCCGGCTTCCGGGGCGGTCATCGTCGGCATGCTCATTCGGGCTGGATGCCGGCGGCGTCGATCAGCTTCTTCCACTTGGCGAGTTCGGCCACGGTGAAGGTGCCCAGTTCCTCGGGCGTGCTGCCGAAGGCATCGAAGCCCAGCTTGGCGACGCGCTCGCGGAAGACCGGGCCGTTGGCCATCGCGGCCAGCGACTGGTTGAGGCGCGCGACGATGTCCTTCGGCATGCCGGCCGGTCCGTACACGCCGTTCCACGAGGTGATGTCGAAGCCCTTGAGTTCGGGCGTGTCGGCCAGCGGCGGCAGTTCCGGAAAGAGCCGCGTGCGCTCCTGGGTGGTGACGGCGATCGCGCGCATCTTGCCGGCCTTGACGGTGGCAAGGCCGGCCGCGAGGTCGACCACCATCATCGAGACCTGCCCGCCGATCAGGTCGGCGATGGCCGGCGGCGTGCTCTTGTAAGGCACGTGCAGCATCGGGACGCCGCTCATGCGCGAGAGCGTGGCGCCGCAGACGATGCCGGTGCTGTTGCCGCTCGCGTAGCTCAGCTTGCCGGGATTCGCGCGGCCCCAGGCCAGCAATTCGGCGACGTTCTTTACTGGCAGATCGTTGTTCACCACCAGCATGAAAGGCAGGTTGCCCATGCGGCTGATTGGCGTGTAGTCCCTGACGGGGTCGTAGGGCAGCCGCTTGAACAGGCTCGGGTTGGCCGAATGCGTGGTGTTGGTCGTCATGAAGAGCGTGTAGCCATCGGGCGCGGCCTTGGCCACGGCCTCGGCTGCGATCACGCCGTTGGCGCCGGCCCGGTTGTCGACGATGACAGGGCCCTTCAACGCTTCGCCCAGCATCTGCGCCGTGATGCGCGCGACCGCATCGGTGCCGCTGCCCGCAGCGAAGGGCACGACCAGCTTGATGGGCTGCTTCGGGTAGGCGCCCTCCTGCGCGAAGGCCCGGGGCATCGCAGCGCCGAGGCCGATGCCGGCACCGAGCGCCATGAAGCCGCGGCGGTTTGTCACTGACATGTCTTTCGCGATCTTCTGCATGCTGTCTCCGGTGGTGATGTCAAAAACCGAGTCCACGGCCCGTCATGGACGGATCACGCGCTCGGGCGATTCCTCGTAGGGCGGGCTGTAGATCACGAGCACGCGCACCGGCTCGTCGCTCACGACGGTGAAGGTGTGCATCGCATCGGCCGGGAAGAAGCAGCAGTCGCCCGGACCCAGTTCCTGCCGCTGGCCGCCGACTTCCGCGACGGCGCGGCCCTGCAGCAGGTAGCAGACCTGCTCGATGCCCGGATGCGCATGCGGCAGCGCGCCCTTGCCCTTCTGGATGTGGCCGACCAGCATCTCGATCTGCCTGGCGCCCACGGTCTCGGGGCCGATCAGGCGCTTGTTGAGCGTGCCGGTGTGGTTGGCCGGGTGGTAGCCGGCGATGTCGTCCTCGCGGACGAAATAACGGGGTGCGGCGGATGCGTTCATCAGCCCTTCTGCTCCACGGTCAGGCAGGCGGCGCGCAGCATCGCCGCGATCTCGTCGATCCGCGGCTCCAGCCGGTAGCGCGGGCCGGCCACCGAGATGGCGTAGGCCTGGCCGCCGATGCGCAGCGGCCAGGCCAGGCCGATCAGGTCGGGAATGCTCTCGCCCAGGTTGCCGTACCAGCCGCGCGCCGCCGCGCGTTCAAGCTCCTGCTCGATGGCGGCGGGCGTGGTCAGCGTGGCATCGGTCAGGCGCACGAGCTTCGTGGCCCTGAGCAACTGGCGGCGTGCGTCGGGCGCCAGCGTCGACAGCAGCGCGCGGCCGAGCGAATTGGCATAGGCCGGGCGCGTCTCGCCGGCCTCGGCGGAGTAGCGGATGCTCTGCGGCGCCGGCATCACCTCCAGATAGACCACCCGGCCCTCCTCGCGGAATTTGCCGAAGACGACGGTCTCGCGCGCCGCGTCGCGCAGTTCCTGCAAGGCAGGCTTGACGCGGTCGAGCACCGGGTCGTTCGCGGCGATCACCTGCGCCATCGCGAGGAGCCGGCTCGTTGGGTAGAAGCCCTGGCGGCGGCCCGTTTCGTAGACGTAGCCGCGCTCCTCGAGCGTACGGATCAGGCCGAGGCAGCTCGACACCGGCATGTCGAGCAGACGCGCCATCTCCGTCAGCGCAAGTGGCTGCTTCTCCTGCGCGAAGGCTTCGATGATGTCGATCACGCGCAATGCTGTTTTCACACTCATGAATTTATTTTCATCTATGTGAATAACAACGGCATCAGGGTTTGTCCCCGCATGGGCGCAGGACTTGCAATACGCACGGCTGTGGCACATTGCATGAGGCCCTCACGCCGGCCACTACCAGGAGCAGAAATGCTGTCAACGCAAGCATTGATCGACGCCGCCAACGCGGGCCTTGCGCAGGCGCTCGCCACACCCTCGGGGATCATCGCGCTGTGCTCGGCAGCCATCGCGGGCGCTCTGGTGGTCGTCAGCTCCCTGGTCAAGACAATGATCCCGCTGCGCTGCCTGGCCGTGGGCAGCAATCTCGGCTTCCTGCTCTATGGAGCCCTGCACCCGTCGCTGCTGATGGTGCTGCTGCACGGGGCGCTCCTGCCGATCAACATGGTCCGCACAGCGCAGATGGTGCGACTGACGCGCCGCGTGAGCGCGGCGGCACAGGCGAGCGATCTATCGGGCGTCTGGCTTCGGCCCTACATGCGCAGCAGGCGCCTGAAGGCCGGGCACGTGCTGTTCCACAAGGGCGACGCCGCGACGCACTTGTATTTCCTCGCCGCGGGCCGCATCGAGTTCGTGGAGATCGGCGAGGTGATGGAGGAAGGCCGCCTGTTCGGCGAGATCGCTTTCTTCGCGCCCGACAAGCGCCGCTCGCTCACTGCCCGCTGCGTGACGGACTGCAACGTGCTGCGCATCGACGAGATGACCTTCAAGCAGCTCTATTACCAGAACCCGGCCTTCGGCTTCGAGGTCGTCACGCTGGTGACCGGCCGCCTGCTGGCCGACCGAAAGCGGCTGGAGCACCAGATCGCTGCGAACCGCCAGCAGGCAATGTCCGGCGTCGCCTGAACGGGCCAGGAATACCGCGGAACCGGCTCTGCCGGGCCGCTGGTATTGTCCCCGGAAGGGGGTAGGCGAAGCGACACGAAGTGCGCGAAGCCTGGGGGCGAGCTACTAGTACCCGCGGGTGACGTCGACAACACCGGCGATCGGCTCGCCCTGCTCCATCGCGCGGATCTTGCTGGCGATCTGGGCGATCGACGCCTCGCGCTCGGTGCGCGCCGAGCCGTGCGGCGTGACGGTGATCTTCGGATGGCGCCAGAACGGATGGTCGGCCGGGAGTGGCTCAACCTCGAACACGTCCAGCGTCGCACCGGCCAGCTGGCCGCTGTCGAGCAAGGGGATCAGGTCCGCATCCACGAGATGCGCGCCCCGCGCCACGTTGATCAGGTAGCCGCCGGGCTGGCCGCCGTTGAGCTTGGAGAGCGTTTCGCGGTTGAGGATGCCGCGCGTGGCCGGCGTCAGCGGCAGGAGATTGACGAGCACGCGGCTCGCACCCAGGAAAGCGTCGAACTCCGATTCGCCCGAGAAGCAGCGCAGGCCGTCGATGGACTTGGCCGAACGGCTCCAGCCGTTGACCGGAAACTCGAACTGGCCGATGGCCTTCGCCACGCGCTCGCCCAGCACGCCGAGCCCCATCACGCCGACCGTGAAGTCCTTGCGCTCGCGCGGCTTGCGATAGCTCCAGCGACCCGCACGTCCCTCGGCCTCGTAGGCATCGAATTCTCGGAAATGCCGGATCAGGAAATGGCAGACGTATTCGGCCATCTGCACCGACATGCCTGCATCGTCGAGCCGCACGACGCGGGTCTGTGGCGGCACCTTGAGCTTGAGCAGCGCGTCGACGCCGGCGCCGATGTTGAACATGCCGCGCAGGCCGGGCTGGTCGTCGAGCAGCGCCTGTGGCGGCGACCAGACCACGGCGTGGTCGGCCGGCGCGGCGCCAGGAGCCCAGTTCTCGACCTCGGCTTCAGGCAGGGCGGCGCGAAGGCCCTCGATCCACGGGTCGGGGCGGTTGTCGGTGAGACAGACGGTGATTCGGATTCGGGAGGTCATCCCTCAAGCTTAATGGCCTCCACGTCGGCCCAAGCCGCGATGCGCAGAAGCTCCGCCCCCTCGGTGACCTGATCCCCCGGCGCGTAGAGCAGCTCTTCCACCGTGCCATCCGCCGGCGCTGCAATGGTGTGCTCCATCTTCATCGCCTCCATCACCGCCAGCGGCTGTCCGCGGCTGACCTTGTCGCCCGCCTTGACCGCGAAGGACACGACCTTTCCCGGCATCGGCGCAGTAAGTCGGCCGCCCTCGGCATGCGTGTCGCCCGCATGGGCCAGACGGTCGATGGCCGTGATCCTCGTGGCGCCGTGCGCCGCGAAGACATGGGCCGTCGACTGGTCTTCGTAGACATTGAGCGTGTGGCGCTGGCCGTCGAACTGCACTTCAAGCTCGCCCGACGGGAAGCTGCCGATCTCCAGCGGGCCCGAGACATCACCGACTTGCAGCGACAGGGCGCCATCGTGCAAGTAGCGCAGCAACGCACTCCTCGACTCGCCGCGGAACTCGAACTCGAAGGGCCGCGACGCGACGCCGTGCGACTGCCAGCCATCGCGCCGGCTGAACGGATTGCCACTGGACGTCGCCGCTTCCGCGAGCACCGTGCAGGCAATCGATGCCGCCGCTGCGAGCGGCAGGCCCAGCGGCTCCTGGTCGAACAGCACCGCGCGTTCGCGTTCGATGAGCGCGGTGTCGAGCTTCGCATTCGCGAACGAATCGGTGCGCAGGATGCCGCGCAGGAACTGCACGTTGGTCGCGACACCGACGATGTGCGTCTGTGCCAGCGCCAGGTCGAGCCGGGCCAGCGCTTCCTCGCGCGTGGCGCCGTGGACGATGAGCTTGGCGATCATCGAGTCGTAGAAGGGCGAGATCACGCCGCCCTCGCGCACCCCGTCGTCGATGCGCACGCGGCTGCGCTGGAAGGCGGTTGCCTGCGGCTTGCGATAGACGTGCAAGGTGCCGGTGGCCGGCAGGAAGTTGTTGTCCGGGTTCTCGGCGCAGATGCGTGCCTCGATCGCGTGGCCGTGGATCTGCAACTGCTCCTGCTTCAACGGCAGCGGTTCGCCGGAAGCAACGCGCAGCTGCCATTCGACGAGATCGAGTCCGGTGATGGCCTCGGTCACCGGATGCTCGACTTGCAGCCGCGTGTTCATCTCCATGAAGAAGAAGTTCATGCTGCCGTCTGCGCGCTGCTCGACGATGAACTCCACCGTGCCAGCGCCGACGTACTTCACGGCACGCGCGGCCGCCACGGCTGCCTCACCCATCTCCTTGCGCATCGCCTCGGTCATGCCCGGCGCCGGCGCTTCCTCCAGCACCTTCTGGTGGCGCCGTTGCACCGAGCAATCGCGCTCGAACAGGTAGACGTAGTTGCCCTTCGTATCGCCGAACACCTGGATCTCGATGTGGCGCGGGCGCTGCACGTACTTCTCGATCAGCACCGCGTCGTCGCCGAAGCTGTTGATAGCCTCGCGTTGGCAGGAAGCCAGCGCGGCGGGGAAATCACCAGACTTCTCGACCACGCGCATGCCCTTGCCGCCGCCGCCGGCGCTGGCCTTGATGAGCACGGGGTAGCCGATGCGGTCGGCTTCGCGCTGCAACAGCGCGGGGTCCTGGTCGCTGCCGTGGTAGCCGGGCACCAGCGGCACACCGGCTTTCTCCATGAGTTGCTTCGACTCGGCTTTCAGGCCCATTGCCTTGATGGCCGAAGGCGGCGGGCCGATGAAGACCAGGCCGGCATCGGCGCAGGCTTGCGCGAACACCTCGTTCTCGCTGAGGAAGCCGTAGCCGGGATGGACGGCCTCGGCGCCCTTGGCCTTGGCGGCCTCGAGGATCTTCTCCCAGCGCAGGTAGCTGTCCTTGGGCGCGCTGCCGCCAAGATAGACCGATTCGTCGCAGGCACGCACATGGTTGGCATGCGCGTCGGCGTCGGAATACACGGCCACGGTGCGGATCGCCATGCGGCGGGCGGTTGCCGCAACGCGGCAGGCAATCTCGCCACGGTTCGCGATCAGGATCTTCTTAAACATTCGATGAGTCTCCGGGGGAGTTCTTCTTGAGCTGGAACGCGGGGGACACGCCAGGATCGGGCCGGCCGCTGAAGATGCGCGCCACACGGCCGAAGAGGGATTTGAGGAAGCGCCAGCTCTTGCGGATCAGCCACACGCTGAGCACCAGCACGGCGATGAAGAGCACACCGAACAGCAGCGGGTGCGCGACCGCGAGCCAGAGCCCCGCAGGCACCATGCCATCCTCGACCAGCGAAGCGCCGACGTTGCTGAATGGCTCGGGCGAGGTGTTGATGGCCGCACGCGTCGTGGCCTTGGCCGCATGCGCGGTCGCCGCGAAGCCGCCGCCGAGCAAGGCCGCGACCAGCGCCATCGCCGCATGGTCGGCACCGAACACGCCCGCCGCCAGCGCGGCACCCGCCGGAATGCGGATCGCCGTGTGGACCATGTCCCAGATCGAATCGAGCCCCGGGATCTTGTCGGCGAAGAACTCGACGAAAACCATGAAGCCGCTCGCCGCCAGCACGACGGGATGGGCGAGCAGGTGCAGGCCGCTCGGCAACGGCACCCAGCCCATGTAGCCGGCCAGCCCGGTCAACAGAACGACGAGGTAAAGCCGCACGCCGCTGGCCCAGCCCAGCGCGGCGGCCAGCGCCAGCAGTTGGGGCATGTCCAGGGAGTTCATGGCGTGATTCCCTTCAGCCGCCGAGCCAGGATGGTTTGCGCTTTTGCAGGAAGGACTGCACGCCTTCGCGGCCTTCTTCGCTGGCGCGGATGTCGGCGATGCCCTGAACCGTCTTCGCGACCAGTGCGTCGTCGATCTCGCGTCCGGCCACGTCGGCGATCAGCGTCTTGCAGGCGCGCACCGCCGCGGGGCTGGCGCTGGTGAGCGCCTTGACGATATCGGCGACCTTGGCGTCGAGCGCATCGGCGGTGACCACCTCGTGCACGAAGCCGATGCGATGCGCCTCGGCTGCAGTGAAACGCTCGGCCGTGAGGAACCAGCGCTGCGCGGCCCGCGTGCCCATCGCGCGCAGCACGTAGGGGCTGATGGTCGCCGGGATCAGGCCGATCTTGACCTCGCTCAGGCAGTACCAGGCCGTGTCGACGCTCACCGCGATGTCGCACGCGGCGACCAGGCCCATGCCGCCCGCATAGACGTCGCCCTGCACGCGCGCGATCACCGGCTTCGGGCTTTCATGGATGGTGCGCAGCATCGCGGCGAGGCCGCCCGCGTCGGCGAGGTTCTGCTCGTGCGTGAAGTCGGCGGCACGTCGCATCCAGTTGAGATTGGCCCCGGCGCAGAACGCCGGACCGTTCGCGCCGAGCACGATCACCCGCACATCCGTCGCAGCGCTCGCCCGCGCAAAGGCCTCGCCGAGTTCGCGGATGACGACGTCGTCGAAGGCATTGCGCAGCTCGGGCCGGTTGAGCCAGATGCGCGCAACGGCGCCTTCGATGGCCAGTTCGAGGGTAGTGAAGTCACTCATATGTTTTATTCCCGGGCTTCTTGTTGCAGCAGGTAGACCCAATCCAGCTCCGGCCCAGGTTGAGCCATCGCAGTCAGCGCCGCAGCCACCTGCCCGCGATGATGGGTCGCATGGTTGAAGACGTGGCCCAGCGCCGGCGCGAAGGGAATCAGCACCTTTTCGCCGTTGTTGCGGGTGTAGGCCAGATCTCCGTCGTAGCGTTCCGGCGGCAAGGTCGCGAGCCACGGGCTCCAGCGCGTGACGGCCGCGGCGAGCGCACTGCACACCTCGGCGCGATCCGTGTGAAGCTCCGTGTCGAGCGACATGCGCACCGACTTGCCTTCGGCGAAGCGCGCGAACCAGATGTTGTCGGTCACCAGCAGATGGTTCACCGTCAGGTGCACGGAGCGGAAGTACAGACCGCAGTCCTTGTGCCAGTCCTCATCGGACAAGCCTGCGAGGTTGGACGTGATCAGCCTGTTGGTGGCCCACACGTGGTACCGCCCGAGGCTGGCGAAGTAGTTGGCGAGCGACATGGTGCTGCCCCCTCACATGCGGAAGATGCCGAACTTCGGCTCGGGAATCGGCGCATTGCGTGCCGCAGCCAGACCCAGCGCCAGCACGCGGCGTGTGTCGGCGGGGTCGATGATGCCGTCGTCCCACAGCCGCGCCGTCGCGTAGTAGGGATGGCCCTGTGCCTCGTATTGGTGACGGATCGGCGACTTGAAGGCTTCTTCCTCCTCCGCGCTCCACTGTCCGCCCTTGGCCTCGATGCCATCGCGCTTGACGGTAGCGAGCACGCTCGCGGCCTGCTCGCCGCCCATCACGCTGATGCGCGCGTTGGGCCACATCCAGAGGAAGCGCGGCGAATAGGCGCGTCCGCACATGCCGTAGTTTCCTGCCCCGAAGCTGCCGCCGATGATGATGGTGAACTTCGGCACATTGGCGGTGGCCACGGCCGTCACCATCTTTGCGCCGTGGCGCGCGATGCCTTCGTTCTCGTACTTGCGCCCGACCATGAAGCCGGTGATGTTCTGCAGGAACACCAGCGGGATCTTGCGCTGGCAGCACAGCTCGATGAAGTGCGCGCCCTTCTGCGCCGATTCGGAAAACAGGATGCCGTTGTTCGCGACGATGCCCACCGGCATGCCCTCGATCTCGGCGAAGCCGCAGACCAGCGTGCTGCCGAAGCGCGACTTGAATTCATGGAACTCGCTGCCGTCGACGATGCGGGCAATGATCTCGCGCACGTCGAAGGGCTTGCGCGTGTCGACCGGGATCACGCCGTAGAGTTCGTCTGCGGCGAACTCGGGTGTGCGCGAGGTCGTCGCCGGTTTCTCGCCGGTGCCGTTTGGCGCGTTGAGGTTGGCGACCGCCGATCGCGCCAGTGCCAGCGCATGCAGGTCGTTCTGCGCCAGATGGTCGGCCACGCCCGACAGCCGCGTGTGCACGTCGCCACCGCCCAGGTCTTCGGCCGTGACGACTTCGCCGGTGGCCGCCTTCACGAGCGGCGGGCCGCCCAGGAAGATGGTTCCCTGGTTCTTGACGATGATGCTTTCGTCGCTCATCGCGGGCACGTACGCGCCGCCTGCCGTGCAGGAGCCCATCACCACGGCAATCTGCGCGATGCCTTGCGCGCTCATGTTCGCCTGGTTGTAGAAGATGCGGCCGAAGTGATCGCGGTCGGGAAACACCTCGTCCTGGTTCGGCAGATTGGCCCCGCCCGAGTCCACGAGATAGATGCAGGGCAGGCGGTTCTGCTCGGCGATCTCCTGTGCGCGCAGGTGCTTCTTGACGGTCATCGGATAGTAGGTGCCGCCCTTCACCGTCGCATCGTTGCAGACGATCATGCAGTCCACGCCGCTGACGCGTCCGATGCCGGCAATGAGGCCCGCGCCGGGCGCTGCGCCGTGGTACATCGCATGGGCTGCGAGCGGCGCCACTTCGAGGAAGGGCGTGCCCGGGTCCAGCAGCTGCGCGACGCGATCACGCGGCAGGAGCTTGCCGCGCGCCGTGTGCTTGTTGCGCGCGGCCTCGCCGCCGCCGGCCTCGACTTTGGTGAACTGCGCGTGCAGGTCTTCGACCAGTGCACGCATGGCGGTCGCATTGGCCTGGAATTCGGCCGAGCGGGCGTTGAGTTTCGTCTCCAGCTTCATGCAGTGTGGTCCTCGTCGAGCCCGAGCTGGCTCTTCATCGCTTCGCGAATCTTGAATTTCTGAATCTTGCCGGTCACCGTCATCGGGAATGCAGTGACGAACTCGATGTACCTCGGCACCTTGTAGTGTGCGATCTGGCCCTTGCAGAAGTCGCGGATCTCGTCGGCGGTCGCGGTCTGCCCCGGTTTGGGGATGATCCACGCGCACAGCTCTTCGCCGTACTTCTTGTCGGGGAGGCCGACGACCTGCACGTCCTGGACCTTGGGATGGCGGTAGAGGAATTCCTCGATCTCGCGCGGATAGATGTTCTCGCCGCCGCGAATGACCAGGTCCTTGATGCGGCCGACGATGTTGACGTAGCCCTCGGCGTCCATCGTGGCGAGGTCGCCGGTGTGCATCCAGCCTTCTGCGTCGATCGCTTCGCGGGTCTTTTCCTCGTCTTCCCAGTAGCCGTGCATCACCGAATAGCCGCGCGTGCAGAACTCGCCGGAGACACCCGTCGGGACGATGTCGCGAGTGACCGGATCGATGATCTTGATCTCGAGATGCGGCTGCACCGTTCCCACGGTCGACACGCGCTTTTCGAGCGGTGTGTCGGTCGAGCTCTGGCAGCTCACGGGGCTGGTCTCGGTCATGCCGTAGGCGATGGTGATTTCGCGCAGATGCATCTGGTCGACCACGCGCTTCATGACCTCGGTGGGACACGGCGAGCCGGCCATGATGCCAGTGCGCAGCGTGGAGAGATCGAACTCCTTGAAGCGCGGATGGTCCAGCTCGGCGATGAACATGGTCGGCACGCCGTGCAGGCCGGTGCATTTCTCGTCCTGCACCGTCTGCAGCACCGTGATCGGGTCGAAGCCGTCGTTCGGGTAGACGATGGTGCTGCCGTGCGTGATGCACGCGAGGTTGCCCAGCACCATCCCGAAGCAGTGATAGAGCGGAACCGGGATGCACAGGCGATCCACCGGCGAGAGCTTCATGCACTCGCCGATGAAGAAGCCGTTGTTGAGGATGTTGCGATGCGTGAGCGTCGCGCCCTTCGGGAAGCCGGTGGTGCCACTGGTGAACTGGATGTTGATGGGGTCCGTCGCCTGCAGCGTCTTCGCGATGGCGGCGACCCGCGGGTCGTCTGGCGTGCCGCTGTCGAGCAGGCTCGAGAAGCGCAGCAGCCCCGGCAGCTCGCCGCTGTCGGCCGGCGTGCCGATCCATGCCGCGGTGCGCAGGTTCGGCAGGCGGGCTGCGTTGAGTGCGCCGGGTTTCGCATCCGCCAGCTCGGGCGCGAGTTCGCGCAGCATGCCGACGTAGTCGCTGGTCTTGAAGCTCTTCATCGTGACCAGCGCCTTGCACGCCACCTTGTTGAGCGCGTATTCGAGCTCCGAGGTGCGGTAGGCCGGATTGATGTTGACCAGGATGACGCCGACCTTCGCCGTGGCGAGCTGCATCAGCACCCAGGGCGCGTTGTTGTGCGACCAGATGCCGACGCGGTCGCCCGGCACGAGTCCCAGACCCAGCAGGGCGCTGGCGAGCCTGTTGGCTTCGCGCTGGAGTTCGCTGTAGCTGTAGCGCTTCTTTTCGTGGGCGCTGACCAGGGCTTCGTGGTCGCCCTGCCGCGCCACCATATCGTCGAAGAAGTCGCCAATGGTCTGCTCGATCAGCGGGACGTCTGTGGCGCCTTGCGCCATGCTGCGCGTCAAGGTCATGGCGACTCCTTCAGGCTGTCTCGGCGAACAATTCGCGTCCGATGAGCATGCGGCGGATCTCGCTCGTGCCGGCGCCGATTTCATACAGCTTGGCATCGCGCCAGAGCCGTTCGACCGGGAAGTCCCTGGTGTACCCCACGCCGCCCAGCGCCTGGATCGCCTCGCCGGCCATCCACGTGGCCTTCTCGGCCGAATAGAGGATAGCGCCCGCCGCGTCCTTGCGGAAGGTGCGCGCATGGTCGCTGCGGTCGCAGGCCTTGCCGACCGCATAGACGTAGGCGCGTGTCGCCTGCCAGGTCGAATACATGTCGGCCAGCTTGCCCTGCATCAGCTGGAACTCGCCGATGCTCTGGCCGAACTGCTGGCGCTCGTGGACGAAGGGCAGCACCGCATCCATGCACGCGGCCATGATGCCCAGCGGGCCGCCGGAGAGCACGGCGCGCTCGAAGTCGAGGCCACTCATGAGCACCTTGGCACCCATGCCTTCGCCGCCCAGCACGTTCTCTTCGGGCACTTCGCAGTTGTCGAAGTAGAGCGGAAAGGTGTTGGAGCCGCGCATGCCCAGCTTGTCGAGCTTGGTGCCGGCCGAGAAGCCCTTGAAGCCTTTCTCGACGATGAAGGCCGTCATGCCGCGCGCGCCCATCTCGGGCTCGGTCTTGGCGTAGATCACCAGCGTGTCGGCGTCTCCGCCGTTGGTGATCCACATCTTGCCGCCGTTGAGCACATAACGGTCGCCCTTCTTCTCGGCGCGCAGCTTCATGCTGACGACGTCGGAGCCGGCATTGGGCTCGCTCATGGCCAGCGCGCCCACATGTTCGCCACTGACCAGCTTGGGCAGGTACTTCTTCTTCTGCGCCTCGCTGCCGTTGCGGTGGATCTGGTTGACGCAGAGGTTGGAATGCGCGCCGTACGACAGGCCGACCGAGGCCGACGCCCGCGAGACCTCTTCCATCGCCACGATGTGCGCGAGGTAGCCGAGTTCGGTGCCGCCGTATTCCTCCTTCACCGTCATGCCGTGCAGGCCGAGTTCGCCGAGCTTCTTCCAGAGGTCGGCCGGGAACAGGTTGTCGCGGTCGATGGCCGCTGCGCGCGGTGCAATCTCGTCGGCGGCGAAAGTCTGGATCGCGTCGCGCAGCGAGTCGATGGTGTCGCCCAGGTCGAAGTTCAGGCCGGGATCGTGCATGGGGTTGTCTCCTCTGTCGGGTCGGCCGCGCGCCGGAATTCGCGCACGGAAAGGCGCAGCTTACGCCCAGTGCCGTTGCAATTGGCGCCACAATGGTTGCAGATCGCGCCACACTCTTGCACCCGCCATGTCTTCGTCTCCGCTACGGAACAGCAGCCGCGCCGCGACGCCAATCGCCTTTGTGCGCGCCATCGTCCAGGGCTACGAGCGCTACGGCGTCGACCCCGTGCAGGCGCTGGCGGAGGCACAGATCGCGCCGCATGATCTCGAAAATCCGCAGGCCCGCGTCACCGCTGCGCAGTTCGAGGCGCTGTCGGGCTTTGCGATGCAGCAACTCGACGACGAGGCGCTCGGCTGGTTCGCGCGCCGACTCCCCTGGGGCAGCTACGGCATGCTGTGCCGCGCCTCACTGGGTTCCCCGAACCTGGGCGTGGCGATCAAGCGCTGGTGCAGGCATCACCGGCTGTTGACGGAAGACATCACGCTCGATCTGGCGGTAGCTGGCGGCGTCGCCACCGTGTCCGTCACCGAGCATCGCGCGCTCGGCGACTTCAGGGAGTTCTGCCTGGTCTCGAGCCTGCGCTTTCTTCACGGCTACGCGTGCTGGGCGATCGATTCGCGGGTTTCATTGAGCGCGGCCTCGTTTCCCTTCGAGGCGCCGGCGCACCGCGACGCCTATCCGTTGATGTTCGGCGGCGAACTGCATTTCGGCGCGGCCCAGGCCGGCTACAGCTTCGACGAACGCTACCTGGCCCTGCCGCTCCAGCGCGACGAGCGCGCGCTGCGGGCGATGCTGCGACGCGCCCTGCCGCTCACGGTGCTCCAGTACCGCCGCGATCGGCTGCTGGGGCAGCGCGTGCGGGAGCTGCTGCGGACGCGCGGGGGCGAAGTCGCCACGGCGGACGCGCTCGCCACGCTGCTGAATCTCTCCACCCGCACGCTGCACCGCCAGTTGCTGGAGGAAGGCATCTCGCTGCAGTCGCTGAAGGATGAAGTGCGGCACGAACTGGCCACGGACCAACTGCGCCGCACCGATCGGCCGATCAAGCAGGTCGCGCTCGCCGTGGGGTTCCGCAACGAGAAGAGCTTTTCCCGCGCCTTCCGCAATTGGGCCGGCGTGACGCCGGGCGCCTTCCGACGCGGTGCGCAGCCAGTTACAGTCTCGGCCGCCGATCCGTGAAATAAGCACGCCCGCGGTGCGGACGGCGCGCTGCGGCCCCCCGGAACGGTGCATCCGGCGATCTAGCATCGACGGATGCAGCAAGTGCCCGACACCGACAGCTCCGAATTCGCAGCCCTGATGGACTTCATCGCCACCTCGGGACGCGTCCGCAGCCATCCGTCCGTGAGCGAGAACGCCGACGAGCTCGTTTCCCGGATGTGGTCGGGCCGCGCCAAGGCAATGACCCAATCGATCACCGCCATGGCCAAGGCGGCCGTTCGCGCCAGCAACTGAGCTCAGTCCCCCTGGACGTTCAATGAATTGCGCAGCGCCTGGAACTCGGGCGAGCGCTGCAGCGCGCTGCGCCCCGCGTCGATCAGTCGGGTGACTTCCTCGTCGGTGATCGAGAACGCCGTCGGCACCTGAAGCAGTCGGTGCCGCAGTTCACCGTCGGCGGCGTCGCGCAGGTTGACCTGCACCACGTGAATCTCCGCGTCGGGCGCAAACGCATCGGAACCATCCCTGCTGCGTGACTTCAAGTCCTCTCGCCACTGCCGCGCGGTGTCGAGCAGGAACTCCTGTGTTTCCAGGACCGCACGCGCACCGGCGCCGAACAGCAGGGTGTCAGCCACGGCCCTGGCGCGCGGCAACCTGTCGCTGGTATCGACGTTGTTCGACGGGTCGCGCGCCGAGTTGACGCTGATCAGGACCAGCTTGCGGACGCTACCGCGCGGAATGCCGACCTCATCGAAGCTCTCGCGCAGTCCCCCACCGAGCAATGCGCGATCGAGCAGCCTGCGCACGGCGAGGTTGTCCGCGACGCCGCCGTCCACGAGATGGATGAAGGGGCGAGCCTGTGCATCGAGGTAGCTGTTCGCCTGCATGCGGAACATGCGTGCGCGGTAGTTGCCCTGGCCGCGCACGGCCAGCCGCGGCACGATGCCGCGGTCGCGGCACTCCTGGGCGTGGTTCTTCAGCGTCATCGGGCTCAGCAGAATGGGCACCGCCGACGATGCCGCGACTGCGAAGGAGAGTGGCACGGTCTGCAGGTCCGAGCAGATCAGCTCGAACTGGTCCTGTGTGAACTCGAAGGGCGTGCCCAGCGACATGTCGGTCGCGGCGATCACGAGCTGGGGATGCCTTGGGTGGCTCTCGATGTCGGCGTAGGTCTTGCCCTCATAGATCTCGTCGAGCCGGCGCGCGAGCAGGTGGGAGCGGCCGTACCAGGGCGAGCTGAGGTCCCACAGGCTGGTGGGCCGCAACGCCTGCAAGATGAGGCTGTTCTGGAAGTTCTGGCGAAGGAAGTCGCGTTCAAAGTCGGGCAGCTTCTCGGCGCCGAATGACGCGTAGTAAGCCGCGAGGATGCTGCCGCCCGAGACGCCGCTGATGACGTCCGTGGCATCGAGCAGGTCGGTGGTGCGGCCATTCCATTGGAATTGGGTGCGGTGGAGTTCGGTCAGCACGCCATAGCCGAATGCGGCGGCACGCGCGCCGCCGCCGGACAGGGTGACGGCCACCAGGATGGTCGGGTCGCGGCCCGAGCTGGCAGCCACTGCCAGACGCGGCGGCGGGTTCTCGGGCAGCGGGTCGTTGAGCCAGGGCCGCAGCGACGAGCAGCCCCCGACGCAACCCGCGATAAGGAGGCCACAGATAAAGCGCAGGCCTCCCATCTCGGCGGTCTCAGACGAGCACGGGACGCCAGTCGGCCAGCAGTGCCGGCAGCTGCGCCATGTCGGTGAACACCTGGACCACGCCGACAGCGCGCAGCGCGTCAGGCCCGCTGTGGCCCAGGTCGGTGGGGCTGTAGCCGAAGACGGTCGCCCCCGCGGCGACCCCTGCCGTGGCGCCGGTGACAGTGTCCTCGACCACCGCGCAGCGCGCAGGATCGACGCCCAGCGCCGCTGCTGCGGCCAGGTAGACATCGGGCGCAGGCTTGGAGCGGGGGGTTTCGTGGCCGCTGAAGATGCGGCCGGCGAAGCAGTCGAGCAAGCCGATCTTGTCGAGCTGCAATTCGACCTTGTGCCGGTCCGCGCCCGATGCGCAGGCGATACGCCCGCAGAGCGCGGCGTGCACTGTCCGAACGGCTTGCACCGCGTTGGGGATGGCGAGCAGGTCGCGCTCCAGCGCCTCGTTGCGGCGACCGCGAAAACCGTTCAGCCAGTCATCGGTGATCGCGAAGCCGGTCTTCGATTCGATCAGCGCGACCTCGTCCTTCACTGCCTTGCCAACGAAGAGCCGCATGGACTCTTCGACGCTGAGCGTCCAGCCCAGTTCGCCGAGCATCTCGGCCAGTACGCGGTTGGTGATGGGTTCGGAGTCGACCAGGACGCCGTCGCAGTCGAAGAGGACGGCGTCGAAGGGAATGGAATTCATGGGGGCTCATCCTATCAATGAACCCCCCGTGCAGTCATTCCGTGACGTTCTGGATCGGGATGTACATCTCCCCACCCGCAGCCTTGAACTCCGCCGACTTGCCCGCCATGCCGTTCTCGACCGCCACGGTCTCGTCGATGCCACGCTGTGCCGCGTACTCGCGCACTTCCTGCGTGATCTTCATCGAGCAGAACTTCGGCCCGCACATGGAGCAGAAGTGCGCGACCTTGCTGCTGTCCTTGGGCAGGGTCTCGTCGTGGAATTCGCGCGCGGTGTCGGGGTCGAGGCCGAGGTTGAACTGGTCCTGCCAGCGGAACTCGAAGCGCGCCTTGGAGAGCGCATCGTCGCGCGCCCGCGCACCGGGGTGCCCTTTGGCGACGTCGGCCGCATGCGCCGCGATCTTGTACGCGATGATCCCCTGCTTCACATCGTCGCGGTCCGGCAGGCCCAGGTGCTCCTTGGGCGTGACGTAGCACAGCATCGCGGTGCCGGCCCAGCCGATCATTGCGGCGCCGATGGCGCTGGCGATGTGGTCGTAGCCCGGCGCGATGTCGATGGTCAGCGGGCCGAGCGTGTAGAACGGCGCCTCGTGGCAGTGCTTCAGCTGCTCGTCCATGTTGGCCTGGATCAGGTGCATCGGCACGTGGCCCGGACCTTCGATCATGGTCTGCACGTCGTGCTTCCACGCGATCTGCGTGAGTTCGCCGAGCGTGCGCAGTTCGGCGAACTGGGCCTCGTCATTGGCGTCCGATGCGCAGCCGGGGCGCAGGCCGTCGCCGAGCGAGAAGCTCACGTCATAGGCCTTCATGATGTCGCAGATGTCCTCGAAGTGCGTGTAGAGGAAGCTCTCCTTGTGGTGCGAGATGCACCACTTGGCCATGATCGAACCGCCGCGCGAGACGATGCCGGTGCGGCGGTCCGCCGTGAGGTGGATGAAGGGCAGGCGCAACCCGGCATGGATGGTGAAGTAGTCGACGCCCTGCTCGGCCTGCTCGATCAGCGTGTCGCGGTAGATCTCCCACGTGAGGTCTTCGGCCACGCCGCCTACCTTTTCGAGCGCTTGGTAGATGGGCACCGTGCCGATCGGCACCGGGCTGTTGCGCACGATCCAGTCACGCGTGGTGTGGATGTTGCGGCCGGTGGAAAGGTCCATCACGTTGTCGGCGCCCCAGCGGATGGCCCACACGAGCTTCTCGACCTCTTCCTCGATGCTCGAGGTCACGGCCGAGTTGCCGATGTTGGCGTTGATCTTGACCTTGAAGTTGCGGCCGATCGCCATCGGCTCGACTTCGGGGTGGTTGATGTTGGCGGGGATGATGGCGCGGCCGCGCGCCACTTCGTCTCGCACGAACTCGGGCGTGATGATCTTAGGGATGCGCGCGCCCATCGGATTGCCGGCCAGGCGCTTCTCGCGCGCTTCGTCGGCGAGGTATTCGGCCATCCATTCGCGGCGGCCGTTCTCGCGCAAGGCGACGTATTCCATCTCTGGCGTCACGATGCCGCGGCGCGCGTAGTGCATCTGCGTCACATTGACGCCTGACTTGGCGCGGCGTGGCGTGCGCTGAAGGGCGGCCGCACCGGCGCGCAGTTCGGCGATGCGCTGCGCATCGCGGTCGGCATGCGTCGCGCCGTCATCGAGCGCGAGGTGCACGCGGCCTTCGTAGCTTTCCGTGTCGCCGCGCTCGGAGATCCATGCATCGCGCACGCCGGGCAGGCCGCGCCGCACGTCGATGTCGGCAGCCGGATCGGTGTACGGCCCGGAGGTGTCGTAGAGCGACACGCGCTCGCCATTGGTGAGCAACACTTCTCGCACCGGCACGCGCAGGTCGGGCCGGCTGCCGGCGATGGTGCTCTTGCTGGAGGCGGGAAAAGGCTCGCGCGTGAGCGTGAGAAGGGACGCGAACTTGTCGATGGCATTCATGCGGGGCACTCCTGGTTGTGGGACAACGGGTGCTCCGCGATCGCTCCGGGGCGGTGACGGCCGTCGAGGACGGACCGGCACCATGGAGTCGCAGCTCTTCTTACGCTGGTATGAACCAGATCAAGTTCGCGGGTTCGGCCGCTTGGCCATCTCAGCACGCATCTGCGTGCACCCCGGAGCGGGGCTGATTCTAGGCTGGGCCCGCGCGAAGGATCAAGTCGGACGCATGGCGGCCATCGGCGTGATCGCCAGCGGCCCCTCGGCATCGGACCCTGCAGCCTCGGCCGCGGCCCACGCGTCCAGTCCACCGGCGAGCACGCGCACGCGAGGCAGGCCCGCCGCCATCAACACTCGTGCTGCGGCGACCGCCGATTCGTCGTTGGGGCAATCGCAGAACACGATGAGTTCGCGGCCATCGGAAAAACTGCCGAGCCGCTTCGGAAGGTGCGCCAGTGCGATGCCGATGGCACCGGGAATCGCGCGTTCATCCAGCGCACGCGCTTCGTCGGAGCGCACGTCGATCACCGTGAGGCCGGCCCCGGCGGCCAGGGCTTCGCGCAGCACCCGCACTTCGATCAGTTCGATATCGTCGGCGCGCAACGCCATGCGGCGTTGCCGATAGCGCCACAGGACGAACGCGACGAGCAACAGCGCGAAGATCACCAGGGCAGCGAGCCCGATATCGGACAGCACCGCCAGCACGTCCTCGATGGCCGCGTGGAACACGCGCCCGAGGACCAGGAAGCCCAACGTCCAGATCAGCGCAGCGACGGTCTCGTAGGACAGGAAGCGCACGTTCGACATGCCCAGCGCGCCCGCCATCGGCGGCGCGACCACCGACACGCCGGGCACGAACTTCGCCGCGATCAGCGACAAGCCGCCCCAGCGGCCGAGGATCGATTCACTGCGCCGCACGCAGGAGTCCGCCGACAGCGAGATACGGCACAGCAGTCGCATGACCCGATAGCCCCAGCGCCGCCCCGCGAGGAACCACACGCCGTCGCCCAGGATGTTGCCCAGCACCGCAGCCACGGTCACCGCAAGAAAGGACACCTGCCCTCCGACCGTGAGCCCGCCGGCGACGATCAGGAAAGGCACCGCCGGCACGGGCGCGCCCAGGCGCGTCGCCAGCGTGGCAACGAACACCAGGGCAGAACCCTGGCTGGCGAGAAGTGCGACGAAGTCATTCATGATTTCACGGGACCGGTGAGCTTTTCTGCAGGAGTCGAAAGACGGCTATTCCCCTTGCGTGGGTCGTTCCGTCGGGTTCACGGTGGCCTGCACAGAAGGTCCGCCACGAAGATCCAGATCGGAGAAATAAGCGATGCCATGGCCACGCGTGTTGTCCGCATCGGCCGAGATCGCGACGGCGACGACGTCAGGCATGGTGCTGCCGGCCTCGTCGCCGAAGGCGCGGCGATAGTCCGCGAGCAGGTTGCGGCGTTCGGCCACCCATGTGCCCGGCTTGGCTGCAGCGCCGGACTCGAGCACGATCATGCGCACGCGGCGCGTGAAGGCGTTCATGAACTCGCTGCCCTTCGCTTCCTTGTTGTCCCACACGTAGCACAGCGCTTCGCTGGGCACGTCTTCGCCGGTTGCACGGCGGGCGAGCGCCAGGCGGGTGCGTTCGCCGACCGACAGCCTGTCGACGGGGAAGTCGAAGAACACGCACAGCTTGGCCGCGCCGTCGTCACCCGCACGGGTGCGCAGGTCGGCGTCCTGCACGAACTCGTCGACGCGCCAGCGCCATGCGAGCGTGGTGCCGCTGTTCAGTGGCACCTGCGTGGGATGCACCAGGTTGCCGTAGGACTGGTCGGCCTCGACCCTGAGCACGCGCTTTCCGTCCTGCTGCACCACCTCGAACCGCGTGGGGGCCTTGTTGGGCAGGGTGGTGAAGCGCCAAGGCTGCGGCGCCTGCGCGCTCTGGGCGCTCGAGAAGGGCGTGAGCGTTGCGGGTTCGTCAGCGTGGGCGGCGGGGTTCGCCGCCAGCAGGAGCATCGACGCGAGCGGCAGGGCCGCGGCGACACACCGCAGCAAGCGCGCAAACTGATCCGTCGTCGTGCTCTCCATGTCGGCCCCTTTGCCGTTGGGTTGGTTGAAACCTCTGCCGAGCGCCTTCGGCGCTCGGCGCACCATGGGAGTGTGGGGGCGACAAGGCGCAAGATAAATACGCCAAAAGGAATCTGTCTGTCTCCATCCTGGACACAATGTCTGCAGACCGCTATCGAATCGGTAGCAATAAACCTTTATCCGACGGCCTTATGAAGGCCATCCGATCACCTTGGCCGGGTCAGTGCAGATCGCCGTCGACGTAGTACCACCGATTGTGAAGACCGTCGACCTCGCGCACGAAGCGGCTGCGCTCGTGCAGGCGCGACGCCACCCCGGCGCTGCTACGCTGGCGGGCCACGAACTCGACCTCCGCGTGGTCGGCGTCGAGCACCGACCGCGAGCGGACGTCCAGCCCGAGCCATTTCACGCCGGGTTCGAAACTCACTTCGGCTGGCCGGGTCGATGCATGCCAGGTCGCGAGCAAGTAATCGGCTCTTTCGCGTACGAAGGCGGTGTAGCGCGAGCGCATGAGCGATTCGGCATCCGTGGCCGGGGTGTTCTCGAAGTCGTCCACATAGCGGCCGCAGCATTGGGCGTAGGCCAGCGGGAGCTCCCGGCGATCACGGCGCCCGCAGGGGCAAGGGACACGGGCGGAACTGGGAGAGGATGCGGACATGGAGGGTTTGGGCGGGGAATGCAGCACGTATTGTGCAGACCCTCGCACAAACCCTGCCTTTGACTGGCACCGACGCTCCTCTATTTGGGGGGCGGCAGACGGCCGAGCAGGCTCTCGACCGCCAGACCCAGGGCCAGCAACTGGCGATCGCTGCCGGCCGGTCCGTCGAACTCCAGGCCGACCGGCAGGCGGCTCGTGGCGCCCAGCCCGGCGGGCAGTTGCAAGCCCGGAATGCCGGCGTTGCTGCCAGGGTCGGTGTTCTGGATCAGCACCACGAAGTTCTCCGCGCTACTGGCGTCCGGAGTGGCGGCCAGCGCCACACGCGGCACCGTCGGGAAGACCAGCGCATCGAGCCTGTTCCTCGTGAAGGTGTCGCGGTAGAGCTTCTGCAGCGCCGGGCGAGCCACTCGCATCGCGTTGTCGTACGCCGGTTTGGCGTCAACCACGCCTTTGGCGGCCGGCAGTTTGCGCGGGATGATCAGGCCATCGAAAGTGCCCTTCACATCGGGACTGGCGACCGCTGCGGCGAGCTGCGCGATGTCGACGCCGGTGCGGTATTTCGCGAGGTAGGCCACGATGTCGTCATGCGCCTCGTACAAGGCGACCGGAAAGCCGACCGCGCCGTTGAGTTCCATCAGCTTCGGCATCTCCACGTCCACCAGCGTCACACCTGCGGCACGCAGCTTGGCGAGCGCCGCATCGGTGGCGGCGCGGGTGTCGGCATCGAGGTTGGCATAGAAGGCCGGCACCAAGCCGAGGCGCACGCGCTTCAGGTTGGCGGGCTTGATCGGCGTGCCGCCCACGATCACACGATCGAGCAGCGCCACGTCGGCAACCGACAGCGCCATCGGCCCGGCGGTGTCGCGAGTGTGCGAGATCGGCGCGATGCCCTCCCGCGAATAACGCCCGACGGTCGGACGCAACGAGGCACAGCCGTTGAACGCGCAGGGAATGCGCACCGAACCGCCCGTATCGGTTCCGAGCGCCGCAGGCACCATGCGCGCACCGAGCGCCGCGCCGTTGCCGGAGGACGAACCGCCAGCGACGCGTGTGCTGTCGTAGGCGTTGCGCACGCCGATTTCAGGGCCGGTCTGGAAGGCGGGGTTGTAGCCCGTAACACCAAAGGCCAACTCGTGCATATGGGTCTTGCCCAGCACGATGGCGCCCGCCGCGCGCAGCTTGGCGACGACAGGCGCATCGGCCTGCGGCACGAAGGTCTTGAGCGCGGGCGTTCCAGCGGTCGCTGGCAGGCCCTTGACCTGGATGTTGTCCTTCACCGCCACCGGCACGCCGGCGAGCGGCTTGCAGGCGCCGCCCTGTTTGCGCTCGGCGTCGGCCGCACGGGCCGCGCGCAATGCGCCGGCCTCATCGAGCGTGATGAAGGCATTGAGCTGCACCTTCGATCGGGCCTGCGCCAGGTAGGCCGCCACCAGTTGCTCGCTGCTGAGCGTGCCTGCGCAGATCTGCCGCGCTGCCTCGCTGGCGGTCAGAGTGGCGATATCCGGTGCTGCGGGCTGTGCCGCCGCCGGCAGGCCAAAGGCCGCCAAAACAGCCACGAGGGCCGCCGCACGAGGCGAGCACGGCGGATTCAATGAGGGGAGCATGGTGCGGACTCCGACGAAGAGACCACCATGCTGCACCGTTATGCGCGCTTTGTCTGCCGGCTCAGGCCAGTGCGCGCTGGATCAACAGCTTCTGGATGTCCGAAGTGCCTTCGTAGATCTGGCACACGCGCACATCTCGATAGATGCGCTCCAGCGGAAAGTCATTGACGTAGCCATAGCCGCCTAGCGTCTGGATGGCCGCGCTGCACACGCGCTCGGCCATCTCGCTGGCGAAGAGCTTGGCCATGGCGGCCTCCTTGAGGCAGGGCTGGCCGGCATCGCGTAGGCTGGCCGCGTGCCAGATAAGTTGCCGCGCCGCCTCGAGCTGCGTCGCGCATTCGGCCAGCCGGAAGCCCACTGCCTGCTGATCGAAAATCGAGCCGCCGAAGGCCTGGCGCTCCTTGGCATAGGCCAGGGCCACCTCGAAGGCGCTGCGCGCCATGCCAACGCTCTGGGCGGCGATGCCGATGCGCCCGCCTTCCAGCGCGCCGAGGGCGATCTTGTAGCCCTCGCCTTCCTGTCCGATCAGGTTCTCGGCGGGAATGCGGCAGGCATCGAAGTTGATCTGCGCGGTGTCGCTCGAATGCTGGCCCAGCTTGTCCTCCAGCCGTGCGACCGTGAAGCCCGGCGCATCGGTCGGCACGATGAAAGCGCTCATTCCCCGCTTGCCGGCACCCTTGTCGGTGACCGCGATCACGATCGCGACCTGCCCATTCTTGCCGCTGGTGATGAACTGCTTGACGCCGTCGATCACCCAGCCTTCGCCATCCTTGCGCGCAGTGGTGCGCAGCGACGATGCGTCGCTGCCGGCCTGCGGCTCCGTCAGGCAGAAGGCACCGAGCATTCGGCCCTGCGCCAGCGGCTGCAGCCATTGCTTCTTTTGCTCCGCGTTGCCATAGCGCATGAGGATGGCGTTGACCGGGCAGTTGGTCACGCTGATCGCGGTACTGGTGCCGCCGTCGCCAGCCGCGATTTCTTCCAGCACCAGCGCCAGCGTCAGGTAGTCGAGACCGGCGCCGCCATCCTCTTCCGGCACGCAGATGCCGTAGGCACCGAGCGCCGCCAGGCCGGCATGCGCCTCCTTCGGAAAGCTGTGCTCGCGGTCCCAGCGCGGCGCATGGGGCCAGAGTTCCGCTTGCGCGAAGGCGCGCACGGCATCACGAATCGCTTCCTGGTCGGCGCTGAGCAGCATGGTGACTTCCTTCCTTTCCTTGACCGAGGTCCATGATCAGCTTGCTGGCCATGTAGAGACGGCGGGGGATCGCGCTGGTATCCACGTACTCGGCCTTGTCGCTGTGATAGCCGAAACCCGGCAGGCCCAGGCTTTCGATGACCGGCTTGCCCGCCAGCGCGGCGTAGGCCGCGTCGGTGCCGCCGCCGGTGCGTTCGACGATGGCGAGTTCACCGCCGGCTTCCTTGTAGTACGCCACGGCCTTGTCGACGAGCTTGCGGCCGCCCTCGCCCGCATTGAAGGCCGGCCGGCCGCGCGTGACCAGCACCTTGACATCCGACTCGGGCAGCTTCTTCTGCTGCGCCTTGGCTTCGAGCGACTTCATCGCGGCCTCGAAGTCCTCGTTCTTCGCATAGCGCACGTCGGCATTGAGCATGGCGCCGGCCGGAATGATGTTGGAGACATTGCCGGCCTTGGCCATGGTCCAGTTGAAGCGCAAGCCCTTGGCCTTGTCGTCGATGCCCATGGTGCGCAGCACCAGGTCCGAAGCCTCGACCAGCGCGTTCACGCCCAGCTCGGGCGCCGCGCCAGCATGCGAGGCCTTGCCGGTGATGTTGACCTGCACATAGGCGATGCCCGAAGTGCCGAGCGAGAGATCTTCCTTGCCCGCGCCGGTGGGCTCGAAAGACAGCACGTAGTCGGACTTGGCAGCCTCTTCCTGGATCAGGTCGCGCGAGCCGAAGGAGCCCTTTTCCTCGTCGGTGTTGAACAGCACCGTGATGGTGCCGAAGTCCTGGAAGCCGCGCGCCTTGAGCAGCTTGAGCGCGTGCACGATGACCGCGTTGCCGCCCTTGTCGTCGGCGATGCCGGGGCCGTACGCCTTGTCGCCTTCGACCCGGAACGGCGCCTTCGCGAGGATGCCTTTGAGGTACACGGTGTCCATGTGCGAGAGCAGCAGCAGGTTCTTGCCGCCCTTGCCCTGGAGCTTGCCGACGATGTTGTCGCCGACCACGATGCCGGCCGACTTGCTGCGCGTGACCGTGAAGCCCAGCGACTTCAGTTCATCTTCGAGGTACTTGCCGACCGACGCCATGCCTTCGGCATCGCCGGTGCCGGTCTCGATGTTGACGAGGTTTTCCAGCGTCTTGACGACAGCGGGTTTCTCGGCCGTGGCGGCAGCGAACAGGGCCTCGTCGCGCGTCTGGCTCCAGGCGGCGGGTGCGACGAAGGCGGTAGCGAGCAGCGCGGCCAGCGCGCTGCGATGAAAGACCGAATGCATGTGGACTGGATCTCAAGAATGAATGGAGGAGCCTTCGATTCTAGGGAGCGGTGCCCCCTCGAATCAGCCTCGAATCAGGGGCGCGGAGATCAGATCAGTTCGATCGCCACCGCCGTGCCTTCGCCGCCGCCGATGCACAGGGTCGCGACGCCGCGCTTCTTGCCGCGCTGCTGCAGCGCGTGGATCAGCGTGACCATGATGCGCGCACCGCTGGCGCCGATCGGATGGCCCAGCGCGCAGGCGCCGCCGTGCACGTTGACGATGTCATGCGCCACCGACAGCTCGTGCATCAGCGCCATCGGCACCACGGCGAAGGCTTCGTTCACCTCCCAGAGGTCGACGTCCTTCACGCCCCAGCCCGTCTTCTTGAAGAGCTTGGCGACCGCGCCGACCGGTGCGGTCGAGAACCACTCGGGCTGCTGCGCATGCGTGGCATGAGCAACCAGGCGCGCGATCGGCTTGGCACCGTACTTCTTCGCGGTGCTCTCGGTCATCATCACGAGTGCGGCGGCGCCGTCGTTGATCGACGAGCTCGATGCCGCGGTGATGGTGCCGCCGTCCTTCTTGAACGCCGGCTTGAGCGTCGGGATCTTGTCGAGCTTGACCTTGCCCGGGCCTTCGTCGATGTCGATGACCGTCTCGCCACCACGGCCCTTGACCGTCACCGCGGCGATCTCCGCCTTGAAGGCGCCAGAGCTCGTCGCGGCCTTGGCGCGTTCGACGCTGGCGATCGCGAAGGCGTCCTGCTGTTCGCGGGTGAACTTGTACTTGGCGGCGCAGTCCTCGCCGAAGGTGCCCATCGAGCGGCCGGGCTGGTAGGCGTCTTCGAGGCCGTCGAGCATCATGTGATCGAAGATGCGGTCGTGGCCCATGCGGTAGCCACCGCGGCCCTTGAGCATCAGGTAGGGCGCGTTGGTCATGCTCTCCATGCCGCCGGCTACCATCACCTCGTGCGTGCCCGCGAGCAGCATGTCGTGGGCGAGCATCGCCGCCTTCATGGCGGAGCCGCACATCTTGCTGAGCGTCACCGCCCCTGCGCTGTCGGGCAGGCCGCCCTTGTAGGCCGCCTGCCGCGCAGGTGCCTGGCCCTGGCCTGCCATCAGGCAGTTGCCGAACAGCACCTCGCCCACGCTATCGGCCGAGATGCCCGCGCGTTCGACCGCCGCCTTGATGGCCACGCCGCCGAGGTCGTGCGCAGCGAGAGAAGAAAAGTCGCCCTGGAAGCCGCCCATCGGGGTACGTGCGGTGCCGACGATCACGATCGATTCGCTCATGGAAATTGCTCCTTCAGTGGTTGTCAGTCAGAAATAGGGGACGTGGCCGTCGTGCTTGAATCGCTGGGCCTCGTCGTAAGGGAAGACGTCGAGCATCTGCCCGGCCTGGATGCGTTGCTTGTGGCTCTGCCAGAAGGCCGCGTCGAGCAGGTCCGCATGGTGGGACATGAAGGCCTCGCGCACCGCGGGATTGCCGAGAAGGAAGGGTTCGAAAGTCTCGGGGAACACGTCCTTCGGTCCCACCGAATACCAGACCTCGCCGCTCATCTCGTCTTCCTCGTTGCGCGGCGTGGGCACCTTGCGGAAATTGCAGTCGGTGAGGTATTCGATCTCGTCGTAGTCGTAGAACACGACCTTGCCGCCGCGCGTGACGCCGAAGTTCTTGAACAGCATGTCGCCGGGGAAGATGTTGGCCGCCACCATGTCCTTGATCGCATTGCCGTACTCGACCACCGCATGCTCCAGTTGCTTGCTCGCGCGCTTGGCGTGCTCGGGCTGCTCCATCTGGTCGAATGCCTCTTGCAGGTAGATGTTGAGCGGGATCATGCGGCGCTCGATGTAGACGTGCTTGAGCACCACCTCCATCTCCCCGTTGCCGTCGCGGTCGCCGATCTCCAGCTGGCTGGGCGCGAACTGCCTGATCTCCTCGATCAGCCCGGGCTCGAAGCGGTCCAGCGGAAAGCCGACGTCGCTGTATTCCAGCGTGTCGGCCATGCGGCCCACGCGGTCGTGCTGCTTCACGAGCATGTACTTGCCCTTGATCTGCTCGCGCGTGGTGTCCTTCTGCGGCGGAAAAAAGTCCTTGATGAGCTTGAACACGTACGGAAAGGACGGCAGGTCGAACACCAGCATCACCATGCCCTTGATGCCGGGCGCGATGCGGAACTTGTCGGTCGAGTAATTCAGGTGGTAGAGAAAGTCGCGATAGAAGAGCGTCTTCCCCTGCTTGGCCAGCCCCAGCGCGTTGTAGATCTCGGCGCGCGGCTTCTTGGGCATCAGCGAGCGCAGGAACTGCACATAGGCCGACGGCACCTCCATGTCGACCATGAAGTAGGCGCGCGCGAAGCTGAAGAGCATCTGCAGGTCTTCTTCGCCGAACAGCACCGCATCGATGTAGAACTTTCCGTCGCCGTCGTGCAGGATCGGCAGCGAGAACGGCAGCTCGACGAAGCCGTTGATGATCTTGCCGACCACGTAGGCCCCCTTGTTCCGGTAGAACAGGCTCGACAGCACCTGCAGCTGGAAGTTGGCGCGCAGCTTGATCTGGTGAAAGCGCCCCAGGATCGCCGCCGCCACGCGCTCGGCGTCGCGGCGCCGGTTGGTGTAACCCCCCTGCAGCGCGTAGTCCTCGAGCATGCGTTCGATGGTGTCGGCCAGCGTTTCGCTCTCGGGGTAGTAGGCGCGGTAGGTCGGCTTGTCGCGCGGCTCGATGTACTCGGTGCTGATGGCCGGCCGCACGAAGATGAAGTCGTTCTGGAAGTAAGCGCGGTGCAGTATCTTGGTGGTCACCGAGTTGAAGAAGCTCTCGGCCAGCTCGGGCTGGTGGTGGTCGACCAGCAGGCCGATGAAGTGCAGCTTGACCTGGTGCCACACATCCATCGGTTGTTCCCCGGCCTTGAATTCCTTCTCCAGCCGCGCGACGGCTTCGCTCACCCGCAGGTCATAGAACTCGATGCGCTCGCGTTGCGCGCGCTGCTGGCCATGCCAGTCGGCCGTCTCGAAACGATGCTTGGCGCGGGCCGACTCGGCACGAAACAACTGGTAATGCCGGTTGAAGCCGTCCCGCATCGCCTTGGCGATGTCGTAGGCAAGCGGCGAATCGAGGCGCTGGGGGAACATGCTTTCGGATGTTCAGTCGGTTTCCTTGACGGGCTCTGAACTGGACTGCGCCCCTTCCTCCTGCGGCTTGCTCCACTTGTAGCGGATGCGTTGCACGGCCGCGCGGTACACGGCGTCGAGGGGCTTCGAGCCATCGACGGTCATCCCCAGGTCCTGCAGCAGTCCGTCGTGCACGCCGAACGCCCAACCGTGGATCGTGACCTTCTGGTCGCGGCTCCATGCGTCGCACATGACCGTGCTCACGGCCACGTTGACGACCTGCTCCGCCACGTTCAGCTCGCACAGCGCATCGGCGCGGTCACGCTCGGGCAGGGTCTTGAGCATCACGCGGTGCCGGTCGCGCACGTCCTGGATGTGGCGGATCCAGTTGTCGGCGATGCCGATGCGCGCGCCTTCGAGCGCCGCCTGCACGCCCGAGCAGCCGTAGTGCCCGACCACCATGATGTGCTGCACCTTGAGGCGCTCGACCGCGAACTGGATCGCCGACAGCGCATTGAGGTCGGAATGCACCACGATGTTCGCCACGTTGCGGTGCACGAACACCTCGCCGGGCTCCAGGCCGGTGATCTGGTTGGCGGGGACGCGGCTGTCGGAGCAGCCGATCCACATGTAGCGCGGCGTCTGCTGCTTCACCAGACTGGTGAAGAAGCCGGGGCGGTCACGCTCCATCCGGGCGGACCACGCCCGGTTGTGAGCGAACAGATCGTCGAGGGTTTCGGGAGTGTTTTCCATTGTCGATGTGGGTAAGTTGATTGGGCAGGTCAGACGCTCAACGTGCCTTGGGCTTGGTGGCACGCGCGAGCGCGGCGCGTGCCTGCTTTTCCTGTTCGCGGATTTCCGCGATGTTGGCCTGGAGTTCAGCCAACTGGGCTTCGAGTTGCTCGCGGTGGGTGCCGAGCACGCCGAGGAAACGCTGCAACTGCACGGCGGTGTCCCTCGGGCTGTCGTACATGTCGAGTACCTCCTTCACCTCCATGAGCTTCAGCCCGAGGCGCTTGGCACGCAACGTGAGGGTCAGGCGCGTACGATCGCGCGAGGTGTAGATGCGCTGCAGGCCCGCGCGCCGGGGCGTGAGCAGGCCCACGTCCTCATAGAAGCGGATCGCGCGGGTGGTGAGATCGAACTCCTTGGCGAGTTCGCCGATGGTGAAGGTCTGCGACGGCATGAGATTGCGGGTGCGGCAGCGCGTCGGGGGCGCACTGCCTACAATGATGGCTCCTTGCCATGACGTTTACGTTAACGTCAATCGTACATGAACCTCCTCGAACGCGAACTCCACTACCCCCTCGGCGACACTTTGCCGGCTCCCGGCGAGGCGCTCGAAGTGGCGCCCGGCGTGCGCTGGATCCGCATGGCGCTCCCCTTTGCGCTCGACCATATCAATCTCTGGCTGCTGCGCGACACCCTCGACGGCGTCGAGGGCTGGACGGTGGTCGACTGCTGCATCTCGCACGACGCCTCGCGCGCGCAGTGGGAACAGATCTTCGAGACCCAGCTCCAGGGCCTGCCGATCCTGCGCGTGATCGTGACGCACATGCACCCCGACCATATCGGCCTGGCCGACTGGCTGTGCCGGCGCTGGAACGCGCCGCTGTGGATAAGCGCCACCGACTACCACGTGGCCCGGGTCCTCACCTCCGCCGGCGACACGCTGGCCGGCGGCGGCGCGGCGGCGGACTTCTTCGCATCGCACGGCCTCACCGACCCTGACTCGATCGCGAAGATCCGCGCACGCACCAACTACTACGTCAACATGGTGCCCTCCGTGCCGGCCAACTTCGTGCGCATGCTCGACGGCGACCGCATCTCCATCGGCGGCCGCGATTGGCGCTGCATCAGCGGCTACGGCCACGCGCCCGAACACATCGCGCTCTACTGCGAAGATCTCAACGCCTTGCTCGGCGGCGACATGATGCTGCCGCGCATCTCGACCAACGTGAGCGTGCATGCGGGCGAGCCTGAAGCCAATTCGCTGCGGCTCTTCCTCGACAGCATCGAGCGCTTCAAGTCGCTGCCGGCCGACACGCTGGGCCTGCCTTCGCACGGCAAGCCTTTCACCGGCATTCACCGCCGCGTGGAGCAACTGCAAGAACATCACCGCGACCGCCTGGCCGAGCTGCTGGAGGCGTGCATCGCCAAGCCGCACAGCGCGGCGGAAGGCCTTCCCATCCTATTCAAGCGCCAGCTCGATTTGCACCAGATGACCTTCGCCATGGGCGAGACCGTGGCCCACCTGCACCTGCTGTGGTTCTCGGGCCAGTTGCAGCGCCGCCTGGGCACGGACGGCATCTACCGCTTCGGCGCCTTCGCATGAACGTATTGAGTCGGCTGCGCGCGGGCCAGTTGGCCGGGTCGCAACGGCTCGATCTGTCCTGCGGCCTCACGGAGTTTCCACGCGAGATCTTCGATCTGGCGGACACGCTGGAGGTGCTCAATCTCTCGGGCAATGCGCTGAGCGCCCTGCCCGACGACCTGCACCGGCTGCATCGGCTGCGCGTGCTGTTCTGTTCGGACAACCAGTTCACCGAGCTACCCGAGGCGGTCGGTCGATGCCGGCAGCTCGACATGGTCGGCTTCAAGGCCAACCGCGTTCGCAGCGTTCCGGCTGCTTCGCTGCCGCCGTCCTTGCGCTGGCTGATCCTCACGGACAACCAGATCGAAGCCTTGCCCTCCACGATCGGCCAATGTGCCCGGATGCAAAAGCTGATGCTGGCCGGCAACCGCCTGCGTGCGCTGCCGGAAGAGTTGGCCGCCTGTCGTGCGCTGGAGTTGCTTCGCATCTCGGCCAACGGACTCGACACGCTGCCAGAGTGGCTCCTGTCGATGCCGCGGCTTGCCTGGCTGGCTTTCGCGGGCAATCCCTTCGACGAGACACCGGAAGAGGCAGCCCTCGTTGCACGCCCCACGGTTGCCATCGACTGGAGCCACCTCTCGCTAAAGCACAAGTTGGGCGAAGGCGCCTCCGGCGTGATCCACGAGGCGGATTGGCGGCTTGCCGATGGCGGCATCCGCCCTGTCGCGGTGAAGCTGTTCAAGGGCGCGGTCACCAGCGACGGCTGGCCGCACAGCGAGATGGCGGCCTGCCTTGCGGCCGGCTCGCATTCCAACCTGATCGCCGTGCTCGGCCGGGTCGAGAACCATCCCGAAGGCACGCCGGGCCTGGTGCTGGACCTGGTGGACGCCAGCTTTCGCAATTTCGCGGGGCCGCCGAGCCTGCAGACCTGCACGCGCGATGTCTATGACTCCGGGGCGCGCTGGTCACTGGAGACCGCCTTGCGCATGGCACACGGCATCGCCTCTGCCACGGCCCAGTTGCATTCGCGGGGCATCGTGCATGGAGATCTCTATGCGCACAACATTCTGTGGAATGGGCAAGGCGACTGCCTGCTGGGCGATTTCGGCGCCGCATCGTTCCTGCCGACCGACGACAGCGCCCGTTCGCAGGCGCTGCAGCGCATCGAGGCGCGCGCCTTCGGGTGCCTGCTCGAAGAGTTGCTGAGCCATTGCGATCCGGTCGAGGAAGCCGACGAAGCCAGGTGGAAGATGCTGGCGAAGCTTCAGTTGCGCTGTGTGGACCCGGACACTTCGGCGCGCCCCGCCTTCGCGGAAATCACTTCCCTGTTGAGCGCCTGACGCCATGCGCACCCTGCCGCTGCCCTTGCGTGATGGCGTCGGGCCGAGTTGCGTCGCCCTGCCGACCGGCGACTGGCCGACGATCATCGCGTTCCTGGTGCAGCGCTTCGCGGCCATCCCGCGATCGACATGGGAAGCCCGCATCGAGGCCGGCGATGTGGTCGACGAGCATGGGGTGCCCGTCACGCTAATCCGACCCTTCGAGCCGAGGCTGCGCGTCTACTACTACCGCGCGCTCGAATCGGAGCCCCGCATTCCGTTCGAGGAAGTCATCCTGCACCGGGACGAGCACCTGCTGGCGGTGGACAAGCCCCATTTCCTGCCCGTCACGCCCGTGGGCAAGTACGTGCAGGAGAGCCTGCTCGTTCGCCTCAGGCGCAGGCCGGGTCTCCAGGATCTCGCGCCCGTGCACCGGATCGACCGAGAGACCGCCGGCATCGTGCTGTTCTCGGTGCAGCCTGCCACGCGCGGCGCCTACAGCGCGCTCTTCGCGGATCGCGAGATCAGCAAGCACTACGAAGCGATCGTGCGATGGCCTGGCAACCAGCCGCTGCCGGCCGTTCATCGCAGCCGGCTCGACGCCGACGATCACTTCATGCGGATGAGGGAAGTCCCCGGCGAACCGAATTCGGAGACGCGCTTCAGGCTGCTCGCGCAGCGCGACGGATGGGCCCGCCTGGACCTGTCGCCCTTCACCGGCCGCAGGCACCAGTTGCGCGTGCACTGCGCGGCGCTGGGCATGCCGATCCTGAACGACGCCATCTATCCCGAACTCCGCCCCGAAGGCAGCGACGACTTCGACCACCCGCTGCAACTGCTGGCCCGCGAGATCGCCTTCCGCGATCCGGTCGACGGCAGCGAACGGCGCTTCACGAGCCCCAGGTCGCTGACGCTGCCGGCCTGAGCCAGCCGGCCGCCCTTGCGGCCCTGCTGGCACCCATGTGACGCCGCTCGGCGGCGAGGCGCACTAAGCTCGCGCCGATCATATTCAGGAGACACAGCACATGGACACCACCCAACTCTTCTCGCTCAAGGGACGCAGCGCGCTCATCACCGGCGGCTCGCGCGGCATCGGCCGCATGATCGCCGAGGGCTTCCTCGCGCAGGGCGCCCGCGTCTACATCTCGGCGCGCAAGGCCGCCGCCTGCGACCAGACCGCCAAGGAACTCTCGGTCTTCGGCCATTGCGTCTCGCTGCCGGCCGATGTGTCGACGGTCGAGGGCGCGCAAGCCCTCGTCGCCGCCTATGCCAAACACGAAGGCTCGCTCGACATCCTGGTCAACAACGCCGGCGCCGCCTGGGGCGCACCGTACGAGGAGTTCCCCGAAAGCGGCTGGGACAAGGTGGTCGACCTCAACCTGAAGACGCCTTTCTTCCTGACCCAGGCGCTGACGCCGATGCTCAAGAAGGCTGCGACCGACCATCTCGCGAAGGTCATCAACATCGCATCGATCGATGGCATCTCGGTCAATCCGCAGGAAACCTATTCGTACGCGGCGAGCAAGGCCGGCCTGATCCAACTCACGCGCCGCATGGCACTGCGGCTCGCACAGGACCGCATCGCGGTCAGCGCGATCGCGCCGGGCGCCTTCGCGTCCGACATGAACCGGGTGGCGCGCGACCACGGGGATGAGATCAAGGGCGGCATTCCGGCCGGCCGCATCGGCGAGCCGGAGGACATGGCGGGCGCCGCGATCTATCTTGCGTCGCGCGCCGGCGACTACGTGATGGGCTCGACGCTCATCGTGGACGGCGGTGTGACGCACGCGCGCTGAAGCGTGTCGCGCCGGCTCAGTACTGGAGCTTCGGATACCAGTCAGTGCCGCGCCCGCCCGGCGTCAAGTCCAGGATGGACCAGAGTGAAGCGATGTCGGGTGCACCGCGCGGGTCCTGGCCGGGGTCGGCCATCTCGCCCGTCATCTCGCCTGCCCAGAACAGCCGGACTTTTTCGCCGTCGCGCTTGAACACGATCAGCGCCGGGTACTCGCTGCCGTCGGGCCGCAGCACGCCGATGTCCTTGGCATAGTCGTCGCCGATGGTCTGCACGAAGTTCAGGTCGCGCCAGCCGCGCTCCTGCGCAAAGGCGTATTGACGCTCCACGGGTGAGCGCCCCAGCACCTTGAGCGCCACGCGCTGCTTGATGTCGGCGGCATTGCCGTTCAACGCACCGAGCAGGTTGGTGCACATCGGACACGGCCGTTCGCGCTGCGGCCCGTACATCCAGAAGTAGGTGACCAACGTGTCCTTGTCGCCGAACAAACCGAGCAGCCCCGCCTCGAAGGCCTGTTCGTCCTTGAAGCGGTAGTTCTTCTCGATCACGGGACCGGGTGGAAGGGCCTGGCGCTGCTCGACGAGCCGTGTCATGTGGCGGCGAAACTCGATCTCTTCCGCCAGCAGGGCCTGTCGGGCGGCGGCGTATTCATCCGATGCGCCGGGGAATGGCCTCTTCGCCTTCTTCGCCAGCTCGGCCGCGGGGGTCAGCGTTTGTTGCATGCCTTTGCTCCTTGTTTGCGCCTAGAGTATGGAAAACAACGACGGTTTCCAAGGAGACATTGATGAGAATTCTGCGTCAGACGTTCACTACATGGCTGCTTCTGTGCTGCGCCGCGCTCACCGCATGGGCCGCCGATTCGCCGCCGGCCAAGGAAGGCGACTGGATCGCCAGGGATTTCCGATTCCACACGGGCGACGTCCTGCCTGAAGTGCGGCTGCACTACACCACGCTGGGTTCGCCGTCGAACCCGGCGGTGCTGGTCCTCCACGGCACCGGGGGTTCGGGGACTGGCATGTTGTCGCCTGCCTTCGGAGACGAATTGTTCGGCCCGGGGCAGCCGCTGGACGCCGGCAAGTACTTCATCATCCTTCCCGACGCGCTGGGCCACGGCAAGTCGTCCAAGCCATCGGACGGCATGCGAACCAAGTTCCCGCTCTACAACTACGACGACATGGTGCAGGGTCAATTCCGGCTGCTCACCGAAGGGCTGGGCGTGAAGCACCTGCGACTCGTCATCGGCAACTCGATGGGCGGCATGCAGACCTGGATCTGGGGCGTGCAGCACCCCGAGTTCATGGACGCCCTTGTGCCGATGGCTTCGCAGCCCACCGAGATGTCGAGCCGCAACTGGATGATGCGGCGGATGGTCACTGATGCGATCCGCACAGACCCGGCCTGGAACAACGGCAACTACACCACGCAGCCCCAGGCGGTTCGCGCTGCCAATGCCTACTTCGGCATCGTCTCCAACGGAGGCTCGCAGGCGTACCAGAAGATGGCGCCCACGCGGGCGGCAGCGGACAAGCTGCTGGATGCGCGACTGGCGGCGCCCTTCACGGCTGACGCCAACGACTTCCTCTACCAGTGGGATTCATCGCGCGACTACAACCCTGCGCCGCAACTGGAGCGCATCCGTGCGCCCCTGCTCGCCATCAACTCGGCGGACGACGAACGCAATCCGCCCGAGCTCGGCATCATGGAGCGCGAACTCAAGCGGCTGAAGAATGCGAAGTTCTATCTGATCCCGGCCAGTGAAGACACGCGTGGCCACGGCACCACCGGCAACGCGAAATTCTGGAAGGCACAGATGAAGCAATGGCTGGATGCGGCGCCCAGCCAATAGGAATACAAAACACTTACATTTGCACGCGCGTGGAGGGACCTCGGGACGGGCCTTCCGCGCGCAAACTCATGGCCCCTTCACTCCAAGGAGAAGCGCCATGGGAACCCCCACCGAGATCGCCAAGCAAGGCTACGCAGCGTTCGGCAAGCGCGACATTCCGGCACTGCTGGAGCTCCTCGCGGATGACGTGGAATGGAAATTCCTCGCCAACCCCGACACCGGCACGCCCTACGGCGGCACCTGCAGAGGCAAGCAGCAGGTGGCCGAGTTCTTCGGCAAACTGGCCCAGGCCGACGAGATCCTGGAGTTCGAGCCGCGCGAATTCCTCGAAGGTCCCAATCATGTGACGGTGCTCGGCCGCCTCAAGGGCCGGGCGCTGCCGGACGGCAAGGTGCACGAATCCGAATGGATCCAGGTCTTCACCTGGAAAGAAGGCACCAAGATCAGCCGCTGGGTCGGGACGGGCGACACCGCCTCCAGACTCCACGCGAAGTAGACAATGACTGGATGAACAAGCGTCACTTCCTGGGCACGGCGACACTCGCCGGACTGTGGCCCGCAGTCGATGCACTGGCCGCCGACCCGGCCCGCAAGGGCCCGGGCCTTCTCACCGTCAGCGGAGCGATCGGCAAGTCGAACCGGGGTCCGGTGGATCCGGCGCTCGACCAGTTGCTGGTCAAGCACGGCGTCAAGTTCGACAAGGCCTATGTGTTCGACTCCGAAGCATTGCTCCGCCTGCCGTCGGTTCGCATCAAGGCCACGCTCGAGTACGACGCCAAGATGCACTCGCTCGCGGGCCCGCTGCTGACCAGCGTGCTGGAGGCCGCAGGCGTGCCGACGAGCAGCGAAGTGACGATCGCTCTTCGCGCCGTGGACGGCTACGTCGTGCCCTTGAGCATGGCGAACGCACGCGCCTACCGGATGATCGTGGCAACCGAGATCGACGGCACGCCGCTCGCGCTCGGAGGGCTGGGCCCGCAGTGGGCGATCTACGAGGCCGATACGCTCGCCGCGTTCAAGGACAAGCCGCTCAAGGAGCGGTTCGCGTTGTGCCCGTGGGGGCTGTACAGCATCGAAGTCACGCGCGGCTGATCGTTTCTCGCTGAAACCATGGACAAGCCAACCGGCCTCAAGAAAGGCCTCACAAGTTACGGCGACCAGGGCTTCTCCCTGTTCCTGCGCAAGGCCTTCATCAAGGGCGCGGGCTACACCGACTCGGCGCTCGACCGCCCCGTGGTCGGTATCGCCAATACCAGCAGCGCCTACAACCCCTGCCACGGCAATGCGCCCCAGCTCATCGAGGCAGTCAAGCGGGGCGTCATGCTGGCCGGCGGCTTACCGATGGAGTTTCCGACCATCTCCATCCACGAGAGCTTCGCCGCGCCGACCAGCATGTACCTGCGCAACCTCATGTCGATGGACACCGAGGAAATGGTGCGCGCTCAGCCGATGGACGCCGTGGTGCTCATCGGCGGCTGCGACAAGACCGTGCCCGCCCAGCTCATGGGCGCGGCCTCTGCGGGCATCCCCTCCATCCAGCTCATCACCGGATCGATGCTGACCGGCAGCCACCGCAGCGAGCGCGTCGGCGCCTGCACCGACTGCCGCCGCTACTGGGGCAAGTTCCGCGCGAGCGAGATCGACGAGGACGAAGTCGCCGACGTGAACAACCAGCTCGTTGCCAGCGTCGGCACCTGCTCGGTGATGGGCACGGCCAGCACCATGGCCTGCATCGCCGAGGCGCTGGGCATGACGATGCCGGGCGGCGCATCGCCACCGGCGGTCACGGCCGATCGCATCCGCATCGCCGAACAGACCGGCACCCAGGCCGTGCAGATGGCGCGCGATGGCTTGAGCATCGACAAGATCCTGACCCCGGCGGCCTTCGAGAACGCCATGCGCGTGCTGCTGGCGATCGGCGGGTCGACCAACGGCATCGTGCACTTGACCGCCATTGCGGGGCGCATGGGCCTGGAGATCGACCTGGCCGCACTCGACCGCATGGGCCGCGAGACACCGGTGCTGCTGGACCTGAAGCCGTCCGGGCAACACTACATGGAAGACTTTCATCATGCGGGCGGCATGGCGACCCTGCTGCGCGAACTCAAGCCGCTGCTGCGGCTCGGCGCGATGACGGTAACCGGCCGCACGCTGGGCGAGGAAATCGAACGCTCCGGGACGGGCTTCCAACAGGATGTCGTGAGGCCCATCACCGACCCCATCTATCCACAAGGTGGCATCGCCGTGCTGCGCGGCAACCTGGCCCCGGGCGGCGCCATCATCAAGCAGTCGGCCGCCGACCCGCAACTGATGGAGCACGAAGGCCGAGCCGTCGTGTTCGAGAACATCGAGGATCTGCTGACGCGCATCGACAGCGATGACCTGGACGTCACGGCGCTGGACGTGCTGGTGCTGAAGAACATCGGCCCCAAGGGCGCGCCCGGCATGCCCGAGGCGGGCTACATCCCCATCCCGCGCAAGCTCGCGCGTGCGGGCGTGAAGGACATCGTGCGCATTTCGGACGGGCGGATGAGTGGCACCGCTTTCGGGACCATCGTGCTGCACGTCACGCCCGAGTCGGCCATTGGCGGTCCGCTGACGCATGTGCGCCACGGCGATCGGATTCGCTTGAGCGTGCGGGACCGCGAGATCGCGCTGCTGGTGTCCGATGAGGAGTTGGCGCGACGAGCGGAAGAAGCGCCCTTAGTCGTGCCGACGGCCGAGCGGGGATATCGAAAGCTGTTTCTCGAGACCGTGACGCAGGCGGACAAAGGCGTGGACTTCGACTTCTTGCAGGCGCCGAAGATGGTCGGGAAAGTGCCGGAATAGCTGTGGCAAAGCATCGCAAGTACACATCCTCCACCCCGTGCATCAGGGTGGCGCCCAGTGGTGTCCACGGGCTCGGCGCCTTCGCGACGCGGGACCTGCCCGCTTTCGCATTGCTGGGCCTTTACAACGGCCGACGCTACTCGCAACAGGAAATTGCGGCCAAGGCCTGGGATGACCAGCTGACTTACCTGTTTGCGTTATCCAACCAAGAAACCATCGACGGCGCCAAGGGCGGCAATGGCACCCGCCATTTGAATCACGCCTGTGACCCGAACTGCGAAGCGGTGGAGGAATACGACGACGCGGGCCGGTTGGTGCTGAAGTTTCAAACGATCGTGCCCGTGGAGGCGGGGGACGAGTTGTTCATCGACTATTGCCTGACAGCGGATGACGGCTCGGCCGCCTCGAACTATCCCTGCCATTGCCGTTGCGCGAACTGCCGCGGGACGATGCTTGCGCCCGTCGAGGCCGACTGAACTCCGCGAGTGGTGCGCCGCCGCGCCGCTGACATCTGCGAGCCGGAGGCGGCTGCACCAATGTGCAATTGCGCGCAACCCCGACCGGCGCCACTCTTGCACCCTGCTCGCAACGGCAAAGGTGGACGCTCCTGTCCGCTGACCCCGTTTGCGCAGCCACTCTAGGAGTCCAGCGATGGCAAAGAAGCCCAGCAGTCCCGTGTCGCGCAAGCAAGCCTCTGCAGTGGCGATCCCTGCGGACAGCACCCCTGAAATACTCCCCCGCCCGGACTTCCACTTTCCCGGCGAGGTCGGGCGCACCTATCTCGATTCGGATCCCGCCCAGTTCCCGAAGCCCGTGCAGGCGCCCCAAGGCGCGCCGAACATCCTGCTGATCCTCATCGACGACTGCGGATTCGGCCAGTACGGCACCTTCGGCGGCGGCATCCCTTCGCCCACGATGGACAAGCTGGCCGCCGAGGGCCTGCGCTACAACCGCTTCCACACCACGGCGCTGTGCAGCCCCACACGCGCGGCGCTGATCACCGGGCGCAACCATCACTCCGCCTCGTTCGCCGGCATCACCGAACTGGCCACGGGCTACGACGGCTACACCTGCATCCTGCCGCGTAGCTGCGGAACGATGGGCGAGGTGCTTCGGCAGAACGGCTACATGACGGCCTGGGTCGGCAAGAATCACAACACGCCGACCTGGGAGACCAGTGCGGCGGGTCCGTTCGACCGCTGGGCCAATGGCCTGGGCTTCGACTACTTCTACGGCTTCAACGCCGGCGACATGAACCACTGGAACCCGATCCTGTTCCAGAACCGCGACCTGGTGCCGGCCTCGTCGGACCCGGACTACCACCTCACGACCGACCTCGCCGACAAGTCGATCGCATGGGTACGCCAGGCCAAGAGCATCGCGCCGAGCCGTCCCTACTTTCTCTATCTCGCCACGGGCGCGACGCATGCGCCGCACCACACGCCGCAGGAATGGATCGACAAGTTCAAGGGCCAGTTCGACGGCGGCTGGGACAAGTACCGCGAGCAGACGCACGCCCGGCAACTCAAGCTGGGCGTGATTCCGAAAGGCACCAAGCTCACGACCCGCTCCAAGGGCCTGCCGGCGTGGAGTTCCCTCAACGCGGATCAGCGGCGTCTCTACGCGCGGATGATGGAAGTCTTCGCCGGCTACGCAGCGCATTGCGACTACGAGCTGGGGCGAGTCGTCGAGGCCTGCAAGCAGCTGCCCGACGCCGACAACACGCTGATCATCTACATCGCCGGCGACAACGGCGCCAGCGCCGAAGGCGGGCTGGAGGGATCGCTGTGCGAGAACATGTTCTTCAACGGCTTCTCGGAGAAGTGGCAGGACAACATCAAGGCAATCGACGAGTTGGGCGGTCCGAAGCACTTCAACCATTTCCCGTCCGCGTGGGCGCATGCGATGAACACGCCCTTCCAGTGGACCAAGCAGGTCGCCAGCCATTTCGGCGGCACCCGCAATCCGATGATCATTTCGTGGCCGGCGCGCATCAGGGACAAGGGAGGGCTGCGCGACCAGTTCATCCACACGATCGACATCGTGCCGACGATCTACGAGCTTTGCGGCGTCACCGCACCGACCGAGCTGAACGGGATCAGACAGAAGCCCATCGAAGGCAAGAGCTTTGCCGATACCTTGGGCAGCGCGGACGCCAAGAGCCCGCGCAACACGCAGTACTTCGAGCTCGGCTGCAACCGTGGCCTGTACCACGACGGCTGGATGGCCTCGTCGCCGTCGTTCGTGCCGTGGGACCCGAACCGCCAGGAGTGGGACCCCGACAAGGCACCCTGGGAGCTCTACAACATCGAGGAAGACTTTTCCCAGGCCAATGACCTGGCCAAGAAGCATCCGGACATGCTGCGCAAGCTGCAGGACCTCTGGTGGGTGGAGGCCGCCAAGTACAACGTGCTGCCGCTCGACTGGCGCGCCACCATCCGCATGAACGCCGAACTGATGGGGCGGCCCAGCCTCATCGCCGGGCGTACCCGCATGACCTACTACCCCGGCACCATCGGCCTGCCCGACGCGGCCTCGCCTGCGATGTGCAACAAGTCTTGGACCATCACGGCGGAGTTCGATGTGCCCGACGACAAGGCCGAGGGAATGATCGTGACGCACGGCGGCCTCGAAGGCGGCTACGGCCTGTACCTGCGTGAAGGCAGGCCGACCTTCGTCTACAACTACCTCAGCATCGACCGGCCGACCTTCACGGCGAAGAACCCGCTGCCCAAGGGCCGGAACAAGCTGGTGGTCGCCTTCAAGTACGACGGCGGCGGCATGGGCAAGGGCGGCACCGTCACCATGAGCGCGAACGGCAGGAAAATCGCCGAGGGCCGGCTGGAGCGCACCATCCCGATCCAGTTCTCGTTGGGCGAGGGGCTGGACGTGGGCATGGACATCGGCTCGCCGATCGACTTCACCTACAAGATGCCTTTCGCGTTCACGGGCACCATCGAGAAGGTGACGGTCGAACTCGGGCAGTTGGCTGTCACGGCGGGCAAGCCGGCTCGCGCGCGATAGGTCATTTCGTCGCGACCCCGCGTTGTTTTGCACCCGAGTTCAGGTCCCCATCCCCTCGATATCGAAGAGAAAGGACTGGGACCGAAGCCTTCTCCTGTCGAATCCGGCCTCCCAGGGAAAGCGATCCTTGCCATCGGGCCACACGATCTGCACATAGTCATAGTGGCCGCGCGCGAGTTGGGCAGGGACCAGCAGCTCGACGCGCGCAGCATCCGCAACGCGGGGCATCAAGGGAATCTGCGCGGCGCCGAGGATCATGACGCCTTCGTGAACCGGCTCGCCTGCCTTCACGCGTTGCGCAATGACTTCGAGGACGCTCCTGGCGTGCGCCGGTGCAATGCCGAACATGATGAGGTCCGGATGCGCGAAGCTCTTCTGCAATCCGACCGTGTAGACGTAGGTCACGGCTGCGTTCCTCGTGCCGACGCCCGCCATGGCCCAGCCTTCTTGCGCGATGCGGCGCCTGAGCGTTGCGACAGCTTCGGGTTGGATGAACATCTCTCCCACCATGTCGCTGCGGCCTTAGCGCACGGGCCAGGCATCCTTCTCGTGGATGACGTGCCAGAGGCCTTCGTCAACACCTTCGAACGCCTTGGCATAGCGTGCTGCTTCGCGAGGCTCCTGGGTCACGTTGCGGATGACGATGCCGTGGATCTGCCCGACGTGCGCTCGTGCGACCTCGCCGTAGATCTCGGGATCCGATTCGCCGGAGTCGCCCACCAGCAGGAAGCGGCGTTGCGGAAAGTCGGCCAACAGGCGTTCGATGACCGCGAGTTTGTGGATGCGCGATTCGCCTTCCGACGGAATGAGGGTGCGCCAGGTCGTGCTCTCGCGCAGATGCACGCTACCAGGGGGAAACCCGCCACCCACCAGGAAATCCGCCAGAGGCGGATAGAGCTGGATCGGGCTCGCCGAGAGGTAGTGAAAGCGTGTGTCGGGGCTGGCTGCGAGCGCTCGGTAGTGCGACGCCATGCCCTCGACCGGCGTGAATCGGCGGACAAAGGTGTTGAGCAGCATGTCGCGCTGGTCGCGCACGTTGGTGTGCTTGATGGTGTCGTCGATGTCCGAGATCACGGACAGCCCCTGCGCCGGCACGAGCCGCGCCTCCCCCTTGAAGCGGCGCGGGTCGGTGAGCGCCGTGTAAGCGTGAAAGCGCACGACTTCCTCGGGTCCGCGCGCCGCACTGGCATCGACGGTCAGCCTGGCGTCGCTGCGCCCGTTCCTCGCGGTCGGCGGCAGTGCGACGCGCCCCTTGACGCCCTCGATCACGAGCTCGATCACGTTGTCTTCTTCCGACTCGGTTCGAAACAACGCAGCGCGCCGGCTGAAGCGCGCACGCTCGAGCGGCGACAGCTTCTCGAGGTCGAGATCCAGATAGCGCGCCAGCACGCGATGCGCCACGAGCAGCGGTTCTTTCTCGTGAAGCCAGGCGTGAACGTCGAACTCGATCGCGCCAGCGTCGGTGGCGCGTGCGATGCCGGGTATGAACATGACCTCTTCGTCCGCATCGAGCGGTGCGGCCTGAAGCGTCGAAGCCAGCGTGCACAAGCACAGGACGCGGAGCATGTGGCTCCACAGGTCATCGATGATCGGTCGCTTCATGACGACAACTCCGGGCAACGGCGGCGCGCCCTGCGCTACCGAGGCGGATCTCCAAGCAGGAATCCCACGGCGCTGCGCCACCACGCGTCGTCGACGTAGCGGATCCAGTCGTTGTGGTCGGCGGCGCGCACGACTTCGAGCCGCTTGGGACCGGGCAGCGCCTCATACAGCGCCGTTCCGAAGCGCGCAGGAACGATGCGGTCGCGCTCGGCAACCGCCACCAGCACGGGGCGCCCGATCGACGCGAGATGCGCTGCGCTGTCGTAGCGATCCCTCAGCAACCAACTCACCGGCAGCCACGGATAGTGGTAGGCCGCGACGTGTTCGAGCGTGTCCCAAGGCGTGATGAGCATCAGGGCCGCGACATGCTCGGGTTGCCTCGCGCCCGCCGCGGCGGCCACTCCGGCGCCCAGCGATTCGCCGATGAGCAGCAAGGGCGGCCCGTGCAGGCGATGGGCCAGCGCGATGGTCTGCCCGGCATCCTCGACCAGGCTGCGCTCGCCCAGCGCGCCCTCACGCGGACCGTACGCCGGGTATTCGGCCAGGATCACGCGCAAGCCGAGGCGGGTGAGCACCGCGGCGTAGTAGTCGCGATGTCCCGCATGGCCTGCATTGCCGTGGAACACGAGAGCCGTGCCGCGCGCCGGCCCGGCCGGCTCCGCCACCAGGCCACGAAAGTCGCCCTCTGCCGGCCAGGCGACGAGCCCGGCGGACACCATGTCGGCGGCTTGCGCCCGGGCGGGGTGGTAGAGAAGACTGTCCTGGAACATGGCGGGCGCAGCCAGCGCGATGGCGCAGGCGGTGACGAGCCAAAGCATGATGGCAGCAGGTTTCATCCCCGGCCGGTATGGGAGTTCAATGGCAGGCCATCCTTTGGCGAAGTCGATGCGCTGTCAACCCCGAAACGCGTCAGGGACGCGCCACGGCGGCCACTCCGTACAGAACCAGCGCGGCCACGACCACGGCCGTGAAGCCGATGTGAATCGCGAGCAAGGTGGCCAGCACCGCCGCAGTGACCGAGGCGCAGCCGTTGATGCCCCAGGCCCAGGGAATGAGGCGGGCATCGGCAGCCTCCACCCTGGTCAGGCCCAGCGGAAAGGGCATGCCCATGAAGAACGCCAGCGGTGCGATGAGCGCTGCCGCAATCAGAATCCGCGCCGCATCGGGCAGGCCCATCGCGTGCTGGAAGAGCCAGGGCAGCAGGAGCAGGCAAAGCGCCGCCGACACGGCAATGGCGCCCACCACCGCAGCCACCGGGTACCCCTTCAGCCGGCCCGACACGCGGCTGCCGATGCCAGCGAACAGCAGGAACGCGAACAGCACGACGGCAATCGCATACAGCGGATGACTCAGGAACAGGACGAACTTCTGGATGAACGCGATCTCGACGAACATGAAGCCGAAGCCGATCGCCAGGAAATAGGTCAGCACACGCCCGCGCGATGCGGCGCCCGATGCGCTCGCGCCCTGCCGCGCACCGGATCGCGCGACCCATGCGAGCGGCAGCCCGATCATCAGAAGGCTTGCGAGCGCCGCCTGCACCAGCGTGGCCACCAGCACCGGATAGCCCCATTCGAGCAGCGGCAGACCGCCCTGCTCTTTCAGCGACAGTAGTTCCGCCAGCGAGCGCCACTTGAAGAAGTGGAAGAAGTGCGGCTTGTCGTCGGTGGCCGGTTCGATGTGGAACTTGTAGCGCTCCATGAATTCGCCGCGCCCCGGACCGAGCAGTGCCTGCGCGCCGTCGAACAGGTCGGGGCCCTCGACCACGTTGAAGCGATTCGCCTCATCCCGCCGCATTCCGGGGTAGAAGGCCACGTCGAAGGACCGGGCGATGCAGAAGCTCTTGATCGCAGCGATGTCCTCGCTGGTGAACGCGCCGTTCTTGACCAGCAGCGTGCTGGTCTTCCAGCTGCGGATCAACGCCAGCCGCGATGCGGGGTCGCTGACGCCCGATCGTTCCAGCGCTACCACCGCGGCGGCAAAGAGCTTGAGCGCATCGCGCGGCGGCAGCGTGACCCAGCGCGTGACCGCCAGCAGGCCGCCGGGCTGCAGGTGGCGCAGGTCGTCCTGCAAGGCTTCGACCGTGTACAGATAGTTCTCCGCGAGCGCGTAGAGGCCGGCCGAGGACGCACTGAAGGAATCCAGCAGCGCCACCTGGACAAGGTCGTAGCGGTCCCGGCTCGCCGCGATGAAGCCCCGCGCCTCGGCCACGTGCACGTGCGCCATCGACCCATAGACACCGCCCGCCGCGGCCGCGAACTGGCCTCGCACCAGTTCGACGACCTGGGGATTCAGCTCCACCGCATCGATGCGGCGCGCGCCGTGATAGTGCGCCTGCAGCACGTCCGCCCCTGCGCCGGAGCCCAGCACCAGGACGTGCGGCCGATTCAGCAGGTGATAGGGCAGCGCAGAACTGATCTGGTCCAGATGGGCCAGGCTGGCGCGCCGCCCGTCGAAGCGGGTCAGCGCGTTGAGTCCTTCGCCGTCGGTGAAGACGCCCCACTGCGGCGGCGGCTCGGTCGACGCGGTGAGGCTCAGGCCGGGCGCATGGCGCAGCGGGATGCGCGGGCTCTCGACCACGCTGACGAGGCCCAGCGGACTCGAACGCTGTGCCACCACCCGCGTGCCGGGAATGCGCAGGGTCTGCGACAGCTCCTTGTAGGGCGACATCGCGGGCGTCATCCAGGCCTCGGGCAGCAGCAGAGGCACGCCGGCCAGGGCCGCGAGCGCGAACGCCGGCCAGCGCCGATGCCCACCACATTCGAGCCACCCGATCGCCGCCGCGACGCACCCCAGCGCACCGATCAGTTGCAATGCATCGGAAGGCGACAGCACGAACAGCAGCGCCACGATGCCCAGGCTTCCCGCGCCGGCGCCGAGGATGTCGACGCTGTAGATGCGCGACACCTGTCCGCGAAACCGCGACAGGGCCATGCAGACGCAAGCCCCGGCGCACAGGAAGGGAACCAGGAGCAGCAGGTAGACGGCGAACAGGTAGGCCGGTTGGCGCGGGTCCCAGAGGATTTCCAGCGGATTGAACGGCACGCGCTGCGCCAGCAGGAAGCAGCCGATCGCGCTGAGCCCGAACCCCGCGGCGGCCGCACAGAATAGCGGCGCGAAATGCTGCTGAACCGCGCGCTGCGCCAGCGTCAGCAACGCGCCGCTGGCGCCCCAGCCGAGCAGCGCGAGGCTGATGATCATGTAAGCGAAGTGGTGCCACAGGATCACCGAGAACAGCCGCATCAGCAGAATCTCGTAGGCCAGCGCCGCGGCCGAGACCAGGGCCACGGCGATCAGCGGCGCGGCGGCCATCGACGCTCCGGGCTCAGCGCCGGCCGGTCAGCGGAACGAAGGCCACCGGCAGGATCTGCCGCGTCGACACCGTTCCGTCCGCGTTCTTCTCGATGAGCATCAACTGCTGGACCATGAACGCCGCACCCACCGGAATCACCATCCGGCCACCGGGCTTGAGCTGGCGGATGAGCGGCGGCGGGACGTGGCTGGCCGCCGCGGTCACGAGGATCGCGTCGTAGGGCGCATGCTCCTCCCAGCCGTGATAGCCGTCGCCCGTGCGCACCTGGACATTGCCGTAGCCCAGCTTCTGGAGGCGTTGCGTGGCCTGCAGCCCCAGCGGCTCGATGATCTCGATGGTGTAGACCGCGCGGGCCAGCCGTGCCATCACCGCCGCCTGGTAGGCCGAGCCGGTACCCACCTCGAGCACCTTGTGACCCGGCTCCGCTTTCGCCAGATCGGTCATGAGCGCGACGATGTAGGGCTGCGAGATGGTCTGCCCATGGCCGATCGGTACGGGCCGGTTGGCGTAAGCGACATCGACCTGATCTGGCGGCACGAACTCATGCCGCGGCACGGTGCTCATGACGGTCATCACCCGCGCGTCGAAGGCGGGCCTGCCGGTCTCGACGCTGGTCTGGCGCGCCAGCAGCTCGATCTGCTCCATCATCCGCCGGCGCTCGGAAGCGAAGTCCGAGGCGGCCGCGGAGTGGGTTCCCGCCGTGGCCAGGAGGAGTAACGCCGCCAGTGCACGAACCATGGATGTGGCCATCGTCCGGCGATCATGGACGAGGCCGATACCGCGGTCCAGTGCGCGGTGCAAGGCCATGGTCGGGAAGAGGACGAACCGGCCCTGAAAGGGCCGGTCCCGCATGCCGTCAGTTCGCGGCGAAGCAATAGAGCAGGCCGTCGCCGCCCGTTCCGCGCAGTGCCTGCTGGCTGCATCCGCCACGGGATTGGTGCGACGAGTTCCACGATGTGGCCCACGGGTCCGCCGTCGGCCCCGAGCGATCGTGATGGCCGACGATCGCCACGCCCTCGGTGCCGCTGCGCGTCCAGTTGCCGCAGGTCATGTCCGTGTCGTTCGGCGAAAAGGCCGTTCCGTCGGCCCGTGAGCCGGTCAGGATGTCATGGCGGTTGGGCGTGTCGCTGCGGCCCTCGACGGGCAGGCCCTTCTCGTTCAGGGCCGTCTGCTTGGTGACGTTGTTCGTGGAGTGCAGCTGGTCGACGTCACGCGCGATCACCTCGCCCTTGGCATTGCTCCAGGGCCCCTTGCCGATCCGGTCCCGCGCGTTCGCCGTGGGGACGCCGTCCTTGCCCTGGGTGCTCAGGTAGGCCCGCCATGTCTTCCCGCCTGCGCCTGCGGCAGTGGCCAGGTTCTGGCAGTGCTTGTCGGCGCCGGCAAGGCCGCCCAGGTCGGCGCCCTTGCCGGCGCCGACGCTGGTCACGAAGAAACTCATCGGCCCACCACCGGCGCCGCCGGATTGCTGCATCGCACAGGCCGTGATCACGACCGGAAGCCCGATCAGGGCTGCCCGCAGGGGCCAGGAAAAGCGTCTGGACATGGTTCCTCCGTTGGAAGTTGAAGGTTGCGTCGCAGCCCGGCCGCCTGGCCAGGCTGCGCGGATTATGGGAGCCGCGCGCGCGATCGGCCACCACGGTTCCACCAGTGCGCCTCTACATTCACGGCCACAGCATGATCGCGCAGAGTGTCGCGACGATGAGACCGGTCACGACCGGGAACAGCAAGGCCCGCACGGCGGACAGCACCGGTACCCGAGCAAAGCCGGCGACCGCGATCAGCGACGACCAGGCGACCAGGGTGCCGCCGCCAGTCCACACAGCGCCCATCTGACCGACTGCGGCGAGCGTTGCCGGATCCATACCGGCAGCCGGCGCGAGCGCACCCGACAAGGTGCCGGTGAGCGGCAAGCCGGCAAAGCCGGAGCCGTCGATGCCGGTGATCATCCCCACGATCAAGACGCCGAAGGCAACGAAGGCGTGGCTCTGGGGGATCAGATGCTGTGCGCTCTGGATCAACTCGAACAGCAAGTGAGGCGGTTTCGCGTCGCCAACGATGCCCCGGATCGGGCCAGCCGTTTCGCCGGCACCGATGAAGAAGAAGCCGGCGATCGGCAGCACGGATCCCATGGCCTTGAAGGCAAACACGAAGCCGTCGGTGATGTGGTCGGCGCTGACATCGAGCATCCTGCGGGGGCCCTCGGCGGCCAGCGTGGCCAGGATCATCAGCGCTGCCGCCATTCCGCCGACCAGCGTGGCCGCAGCGCCGCCCTTGAGTTCGGGCAGCAGCGGCATGACCTTCGGCAGCACCATCGTCGCGATGACGGCGAGGAAGGCCAGCGGAGTGAGGATGGCGAAGACCTTGGACCAGACGATGCGGCGTGCCGCCACAGAGGACAGTGTGTCCTCGATCTGTGCCTCGCTCAGGAAAGGTGCGTCGCGGCTGGTGCCTCGCGCGATCTCCGCCTTGTCGAAGGTCCCCGCGGATTCGAGTTCGGCGGTCTGGCCGTTGCTCGACTGTGCCTGCCACTTCACGAGAAGCGCGTTGCTTGCCGGCACGATCCGGCGTCGCAGGGAGATGTAGGCGATGAACAGCGCGATGACGCCGGTGATGAGGGACAGCGTCAGCGCGCGATCGGCCACGATCGCGGCGGAGGCGCCCGCCGCTCGGGCACTGATGCCTGGCGCGACGCCAATCACGTAGTCCGACGACAGCGCCATGCCCTGCCCGGCGATGGCGATGGCCACCGCGCCGGCCAGCGGCGGCAGGCCGGCGGCGATCGCGGCAGGCAGCAGCACCGCCGATACCAACGGAACGGCAGGCGTCGGCCAGAAGAACAGCGAGATCATGTAAGTGATGCCTGCGAGCACGAAGTACGCGATGTGTCCGTTCTTCATGATGGCCCGGAACGGCTCCACCATGCGGATGTCCGACTGCAGCGCCTTCAGGGCGTTGAGCAGCGACGTCATCAGGGCGATGACCAGAAAGATGTTGAACAGCTCCTTTGCGGCCACGAAGCTTGCATTGAAGATGCTGCCCAGCGCCGCGATGGGGCTGTGCGTCCAGGCGAGCGTCACGCAGAAGGTGGCAACGATCGAAGGCACGACGACATTGGCGCGGAAGATCATCGTCAGAACGATGGCGCCGACACCCAGCAGATAGGCCCAGTGGGCGGCGGTGATGGTGATGGAATCCATCGTTGGAACCTCGTGGAGTGGGGGTTTGGGGGGAGAAACAAAACTCTCTTTACGGTATACAGTATTCCGTGATGGCAAGAACTGAGCCATGGGGTAAACGCTTGAACGCAGCATCTCCGCGCGCCGAAATGGTGCGGCAATGCTTCCAAAGCGCGCATCTCATTGGAGAAATCGCACGAAATCTGCTTTATCTTCGCTGCCCGGTGCAGGCTGTCGAGGGGTCGCGATGCTGCATTGCAGGATTGCTTTCTGGCCCACGTTTTGCATACTGTATTAATTCATTCACACCGGAGGTTTCTCATGTCTCTGTTCTCGCGCCGTATACCGGCACTCGCCCGACTGGTGCCGGCGCTCGCCATGGCGGCCGGTCTGGTGTCCCTTGCCGGCCACGCCACCGCGCAGACCGCCAAGCCCCTGACCAAGGTGCGCTATGAGGAAGTCATCCGCTCGGTACTTTACGTGCCGATGTACGTCGCCCTGAACCAGGGCTACTTCAAGGATGCCGGCCTCGACGTGGGCATGAAGACCTCCCAGGGCACCGACAAGGGCATGGCTGCGCTGTTGTCCGGCAGTGCGGACATCGTGCTGATCGGCCCCGAGGCCTCCATCTATGTCGCCAACAGCGAATCGCCTTCGAAGCCGAAGATCTTCGCCGGACTCACCGCGACCGACGGCTTCCTGCTGATGGCGCGCAAGCCGGTCAGCGGCACCTTCGACTGGAACCAACTCAAGGGCAAGTCGGTGATGGCCTTCCGTCCGGGCTCGAACCCTGACGTGTTCCTGGAAGCAGCGCTTCGCAAGCACGGACTCGACCCGAAGAAGGACCTGAAGCTGGTCAACAACATCGGCCCGGCCGCACGCACCGGCGCCTGGATGGCCGGGCAGAACGACTACGCGATCTTCCTGGAGCCGGAGGCAGGCAACCTGGAGAAGGACGGCAACGGCTACGTCATGGCGTCCATCGGCAGCGAGGTCGGCCCCGTCGACTACACGGTGTTCACCACCACCGACACCTTCATGCAGAAGAACCCCGAGGTACTGCAAGCCTGGACGAACGCGGTGGCGCGGGCCCAGAAGTACGTCCAGGCCGCACCGGCCGCGGACCTCGCGAAGCAGATCGCGGAGTTCTTCCCCGGCATGTCGCAGCCCGAACTGGTCAAGGCCATCGAACGCTATCGCGGCTACAAGCTCTGGAAGACTTCGCCGCTTGTCGAGAAGGCGGCCATCGAGCAGCTGCAGGACATGCTCACGACCAGCGGCGTGCTCGAGAGCGGCAAGCGCGTCAAGTACGAGCAGGTCGTCGTGACCGACTTCGCCACCAAGGCCAAGTGATGGCGGCGGGCGGCATCTCCGCGGCCGGACGGCCGCGCATCGACGTGCGCAACGTCTCGCTGCGCTACTTCACGCTGCAGGGCGAGACCCAGGCGCTCGACAACATCTCCCTGGCGGTCGCACCCGGCGAGTTCGTCAGCATCATCGGCCAGTCCGGCTGCGGCAAGAGCACGCTGCTCTCGATCATTGCCGGCATCCTCGAACCCTCCTCCGGCAGCGTGACGGTGGACGGCAAGTCCGTCAGCGGCCCTTCGCCCAGCATCGGCTACATGCTGCAGCAGGACTACCTCTACGAGTGGCGCAGCATCCTGGACAACGCGCTGCTCGGCGCCCAGATCCAGAAGCGCAACATGCGCGAGGCGCGCGAGCGCGCCATCCACCTGCTGCACAAGTGCGGCATGGGGGATTTCCTGCACCACTACCCGCGCCAGCTCTCGGGCGGCATGCGCCAGCGCGTGGCGCTGGCGCGCACGCTGGTGACCAACCCCGACGTGGTTCTGCTCGACGAGCCCTTCTCGGCGCTCGATTCGCAAACGCGGCTAGCGATCGCCGACGAAGTGGTCGAGGTGCTGCGCAGCGAGGGCAAGTCGGTGGTGCTGGTGACGCACGACATCGGCGAGGCGATCGCGATGACCGACCGCGTGGTGGTGCTGTCGCGCCGCCCGGGCCGCATCAAGTCCGAGCATTTGATGAGCTTTCCCAGCCACGGCAAGCGGCCGACGCCCTTCGAGGCTCGCGCCCTGCCCGAATTCAACACCTACTTCGGCACGCTCTGGGACGAGCTCGACGTGCATGTCGAAGGATGAACGTGAGCGCAGACATGAATGCAACCCCCTCGATGACGATGCCTCCACCGGCCCTGCCATCACAACCCGCGGTCGCGGCCGACAAGGCCCCCAGCGCGGCCTACGCAAAATGGCTGGCGCGCCAGCGGCGCGAGAAGACGCTGGTGCTCGCAAGCCGGCTGCTGCTGCTCGTGGTTTTCTTCGGCCTCTGGGAACTGCTGGCCAAGACCCGCGTGGTCAACCCGATGCTCACCAGCTACCCGAGCGCGCTGTGGCCGACTTTTGTGGACCTGCTGCAGAACGGCAACCTGCTGACGCACACCTGGGCCACCTTCAAGGCGACCCTGATCGGCTTCGTGCTCAGCATGGTGTTCGGGATCGCGATCGCGGCGGGCCTGTGGTGGTCTCGCTTCGCCAACAAGGTGCTCGATCCTTTCCTGGTCGTCGCCAACGCGATGCCGAAGATCGCCTTCGTGCCGATCTTCTACATCTGGCTCGGCTCGGAGTACTCGGTGTACGGCATGGCCGTCGCGATTGCGATCTTCGTGACGATCATGGTCGCCTACGACGGCTTCCAGTCGACCGACCCGAACAAGATCAAGCTGGCGACGACGCTGGGCGCGAACCGCGCCCAGGTGCTGCGCATGGTCGTGCTGCCGGGCAGCGTGCCGACGCTGATCGCGGCGCTCAAGATGAACATCGGGCTGTCGCTGGTCGGCGTGATCGTCGGCGAGTTCCAGTCCGCCAGCGAGGGGCTGGGCTTCCTGATCGTCAACGGCAGCCAGATCTTCAAGCTCAACATCGTGATGACCGCGATCGTGGTGCTGGCGCTGATGTCGGCGCTGATGTACCTCGTCATCGCCCGCGTCGAAAGCGCACTCGCGCGCCGCTACGGCTGAACCCGAAAGACCTGGACACACGATGGAATTCCCCGCCTGGATCGTCGACCGCGTGATCGCGCGGCAAGGCACGCTGCACCCCTACTCCCGCTTCGACGCGCGCCGCACCGCCTTCGTGGTGGTCGACCTGCAGAACTACTACACGCAGCCCGGCTACCTGGGCGAGTGCGCGCCGGCGCGCGCCACCTTCGGCAAGGTCAATGCACTCGCCTCGGTGCTGCGCGAGGCCGGCGGCACCGTGGTGTGGGTGCAGACCTGCTCCGACGGCGCCGACAGCTTCTGGTCGCACCACCACGCCTACATGCTGACGCCGGAGCGCAGCGCTCGCCGCCTGCTGGAACTCGGCCGCTCGCACCCCGGCTTCCATCTCGCGCCGGGCCTCGACGCGCGGCCGGAAGACCCGCGCGTCGTCAAGCGCTGCTACAGCGCGCTGGTACCGGGCTCGTCAACGCTCGACGAAGTGCTGAAGGAGCGCGGCATCGAGACCGTGCTGATCGGCGGCACCGTCACCAACGTCTGTTGCGAGTCGACCGCACGCGACGCCATGATGATGAACTACGCCACCGTGATGGTCGAGGACGCGCTCTCGGCCGCCACGACGGAAGAGCACGTGCACTCGCTGAACAACTGGATGCTGTTCTTCGGCGACGTGCTGACCGTGGACGAAGTGGGCAAGCGCCTGCGGGCCTAGAAAGTGCCCGGGTAGGCCCCGCCGTCGATCAGCAGGCTCTGGCCCGTGATGTAGCCGGCTTGCGCGGAGCACACGTACGCGCAGAGCGCGCCGACCTCCTCGGCGCGGCCGAAGCGGCCTGCGGGGTTGTTGAGGCCGCGCTCTTCCCACAAGACCTCGAAGGACGGGCCTCCGGCCTTCACGAGCCCCTCGACGTGATGGCGCTGCGCATCGGTCGCAAAGACGCCGGGCAGGATGTTGTTGATCGTCACGTTGTGCCGCACGGTCTGCCGCGCCAGGCCGGCGACGAAGCCGACCAGCCCCGAGCGCGCGCCGTTCGACAGGCCCAGTTCGGCCTGGGGCGTCTTCACGCTGCGCGAGACGATGTTGACGATGCGTCCGAAGCCACGCTCGATCATCGGGTCGACGGTGCGCCGGATCATCTCGATCGGGCCCAGCATCATGGCGTCCAGCGCGGCATGCCAATCGGCAGTCGTCCAGTCGCGGAAGTCGCCTGGCGGCCGGCCGTCGGCGTTGTTGACCAGGATGTCGGGTGAAGGGCAGGCCGCCAGCGCCGCGTCGCGTCCCGCCTCGGTGGTGATGTCGGCCACCACGAAGCGCAACGCGGCGCCGGTCTCGGCGGACAACTCGGCGGCCGACTGGCGCAACGTGGCCTCGGTGCGCGCGGCAATCACCACCTGCACGCCTTCCAGCGCGAGTTGCCGTGCGCAGGCGCGCCCCATGCCCCGGCTGCCGCCGAAGACCAGCGCCGTGCGCTGCGAGATGCCAAGGTCCATCGGGATTCCTCGCGTGCCCCGGCTCAGGCCGTGGCGGTGGATTGAAAGGTGAAGCTGTCGCAGTACAGATGGTCCACGCTGGCGTTGCGCGTGAGGAAGACCCGCTTCGCGTCGCCGATCATCGCCGGCGCGCCGCAGAGGTAGATGGCGTGTTCCGACAGGTCCTCGAAGTCCTCCGCCACCGCCTGCTGCACGTGCCCGCGCCGGCCGGTCCAGCCGGCATCCGCACGTGACAACACGGGCACGTAGCGGAAGTCGCACAGGCGATCGGCCCAGCCCTGGATCTCGTCGTGCAGGTACAAGTCCGCCTCGGTGCGCATGCCCCAGTAGAGGCTCACCGGCGGGCAGTCCTCGTCGTCCATGAGCGACTCCAGGATGCTCTTGATGGGCGCCAGCCCCGTGCCGGTCGCCACCATCAGCAGAGGTCGATAGTCTTCCGCATGGAAGCAGAAGCTGCCGTGCGGCAGCTCGACCGGCAGGCGATCGCCGGGCTTCAGTCGCGCGGCATGGCCGCTGGTGAAGCGCCCTTCTGGAATGCGCCGGATGTGAAAGTCGAGCGCTTGCGGATGCGGCCGCGACGCCATCGAGAAGCTGCGATGACCGCCGTCGGGCAGCAGGATATTGATGTACTGGCCGGGGCGATACAGCAGTTCGGCCTCGGGTGGCACTTCGAGCGACAGGTGCAGCACGTCATCGCCCAGCGGCCGGAGTGCGGTCACCGTGGCCAGGTGACGCGCCGGCTCGGAACATGGCGGCAGGCGACGCGCGCTGCTGATCACCAGGTCGCTCGCGGGCCTGGCCTGGCAGGCCAGCGCATAACCCTCGGCTGCCTCCTCGGGCGTCAGGCCAGGCGGGAAGTCGTCGTAGCGCACCGAGCCTTCGACCAGCTTGATGCGGCAGGTCGCGCAGCTACCGAAGCAGCATTCGTGGGGCAGCCGGAGTTCATGGCGAAGCGCGGCGTCGAGCACCGATTCGCCGGGGGCGGCCTCGAAGCTCTGCGCGGTGTCGAGCAACCGGATGCGGAAAGCCATGGTCCTACTTCTTGATGTCGGCCTCGACCAGCACCGCATGGCCCTTGGCTTCGAGGAACTCGTGCAGGGCCTGCAGCGCGGCCACGCCGCACTTCGTGTCCTGCTCGCCATTGCCACCCGACAGGCCCACGCCGCCGATGACGCTGCCGTCGACCACGATCGGGAAGCCGCCGACGAACACGGCGAATTTCCCCTCGAAGCTCCACTGGATGCCGAAGGCCTCGTTGCCCGGCAGCGCAGGACCATTGGGCAAGGTGTTGAACAGGTGCGTCGACCGCTTGTGGCCGGCGGCCGTGAAGGCCTTGTTCCATGCGATCTGGGGGCCGGTGATGCGGGCGCCGTTCATGCGGTCCATGGCGATCGGATAGCCGCCGTCGTCGACGATGCAGATGGTTTCGAGCACGCCTATTTCCTCCGCCTTGCGGATGGCAGCGGCGATCATCAGGCGGGCTTCTTCGAGTTCGAGCTTCAGTGCGGTTTTCATGAGGTTTCTCTGCGGGACGGAAAGAAAAGATCAGCAGCCGCGATAGACGGTCTTGATCTGCGTATAGAACTCGAGCCCGGTGCGGCCCGACTCGCGGAAGGTCGAGGTGCTCGATCGCTTCAGGCCGCCGAAAGGCGCGTTGATCAGGTTGCCGGTGGTGGTGCGGTTGATCTTGACGGTGCCTGACTGGATGTCCTGCGCGAATCGGTGCGCATGCACCGGGCTGGTGGTGGCGATGGCGGCCGAGAGGCCGTACTCGGTGTCGTTGGCCTTGGCGATCGCGTCCTCGTAGCCGTCGACCTCGATGATCGCGATGACGGGCCCGAAGATCTCCTCGCGCGCAATGCGCATCTGCTGCGTCACGTCGGTGAAGATGGCTGGCGTCACGTAGAAGCCATGGGCGAAATCGCCGGCGACCAACTGCTCGCCGCCGCACAGCAACCTTGCCTCCGACTTGCCGATCTCGATGTAGCCGAGCACCGTCTCCAGTTGCTTGCGGGTTGCAAGGGGGCCGATGTCCATGCCGGGCGTCATGCCGCTGCCGACCTTCAGGCTGCGCACCCTAGCGACCAGCTTGTCGGTGAAGTCGACCTTCACCTTCTTCATCACCAGGACCCGGCTCGTCCCGGTGCAGGCTTGGCCGCTGAGCGACAGGCCGCCCTTGATGACCAGATCGACCGCCTTGTCGAGATCGGCATCGTCCATCACGATCAGCGGGTTCTTGCCGCCCAGTTCCATCTGCGTGCGCGTGGTCATGGCGGCGGCGCGATGGATCTGCTCGCCCGCCGCCGTCGATCCGGTGAAGGAAATGGCGCGCACGGCGGGCGACTCGGTGATGACGGGTCCGACTTCCGAGGCGCGTCCTGTGATGAAGTTGAGAACCCCCTTGGGCAGCCCGCCCTGGATCAGCGCCTCGGCCAGCCTCAGGCCCGACAGTGGAGCGTCCGACGAGGGCTTGAAGACCACCGTATTGCCGGTGATCAGCGCCGGCGCGATCTTGCGCGCAGGGATCGACACCGGAAAGTTCCAGGGGCTGATGACCGTCACCACGCCGAGCGCTTCGCGCTGGCTGTAGACGACCATGTCCGGGTCGTCCTGCGGGAAGGTCTCGCCCGAGAAGGACTGGCCTTCCACTGCATAGAAGCGCAGCGTCTGCGCCGACCGGAGGATTTCATCCCGGGCCTGCGCCAGCGGCTTGCCCTCTTCGCGCGTCAGTTCTTCGGCGAACGGTGCAGCGTGCGCCTCCAGGTATTGCGCAGCGGCGTTGAGGATCGCGGCGCGCCTGGACACGGGCGTCTTCCGCCAGCCGTCGAAGGCCGCCGCCGCCGCCGCCACGGCCGCCTTGGCATCTTCGGCGGACGAAGCCTGGAAGCGCCCCACCACCTCGCGCGCGTCGGCGGGATTGATGTTGTCGAAGGTGCGATCGGTGCTGCTGGAAACCCAGCTTCCGTCGATGTAGTTCCGAAAGGGGGCGGGTGAAACGTGGGTCATTTGCGAGTGGTGAGGCGGTGAAGTTCTTTTAAGAATACTGTATACCGACAAATCCGACAACATCTTCCATCCTTCCGAATGAGCCATTGCGCAGACTTGGATATTTGGTATACAGTATTCATCAACAACTGATTTCATCCACCCACCCATCCCGACCAGGAGCCCGCATGCCCGCCCTCATGAATCGCGACGAATTCCGGACCGCCCTCGAAAACGCCATCAAGGGCAAGAGCGCCAATACATCCCCGTTCAGCCTGGCTTGGGCCGGCGGCACGTTGAGCCGCGCGCACCTGGCTCGCTGGGCGGAGAACCATTACCACTACGTCGGCCCTTTCGCCGACTACCTGGGCTATCTCTATGCGCGCATGCCTGACCGCTACACCGAAGCCAAGGATTTCCTGCTGGCCAACATGTACGAGGAAGAGATCGGCGGCGATCGCCACACCGACCTGCTGATCCGCTTCGCCGAAGCCTGCGGCACGACGCGCGAGCGGGTGACCGACCCCGACAACATGTCGCCGACCACGCGCGGCTTGCAAAGCTGGTGCTACGCCGTCGCGATGCGCGAAGACCCGATCGTGGCCGTCGCCGGCCTCGTGGTGGGGCTCGAGTCTCAGGTGCCGTCGATCTACCGCAAGCAGACGCCCACTCTCCGCGAGAAGTACGGCTTCACCGACGAGGAGGTGGAGTTCTTCGACCTGCACATCGTCTCGGACGAGATCCACGGCGAACGCGGCTACCAGATCGTGCTGGAGCACGCGACCACCGTCGAGTTGCAGCAGCGCTGCCTGAAGATCTGCGAAGTCGGCGCGCAGATGCGCCTGCTCTATACGACGGCGCTGTACCACGACTACGTGGCCGTCGAAGAGGCCAGGCAGCCGGCGCTCGAAGCCGCCTGAGCGCCATCGATCCGATTGCAAGCCGCCGCGCATGCCCATCATCACTTTCCACAAAGGCGGCCAGGTCTACAGCGACGAGGTCAAGGAAAACACCAACCTGGTGGTGCGCGCAGGCATCAGGCAGTTCCCCTATCCGCATCTGCGCTACGAATGCGGCATGGGCAAGTGCTCCAAGTGCGCCTGCCGCGTGCTGGCCGGCGCCGAGCACCTTCCTGCACCGAACTGGAAGGAGAAGAAGCAACTTGGCGAGCGGCTTGACGCGGGCTGGCGCCTGGCCTGCCAGCTCTGGGTGCAGCAGGACATCGAGCTCGCCCAGGACGACGCACTGTCCGCCTGAAGCATCGTCCTCCCCCACCATGTACGTGATATTGACCAGCAAGCCCGGGCAGTTCCACACCGAGCTCGTCGAGGGCCTGCGGCGCGTCGAGTCCGCCGACTACCTGTTCTTCGGCCGCTGCAAGGCGCGCTTCGTGATCGCGGAAGTCGTGTCGGACTGCCGCATCACGGTGATCGACGAAGTGCCGCCGGAGACCGTCAATCACGTGCCGATCAAATTCTTCGAAAAGTTCGCCACCGTCGAACTGGCGCGCAAGGCCCTGCGCGAACTGGTGCACGAAGGCGATGCCGACGTGGTGCTGGTGCCCACCTGAATCCCTTGCCGCCCGCGGCGCCCGATCCCTCGACTCTTCATGATCCAGATCACCTTCATCAGCAACAACGCCAAGGTCGTCTCCGCGCCCGAAGGCGGCAATCTCCTGCGCATCTCGCTGCGCGAGCAGGGCGGCATCCCCTTCAAGTGCGGCGGCGGCCTTTGCGGCACCTGCAAGTGCCTCGTCGAGAAAGGCGTCGAGCACACCGACGCCATCAAGGCGAAGGAGAAGAAGCACCTCTCCGAAGACGAGTTGAAGCAGGGCTGGCGCATGGCCTGCCAGACCTTCGTGAACGGGGACATCGCCGTGTCCTGGCAGCCGCGGATCCTCGCCAGGTGATCGCTTCGCTGCTGCCCGACGGCATGAGCCTGGCCCACTACGCCGGCATGGCAGCGATGGTGCTCGTGGGCGCCTGCCTGCAGGGCATCGGCGGTGTCGGCTTCGCGATGTTCTCGGCACCCATCGCCGCCTTGTTCTATCCCGAGCTCGCACCGGGGCCGCTGCTCGCGCTCGGCGGTCCGCTCGCATTGATGTCCGCGCTGCGCGAGCTGGACCAGGTCGATTGGGGCGCGGCGGGCGTCGCGCTCATCGGCCGCGTGATGGGCACGCTGGGCGCCGCAGTGTGCCTGATGCTCCTGCCCGCCGACCTGCTCACCGTGATGTTCGCCCTCTTCATCCTCGCGGGCGTCGCGCTGAGCCTGAGCGGGCGTCGCTTCGACGCATCGCGCGGCAACATGGTCGGTGCCGGCATCGCCTCGGGGTTGATGGGCACCATCACTTCCGCGGGCGCACCGCCTTTCGCGCTGGTCATGCAGTACCTGCCGCCGCCCCGGCTACGCGCCACGCTGGGTTGCGTGTTCTTCGTCGGCGCCGTCTTCTCGGTGGCCATGCTGGCGAGCGTGGGCCGCTTCGGCCGGCACGAGCTGTTGCTCAGTGCCTGGCTGTTACCGTTGATGGTGGCGGGCTTCGCGCTCTCGGGCCCCCTCAACAGCCGCGTGCCGCGCGGCGCGGTGCGCGGACTGCTGCTGGGCTTGTCCGCCTTCGGCGCCATCGCGTTGCTGGTGCGCGAAGCCTTCGGCTACTGACCTTCCCCGGAGCCCGTCATGCAACACATCACCGATTCAATGGTCGAGGCGCTGGTCTCGCCGGCGGACGCGCAACAGGTACTGCGCGACGCCTTCGCACGCTTCGGCGAGCGCGAGGCCGCGATGCAGGAGCGCATCCGCACCGAGGCCGGCGGCGTCAAGCTGTCGACGCTCGGCGCCGTCATTCCCGGGCAGGGTGTGGCAGGCGCCAAGGTCTATACGACGATCAAGGGACAGTTCTCCTTCGTCATCCTGCTGTTCTCGACCGACGACGGACGGCCGCTGGCCTCGTTCGATGCCGGCGCCATCACGAGGCTGCGCACTGCCGCCTGTTCGGTGATCGCGGCGCAGCATCTGGCGCGCCCGGAGTCGCGTCGCCTCGCGCTGTTCGGTGCGGGCACGCAAGGCCAGGCGCATGCGGTGCAGATGGCGGCGGTCTTCGGGCTCGAGAGCATCCGCGTCTGCACGCGGAACCCCGCTCCAGGCGCGACGGAAATCCTCGCCGCGCAGTGCGGTGCGCCGGTACGCCTGTGCACTGCCGATGAGGCGCTGGAGGGCGCCGACATCGTCGTCACCGCATCGCGCGCCACCACGCCGCTCTTTGCGGGCGATCGGCTGCCGCTGGGCTGCTTCGTCGCCGCCATCGGCTCCAGCCTGCCGCACACGCGCGAACTCGACGACGTGGCGCTGTCGCGCGCCGCGCTCGTGGCGGTCGAGTGGCGGCCACAGTCATTGCGCGAGGCCGGCGAGCTGGTGCAGGCGGCGGAGGGCGCGTTGCCCGCGGAAAAGATCGTGGAACTCGCCGAGCTCGTCACCGGCCAGGTGCGTGGCCGCTGCGGCCGGGACGACATCACCATCTACAAGTCGGTCGGCGTGGGCTTGGAAGACGTGGCGCTGGCCGGCCTCGCCTGGCGCCGCCTCGGCGAGCGTTGACTCCGCGGCTTCAGGCGGCCGCTGTCGGCGGCGACGGAGGCAGCTCGGCCGCGCTGTAGACATGGCGTGCAGCGAGCAGCGATGCCAGTTCCGCGTCACCGGCCACCACGGCGCGCAGGATGGCGGCGTGCTCCTGCCAGTTGGCATGCATGCGTTCGCGGTTGTTCACCGTGAAGAAGAGAGCCGTTCGCTCGCGCAGCGAACGCATGATTTCCTGCAGCACCGAATTGGCGGCGACGTTGCCCAGCGCTTCGTGAAAGTCGAGATTGAGCGCGGAAATGCGCGCCAGATCGTCGTCGCTGGTGAGTTGCGAGCCTTCGGCCAAGATGCGCTCCAGCTTGGCGATCTGCACCGGATCATGGCGACGTGCCGCCAGCTTGGCGTTCAGTGCCTCCAACGTTGCGCGCACCTCGACCATTTCCTGGATCTGTTCCTTCGTGAAGGTCGTGACCGTCGCGCCGCGCCGCGGCTCGATGGCCACGATGCCTTCGGCAGCCAGGGCGCGCAACGCCTCGCGCACCGGCATCCGCGAGACTCCCAGTTCCTCGGAAAGGCGGCCTTCCACCAACCGTTCGCCCGGCGCAAGCGCCCCGCTCAGAATGCGTTCCCGCAGCGCCGCCAGGACAAGCTTTGTGAGCGGCGCGTGGCGCTCGCCCAATTTGCCATCGATGTTTTGTGCTTCCATTGCTCCAGCGGCGACGCGTGATCTTCACCAGCCAGAGTAGCCGGTATACGAAATCCATATTGTGCCCGGTGCAGCCGTCTTTCAGGCTGCGCAGAGCGGGCCTATGTCGCATGGAGTGGTCCCTCGGCTTGTGGATGCGGCATTCGCGCAATTCCGTAGCATGCGTTCACTCTCGGCTGCGACCCCCGCCTTCGCGAAGTGGACGGCAACCGATACGCTTCCAAGGAGCACGCCCCATGGCCAATCAAGTCAAAGGCGAAACCTCGCCGCACCTCGGCCTCAATCATCCGACAGCGGGCCGCTGCAGCGTCGACCTGTCCATCCTCGCGATCCGCTGGCATGACGCTGCCACCCCGGCCAGGAAAGAGAAGCTGCTCGACGAGTTCGAATTGTCCCTGGTCCAGACCGGCACGACGCAAGACGCGCCGCTTATACGGACCAACCAGACCGAAGGGTTGTCATGGGTCAAGCGCACCGATGGCGCGCCGCTTGCGGAGGACGTGCTGAAGCGTCTCGAAGACAGTGAGCTGATCGAATGGATCGCGCCGGCACTGCGTCCCGAGCTCAGTCGGCACGACGACGAGAAGAACTCGTCACCCGGCAACACCCAACGTGCCGAGCCCCCGGCCCCGGCACTGGCGTTGTTTACCGTCAACCCCACCCGCTTCTACGTGCGCACGTCGGCGTTCGAACGGGCCGGCGGCGCCGCCGCTCTCGGTGCGGGCTTGTCGGTCGACCTCAACCGGCCCGGACGCCTGCGCGGCTTCGTCACGGTGCAGGTCGACAAGCCGGAGTTCACGGCCGGCCGGACCACATTGCACGTGGCCGCGGCTGTCGCCAAGGTCCTGGGGGCCAATGAGGCTGCCGCCGCCAGCGCGGATGTGCGCTTCGAGACGATTCCGCTGCTCTCGCCCCAGGCACATGGCGAGCACCCGCCAGCCGCTCCGGACCGCCCGATCGCGATGCCGACGCGGCTGCCGTCATGCCGCCCCCCGTCGTCGGAGTTCAACCCGAACGATCCGATGTTCGCACTCCAGTGGGGGCTGCAGCGCGTCGGCGCGCCGCGCGGCTGGGAAATCATGCGAGGCGTGCCCAGCGTGACAGTGGCGGTGATCGACGAAGGCGTGGAACTCGGGCATCCTGACCTGGAGGTGCATCCACTTGTCCTGGAACGCCTCCAGCGATACGCCTGACGGCAGCCCGACGGGCAATCACGGCACCGCCTGCGCCGGCATCATCGGTGCGCGACTGGACAACGGCCAGGGTGTGTCCGGCATTGCCGGCGGCGTTCGCATCATGGCGATCGCGACCGCGACCTGGGCCGATGTCGACATTGCCGAGGGCCTGTACTTCGCCGCCGACAATGGTGCACGCGTGGTCAGCATGAGCTTCGGCGTCTATGCCTCGTGGAACTTCTGGGACTTCGATCTGATTCGCGACGCGCTGCAGCACGCGCACGACCAGGGCCTGGTGCTGGTGGCCGCGTCGGGCAACGAGATGCCAACGTGGCTCGCTTCCCGGGCAGCGACGGCCGCACCTTGTGCGTTGGCGGCAGCAATCGCAGCGACGAGCGCAAGCGGATCGGCGACGCCTCGTCCGAAGCCTGGTGGGGCGCGAGCTACGGCCCCGACGTGGACGTCGTCGCGCCGTGCCTGGAGATGCCAACGACCGATCGGCTTGGCGGCTTCGGCTACTCGATCGGTGACTACTATGACCGCTTCAACGGCACCTCCTCGGCCAACACCTGTCGTGGCTGGACTTGCCGGTCTGCTGCTGTCGCTGCGACCGTCGCTCAGCAACGTCGAGGCGCGTCACATCATCGAATCCACTTGCGACAAGATCTCGCCGGCGCTGTATGGCTACGCCAACGTGCCGTCCAAGCCGAGCGGCACATGGAACGAGGAAGTCGGCTATGGGCGAATCAGCGTCGAGCGTGCGCTGCTGCAGGCGTGCGCTGGCGAAGAGACTTGCAAGGACGACGAATGCACCGGCTGCGGTGGCACTTGCGCCGAACCCACGCCCGAGCATTGCCGCGGCCCCAAGCCAGTCCCATGGCTGCCGTTCGACCGCTGCATGTACTTCTACGAAACGCGCGTCTTCGATGGCGTTGCACGCGATGCGCAGCAGCGGATGCGCCTGCGCGTCACCTATCAGCATTGCCTGAAACTGATCGGCCGCCAGCAGGGCCCGTTGCTGTATACGACCACACTGCTGCCCGGCGAAGAAGTGCGCTTGTTCGAATTCGACCGCTACCGGCGCACCCGATCCGAGACACAGCGCATGTCGGTGCACACCTCGTTCCGCCAAACCCTCAGCGCGCTGTCGCAGAGCCGCCGATCTGCAGCAACCTCGGCTTACGTCGACACGCTCAACGATATCCGCACGCACAGCGACACCTCGGTATCTGCAGGCGGAGGGTTGGCGGGCTTCCTGGGTGCACCCACTGTCAAAGGCGAGTTCGGCGTCGACACGGAGAGCTCAGTGGCCAGCGGTGGCTCCGTGCGCACGGCGTCCGAGCAGTTCTCGCAACTCGCTCTGATGGCATCGCAGGCGATGGAAGCCGAACGCTCCACGGTGGTCAGCACCTTCGAGGAGCAGGAGCACGTCAGCACCACCGCGCGCACCCTGAAGAACCACAACCACTGTTATGCGGTGACCTACTATGTGCGCCGCGTCAACGAGGTGTACGAGGTGCATTCGCGCATCGAGTCCATCGAGTGGCGGCTTGGCGACGGCGGCGCATGGCGGTCGGCCAATGACCTCAACGGAGTCTCGGACGTGTTGCGCAAGCTGATCGCCGAGATGCTGCGCGAACTCGTCAAGGACGGGCAGGTCACTCGCGACGCTCGTTCCATCACCCTGCCCACCGACGGCACGCTCTATGAAGCCGAGCTGGCCCATTGCGCTTCATGCGAGCCGGTCTTGTTGGCCGAAGCCAATGTGCGCCTCGAGCAACTGAGGCTGATGGCTCGCCGGGCCTGCCTTGAAACCGAGTTGCTCGAGATGGAGGTGGAACGGCGGCGCGCGCTGGCGCGCAGCACCCAGCCTGCAGCGCTGGATTTCGGCCAGTGGCACCTGGGAACGGCGGAAACGGTGGTGGTCGATGGAGGGTCGCACTGAGCCGATGTTCAGTTCGGCATCGAGATCGAAGGTGCCGCCAGTCTCGATGGTTCGGTGACCCAATCCCAGACCCGCCCGGGCGCCTCGACCATCACGTTGTGACCATTCGGTCCGAGATCCCTGGCATCGGGATCGAGGGCACGCATGTGCTCCATCGTCACCAGCGCGTCATCTCGCCCGCGACCGAGATGGACAGGGCAGCGGGCCAGCGCCATCAGTTCGGACAGAGGCGGTTTGCCCACGGCATGGGCTCCGGGGTCCATCGCGAGACGCCACCCATCGCCATCACGCGCGATGCCCCTCGCGGCGACGGGTGATGTTGCATTCGCGATCCCGGCAAGGCCGGCGACCTTCAGGTATCGCTCCCACGCTTCTCCTTCCGTGGAGAACCACTTGGCAGGCTGGGAGGCAAGCGTCTGCATGCGGCGGAGTTCATCGTCGCTCCATGCGATCTTGATGCCGACACCGAAGACCTGATGCGGTCTGATCCCGAACCAGCCCGTCGCCAGGGCCAGAGCGATCACGCCGCCCAGCGAGTGTCCGAGAACCACGAGGCGTCCTTCGGGATGAATGTGCGGCAGCGCGGCGCGCCCGACGCTCGCGGCGTACTGGCCGATGGCATAAGAGTTCAGTCGGGCGGACTTGCCGTGGCCGGGCAAGTCCAGGGACAGCCAGCGGCCGCTCCAGCGATGGCCGGCCTCCGCGCACATGGGCGACCACACAGCGCCCGTCGCGCCCATTCCATGCAGCATGAGGAGAAGGTCCGCACCTTCGCCGCCTGTTTCCACGTACATGTTCACTGTCTCCTTCGCACCTTGGATGGCACGAGGCTACTCGACCGTCGCGTCACCTCACCAGCGCGGCACTGGCTCATCCTTGAGTTGCCTGCGCAACAGCTCATAGTCCGGCACCACGCTCTCCACCGTCTCCCAGAACCGCGCACTGTGGTCCATCACGCGCAGATGGCTCAGCTCATGCGCCACCACATAGTCGATCACCGACATGCGGAAATGCACGAGCCGCCAATGCAGCCGGATGGCGCCATCCACACTCGCGCTGCCCCAGCGCGTCGATGCGTTCGACAGCGACAGCTTGTTCCACTTCACCCCGAGTCGCGGCGCGAAGTGATCGAGTCGTTCGATGAAGATGCGACGCGCCTGCCGCATGAGCCAGGCTTGGGCGGCGTCACGGATCTGCGCCGACGTGGCGTTGTTGGCCACCGCGAGACGCAGGGTGCGCGGGCCGTCTTCCGTGCACGCATCGAGCACCGCGCCGATGCCGTCGAAGGCGTGGTGCGGGTCGAGTCGCACGGTCACGTCCTGGCCCAGGAAGGGAAAGGTCACGCCATCCTTCCACTCGATGCGCGCGGCTTCGAGCCGTGCGTGGCGCTGCTGCGTCTCGGCCAGCTTACGCAGGATCCAGTCGGACTTCTCGAGCACGGCCGCATCGACGTCGCGCAGCGCCACCCAGCGCGGCGCGCGCACCGACAGGCCATCGGCCCCGACAACGAAGCCGATGGTGCGGCGCTTGCCGCGCGTGAACTCGTAGGCCACGCGGGCAGGGCCCAGCATGAGTTCGCGCGAGGCGCGCGGGTGGACGAAGCTCGCGGGGCTCAGGGCGTCGGCGAGCGAGATCGACGGCAGGTTGCTGCCGGGCGCCGGCGGTGTCCGGGGCTCGGCCGGGCGAACGGCCGGCGGCGACTCGACGGCTGCAGGAGCGTCGAAGAGATCGAGCGTGAACTGCAGCAGACTGCGCATGTCGGGAAGGTGGTTCAGGCGGTCGTCGATGCCGCCGAGGCCGCGGGCGCGTAGGCCTCGGGGTCGAGCCGGCGCATCTCGCTTTCGATCCAGGCCTCGACTTCGCGCATCAGTTCGTCAGGCCGTCGGCCGACACTGGGGATGGCCGGGCCGATCGACACGTCGACCACGCCCGGACGCTTGATGAAGGCCTTGCGCGGCCAGACCTTCGCCGAGGTGACGGCGACGGGGATGACGGGCACACCGGTCTCGCAGGCGAGCCGCGTGCCGCCGGTCTTGTAGGTGCCTTGCTGGCCGCGCGGAATTCGTGTGCCCTCGGGGAACATGATGATCCAGATGCCCTGCTCCAACAGCTTGCGGCCTTGCGCGACGACCTTGTTGAACGCCTGCGTGCGCTGGCTGCGGTCGATGTGGATCATGTCGAGCCGGGCCATGGCCCAGCCGAAGAAGGGCACGTAGATCAGCTCCCTCTTGAACACGAAGGCCAGGGGATGCGGCATCAGCGTGGGCATGAGGAAGGTCTCGAAGGTCGACTGGTGCTTGACCAGGAGCACGGCACCGGCGAGCTTGTCGGTCGGCAGGTTCTCCATGCCGGTGACGCGGGTGCGGATGCCCAGCAACACCCGCGCGCCGCCGATGGCCCAGCTGAGCCATTGCACGGCCATCCAGTACAGCGGAATGCCACGCCTCCAGATGGAGCAGACGCACATGATGATCCCCCAGGGGATCACGGTGACGAGCATCCACAGTGCGTGGACGATGGAACGGATCAAGGACATCAGACGGCGACCTTCAGGGCGGCTTGCTCTTCTCGCTGGAGCAGGAAATCGACGAAGGCGGGAAGGTCCTCGTGCACGATGGTGTTGGGCGGATAGTCGGGCGGCAGCGGCACGCCACGGCAGGCCGCGCCCATGCCGGTGAGCAGCAGGTGCGGCTCGCAGCCGGCGTCCGCGCCGGCCTGGAGGTCGCGCAGGCTGTCGCCGGCGGTGGGCACGTGGGCCAGATCGACGCCGAAGCGTTCACCGATCTGGCGGAACAGGCCCGGCTTCGGCTTGCGGCAATCGCAGCCTTCGTCGGGACTGTGCGGGCAATAGAACACGGCTTCGACGCGCCCTCCGACGGCCGCCAGCATCTTGTGCATCTTTGCGTGCATGGCGTTGAGCGATGCGACGTCGAACAGGCCGCGGCCGAGGCCGGACTGGTTCGATGCGATGACGACGTGCCAGCCCGCATGGTTGAGCCGGGCGACGGCTTCGAGCGCGCCGGGCAGCGGCGTCCACTCGATGTCGCTCTTCACGAAGTCCTCGCGGTGCACGTTGAGGCTGCCGTTGCGGTCGAGGATGACGAGTTTCATGGCGTGTCGATTGTGGGGTCAGGCGGCGAGACGTTCGAGCTGCGCGACGCGGTTCATCGCGTTGTGCAGCAACATCAGCAGGCCGAGGCGGTTGAGGCGCAGATCGGACTGCTCGGCATTCACCATCACGCCATCGAAGAAGGCGTCGACGGGTGCGCGCAGCGCGGCCAGGGTCTGCAGCGATGCGGTGTAGTCGCCTTCGTCGAACTGGGCATTGGCCTGCGGCACGATCTGCTGCATGGCGGCGTGGAGCGCCTTCTCGGCGGGCTCGTGCAGAAGCAGTTCGCTCACGTGGGCGTCGGCTTCGGGCGACTTCTTGAGGATGTTGCCGATGCGCTTGTTGGCCGCGGCGAGTGCCGGTGCTTCGGGCAACGACGCAAAGGCGCGGACGGCATCGAGGCGCTTGGGAATAGTCGCCCACACCCCGAGCTTGCGCACGTACACCGCTGCATCGATCTCGACGGCGGAATAGCCTTCGTCCTTGAAATAGCTCTTGAGACGTTCGATGAGGAACTCGTCGAGTTCGACGCTTCGATCCTCCAGGAGGCCCGGCGGGAACACCCCGAATGCCTGGCGCGTCAGTTCATAGAACTGCAACGGCAGCGAACGCTCGATGAGCATGCGCACCACGCCCAGGGCATGACGACGCAGCGCAAATGGATCGCGATCCCCGGTGGGCAAATTGCCGATGCCGAACATGCCGACCAGCGTTTCGAGCTTGTCGGCCAACGCGACGGCAACGCCCACCATGCTGCGCGGCAACGTGTCGCCGGCGAAGCGAGGCTTGTAGTGATCTTCGATCGCGTCGGCCACCAACGGATCGAGCCCGTCGTGCAATGCGTAGTAGCGACCCATCGTCCCCTGAAGCTCGGGGAATTCGCCGACCATGTCCGTCACGAGGTCGGCCTTGGCAAGTTGCGCTGCCTGCACTGCATGCGCGGCCAGCCTCGAATCGTCGCTCGCGGCGCCCAACTGTTCGCCGACGAGGCGCGCGATCTGCATCACACGCCGCACCCGCTCGCCCTGCGTGCCGAGCTTGTTGTGATAGACGACCTTGGCCAGCGAATCGACGCGCGAGGCCAGCGACTTCTTGCGGTCCTGGTCGAAGAAGAACTTGGCATCGGCGAGGCGCGGGCGCACGACGCGCTCGTTGCCGCCGATCACGGCACTGGCATCGTCGGGCCGGATGTTGCTGACGACCAGGAACTTGTTGGTCAGGCGGCCGGCTGCGTCGAGCAGAGGGAAGTACTTCTGGTTGGCCTTCATCGTGAGGATGAGGCACTCCTGTGGCACGTCGAGAAACTCGCGTTCGAATTCGCAGACCAGCACGTTCGGGCGCTCGACCAGCGCGGTGACCTCGTCGAGCAGCGCATCATCGAGAACCGGCTGCGTGCCGCCGCCTACCTTCACGGCGGCATCGGCGAGCTGGCGTGCGATTTCGGAGCGGCGAGCCTCGAAGCCGGGGATGACGGCGCCGTCGTCGGTCAGTTGCTCCGCGTAGTGGTTGGCGTCGCGCAGCACGATGGGATCGACAGTCGCTTCGAAGCGGTGACCGTGCGTCTCGCGTCCTGCCTTCAGGCCCAGCGCCTCGACCGGAACAACCGTGTCGCCGTGCAGCGCGACCAGACCATGCGCCGGGCGCACGAAACTGACGCTGCTCCAGCCCGGCAGCTCGCAGCCGGTTTCGAGCTGGTAGCTCATGACCTTCGGGATCGGCAGCTTGGCGATCGACTCGGCCAGCGCCTTCTGCAGGCCTTCGGCCAGCGTCGCGCCCTTGGCGGTGCTCTCGAAGAACAGCGCCTCGGCCTTGCCGTCCATGGCGCGGCGCAGTCCCGGCACGGCCGATGCATCGGCGCCCAGCGCACCCAGGCGCTTGAGCAGCGCTGGCGTTGCGTTGCCCGATGCATCCAGACCCACCGTCACCGGCATGAGCTTCTGCGAGACGGCCTTGTCGGCGGCCTGCGCGAGCACATCGGTCAGATGCGCGGCGAGCCGGCGCGGCGAAGCGTAGGCGGTCATCACCGAGCCGGCATCGGCCAGTCCCTGCGCGACGAGTTGGTCGCGCAGCACGGAGGCAAAGGCATCGCCGAGTTTCTTCAGCGCCTTGGGGGGCAGTTCCTCGACGAAGAGTTCGACGAGCAGGTTGTTCTTGGGGGTGGTCATCGATCAGGCCGCCTTCTTCGTGATCTGTGCGACCCACTCGCGCGGCGCCATCGGGAATCCGAGCCGTTCGCGGCTCTCGTAGTAGCTCTGCGCGACGCTGCGCGCGAGGTTGCGGATGCGGCCGATGTAGGCCGCGCGCTCGGTCACGCTGATCGCACCACGCGCGTCCAGCAGGTTGAAGCAGTGAGCAGCCTTGAGCACCTGCTCGTAGGCCGGCAGCGCGAGCTGTTGTTCCATGAGGTTCTTGGCCTGCTTCTCGTGCGCGGCAAAGGCCGTGAAAAGGAAGTCGGCGTCGCTGTGCTCGAAGTTGTAGGTCGACTGCTCGACCTCGTTCTGCTTGTAGACGTCGCCGTAGCTGAGGCCGTCGGTCCACGCCAGGTTGTAGACGTTGTCCACGCCCTGCAGGTACATCGCGAGCCGTTCGAGCCCGTAGGTGATCTCACCCGTGAGCGGCCGGCAGTCGATGCCGCCGACCTGCTGAAAGTAAGTGAACTGCGTGACTTCCATGCCATTGAGCCAGACCTCCCAGCCGAGCCCCCACGCGCCGAGCGTCGGGTTCTCCCAATCGTCCTCGACGAAGCGGATGTCGTTCTTCTTCAGGTCGAAGCCCAGCGCTTCGAGCGAGCCCAGGTAGAGCTCGAGGATGTTGCTCGGCGCTGGTTTGAGCACCACCTGGTACTGGTAGTAGTGCTGCAGGCGGTTCGGGTTCTCGCCATAGCGCCCGTCCTTGGGCCGGCGGCTCGGCTGCACGTAGGCAGCCTTCCAGGGTTCCGGCCCGAGTGCCCGCAGGAAGGTGGCCGTATGCGAAGTGCCCGCGCCGACCTCCATGTCGTACGGTTGCAGCAGCGCGCAGCCCTGGTCGGCCCAGTAGGCCTGAAGCTTGAGAATGATTTGTTGGAAGGTCAGCATGTCAGCCCTGGGTGGCCACGGCAGGGAAGAGCCCCACGCGGCGAACCAATCATTTTAAGAGCCAGCCAGCCGGCCCCTCCTCTTGCAGAAATACCGCGGATCCGGCTCCGCCGGTCCGCCTATTGCCCCCTGCAAGGGGGAAGGCGTAGCGACACGAAGTGCGCGAAGCCTGGGGGTAAGCTAGTACTCCCAGAAAATGCGCTGAAGTTCCTTGGTGTCGCTGGTCTTGGTCAGCGCCACCATCGCCAGGATGCGCGCCTTCTGCGGGCGTAGATCGTGCGCCACCACCCAGTCGTACTTGTCGTCGGGCTGCTCGGCGTTGCGGATCACGAAGCCGTCCGGCACACGCGAACTGCGAATAACGAGGATGCCGTCGCCGCGCACCTTCTGCAGCACGGGCACGATGCGGTCTGCCACCGAACCGTTGCCGGTGCCAGCGTGAATCAGCGCCTTGGTGCCGCTCTTGGCCAAGGCATCGATGGCCGTCGACGGCACACCTTGGTAGCCGAAAACGATCTCGACCGGCGGCAATGCGTTGATGGTGTCGATGTTGAACTCCGACTGCATCGTGTGCCGCTTGAGCGGCGCGCGGAACCAGTAGTTGCGGCCCTCGACGATCATGCCGAGCGGACCCCACTGGCTCTTGAAGGCCTCCGTCTTGATGTTGACCGTCTTGCTGACGTCGCGGCCGGTCTGGATCTCGTCGTTCATGGTCACGAGCACGCCCTTGCCGACGGCATCCTTGCTGGCCGCCACATTCACCGCGTCGAACAGGTTGAGGGCTCCGTCGGCCGACATCGCGGTGCCCGGCCGCATGGAGCCCACCACGATGATCGGCTTGGGCGTATGCACCGTGAGGGTCAGGAAGTAAGCAGTTTCCTCGAGCGTGTCGGTGCCGTGCGTGATCACGATGCCGTCGACGTCGGCCTGCTTCGAGAGCGCAGAGACGCGCTTGGCAAGGGTCAGAAGGTTGTCGTTGGTCAAGCTTTCGGAGGCGATCTGGAACACCTGCTCGCCGCGCACGTTGGCCACCTTCGACAACTCGGGCAAGCCCGCGAGCAGCTTTTCGACCGGCACCTTGGCCGCCGAGTAGGTGGCGCTGTTGACGGCCGAAGCCCCCGCGCCGGCGATGGTGCCACCGGTCGCGAGAATCACGACGTTGGGCAAGGCAGTCTGCGCATGGGCCATGGCGCTGGCCGCGAGCAACGCAGCCGCGCCGGCGAAGGCACGAAATCGGGAAGCGAAGTACATGGGAGCTCCTGTGGTGACGAGGGCGAGACGATACGGGAAGCATTGCGTTGCGGCGCACCCCTTCGATGCCCGGTGCGCATGCGGTCATGCAGCCCACTCGCGAGCATGCTGCGGCGCAGCGTTCCGGGCAAGCGCTACCATCGCCGGGCGAGTACATCGGCACTGGATAGTGGACGCAACCTAGAGCGCTATTGGCTCAATGCGCGGGCCTGGACGCAGAAGAAGATCGACATCATCAACGGATGGATCGACGACCGACGACCGGCCGTCGACGCGGCTCAGTCTGCGCGCCGGCGGCGAAAGATCAGCGTCGCCGCGACGACAAGCAGCGCCGCGCCCCACAACGGCCACAGACGAAAGCGGGACACCCACATGGCATAGGGCGTGAGCCCCGCTCGGCCCTCGACCTCGGCCTCCAGCACGCCGCGCGTGAGGCGCGGCAACTCGTGCGTGACGCGGCCGCGATGGTCGATGACGACAGTGGCACCCGTGTTGGTCGAGCGAACCATCGGGCGCTGGAATTCCAGCGCCCGCATGCGCGAGATGGCAAGGTGCTGGTCGATCGCGATCGAGTCGCCGAACCACGCGATGTTGCTCACGTTGAGCAGCACGGTGGGCGCGTCGGCCTCGTTGCGGAAGTTCGCGCCGATCTCGTCGCCGAACAAGTCCTCGTAGCAGATGTTGGGCGCGATACGCTGGCCCTGCCAGGCAAAGGGCGCTTGCGCGAGGCCACCGCTGCGGAAGTCGCCCAGGGGAATGTTCATCATGTCCGTGAACCACCGGAACATGCGCGGGATGAACTCGCCGAAGGGAACGAGGTGGTGCTTTTCGTAGCGGTAGGGCGTTGCTTCGCCGGGCTTGAAGCCCAGCACCGCGTTGCTGTAGGACTGGCCGTTGCCCGTCGGAAGGCCCACGATGGCCGCCTGGCTGCCGCTGGCGTAGCGCGCCGCGATGGCCTCCAGATAGCCTGGCGGCAATTGCGAGGGCAGCAGGGGCAAGGCGGTCTCGGGCGTGATGACGAGCGGTGCAGTCGCCTTCTGCAGCTGCTCGCCGTACCAGCGCAGCGCCGTCACGATGCCGCCGCTGGGGATGAATTTTTCATCCTGCGGGATGTTGCCTTGGAGCAGCGCGATGCCGATGCGGCCGCGTGAACGGGCCGCATCGTCGGAGGGCGTCCCGCGCAAGGTGCTGAAGAGCACCGGCACGCAAAGCAGGACGAACGCAAGGGCGACCGGTGCGGCAAATGCGCGGCCGCGGGCGTTGCGGAAGGCGAGCGCCGCCAGTGTCGCGATGCCTGTGGCCACGGCGCCGATGCCGTAGACACCGAGCCAGGGCGCGTAGACGGCCAGCGGTCCATCGACATGCGCATAACCGCCCGCGCCCCACGGAAAGCCGGTGAACCAGCTGCCGCGCAGCAACTCGGCCAGCGTCCACAGCGCAGCGAAGAACGCGGCGGCCCGCAAGGGACTCGATGGCGCGTAGGCCACGAACAGGGCGCACGCCAGCGCGTAGTACAAGGCCAGCGCTGCCGAGAGCGCGAGCACGGCGATCGCGGCAAGCGGCGCCGCAAGCCCCCCGTAGGTGTGCATCGAGATGAAGAGCCACCAGAAGGTGCCGCAGAGCCAGGCCGTCGCGAACAGCCAGCCGTGGAGCGCTCCGCTGCGCAACGGCCGGCGACCGCCGGCAGCACCCGAACGCAATGCATCGAGTTGCCAGACCAGCGCGGCCAGCGAGAGCAGTTGCAGCCACCACAGCGGCTGGCCGTTCCACGGTGCGGCAATGGAGGCGGCCTGCGCAAGACCGGCCAGGCCGAAGCCCAGCGCGCGAATCAGCGTTTTCAATCGGCCGCGTCGTCGCCGCGGGCCGGCGAGACCTTGAACCAGCGCACCGCACCGCCCTTCGTGTGCAGCACGACGAAGTCGAAGGCGCCGATGGCGAAGTGTTCGCCGCGCTTAGGCACGTGGCCCATCTTGTGCGCGATCAGTCCCCCGATGGTGTCGAAGTCTTCGCTGAGCACCTCGTCGTCGAAGGTGATGCCGAAGGCTTCGGCCACGCGCTCGATGGGAGTGTCGCCCGACACGCGGTACGTGTGGTCCGCGAGGCCGAAGATGTCGCCTTCGTCCTCGGCGATGTCGAACTCGTCCTCGATCTCGCCGACGATCTGTTCGAGCACATCCTCGATGGTGATGAGGCCGGCCACGCGGCCGAACTCGTCGATGACGATCGCGAGGTGGTTGCGATTGCCGCGGAACTCGCGCAGGAGGTCGTTCAGCCCCTTGCTTTCCGGCACGAAGGTCGCGGGGCGCAGCAGGGCTCGGATGTTCAGGCCCGGTGCGCGCTGCAGCTTGAGCAGGTCCTTCGCGAGAAGGATGCCGATGATGTTTTCCTTTTCGCCCTCGTAGACGGGAAAGCGCGAGTGGGCGGTGTCGATCACCAGGTGCAGCAACGCGTCGAAGGGTGCGTCGATGTTGACCAAATCCATGCGTGGCGCGGCCACCATCACGTCGCCGGCTGTCATGTCGGCCATGCGAAGCACGCCTTCGAGCATCACGCGCGATTCGGCCCCGATCACGTCGTTGTCCTCGGCGTCGGCGAGGGTTTCGATCAGCTCGTCGCGCGAGTCGGGCCCGGGATGAATGAATTCGGCGAGCTTTTGAAGAAAGCTACGCTTGTCTTCGCGTTCGACGGGCGCGCGTTCAGGGTGAGGGTCTGCCACTGCGGGAGGGCGAAGTTGGGGGACTACAAGCATACATGAGGCACCCGCGTTGCTTGCTCACTTCGTGTAGCCGCCTCCCCCTTCAAGGGGGCGTGGCCTGCGGACCGGCCAAGCCGGATCCGCGGCCACTCACCACCGCGGCGCGCTGCGCGCGGCCGTTGAGGAGCGTGACTGAGAGTGAGCCGTGAGATCAGGGGGACGAACGATCCCGCGCTGCGCGGACGCCGCTGCGGATTTCCTGCAGCTCCGCCAGGAAGGCCCAGAACTGCTTGGCGCGGGTCTTGAGCTGGAAGTCGACCTGGGCGTAGTGCTGCAGGGCAATTTCGCTCATGCGGCTGTCGAAGGTGGCCGCGGGGAGTTCGAGATGGGCTTCGGATTCGGAGCCGCTGCGCACGACGGTCGCACCGGCATTGCGGGCAATCTTGAGCATGGCGGCGTTTTCGCTTAGCGCATGGATGAACAGCATGCCGACGCCTTCGTTGCGGGCGACGACGACCGCGCGCTCGAACAGGCGGGCCCCGTAGCCGCGTCCCCGGGCGTGTTCGGAGACTGAGACACCGAATTCGGCGCAGTCCTGCTGCTGTTCAGCGGGCGCGAAGGCCAGGTGGGCCATCGCGATGAGGTCGAGTCGGCGGTTGTAGATGCCGAAGAGCTCGTCGCGCTCGAAATCGAGGCCGTCGACGTAGCGGCGAATCTGCTCGTCGGACGCCGCGTAGCCGAAGCGCAGATAGCGGTCGTGCGGCGCGAGCGCGAGCAGGTGTTGCGCGATGCGGTCACGCTCGCGCGGGCCGATCGAACGGATCGGCACCATCACAGGGGTTGGCGCGGCGGCGCGCGGATGCGCCTCAACCATCGGCGCCTTCAGGAACGAGCCGACGCCGAGTGAGGCAAGAAAGAGGGCCTTGGCGGTAAGCATGCATCGAATATAAGGGTTTTCCCTAAACTCTCAAGGCCGTAAGGGCACCCTGGCGTTTCATTGGTGAACAACTGCCCAATATCAGTCATTGGCCTACAGGCTCGTGTTGTTACACAGGCACGGCGGTGGTGACCTTCACGCGATCGAGCACAAAACTGGTCTTGCAGTCTTGCACGCTGGGGTGCTTGAGCAGGGTGTCCATGATGAAGCGGCTGTAGTGGCCCATGTCGGCCACGACCACGCGCAAAAGGTAGTCCATCTCCCCGGTCAGCGCTGCGCATTCGACGACCTCCGGCCAAGTTTGAACGCTGGCGCGGAACAAGTCCATCGGATTGCGCTTGTGGCTTTCGGTGTGCTTTTCGAGCCGTACGTTGAGATAGGCGGTGAGGCCCCAGCCGACCGATTCTGGCTTGACGAGGGCAACGTAGCGGTCGATCACACGCGATTCCTCGAGGCGCTTGACCCGGCGCAGCACCGCGCTGGGAGAAAGGCTGACCTGCTCGGCCAACTGGTCGTAGGTGGCGCGCCCATCGATCTGCAGGGTGCGAAGAATGTGTCTATCGATCTTGTCCAATGCGTCCATTCTTGAATTTTCGCAGGATTCCTGCGTGTTCGCTGCAATCTAGGCGCAACAACGCTGAAATCATGATGCCTCGCGCTTTTACAGTTCAACACGGACGCCGCAGAACCGCGGCGCGACACTGAATCACCCCCCGCCCTATCGGAGACACGCCATGAGCACCAACGACGAATCTGCTTTCACGCCCTGGGAGAACCCGATGGGGACCGACGGCTTCGAGTTCATCGAATACGCCGCACCCGATCCGGCCGCGATGGGCAAGGTCTTCGAGCAGATGGGCTTCAGGCCGATCGCCAAGCACCGTCACAAGAATGTGCTGCTGTATCGCCAGGGCACGATCAACTTCATCATCAATTCGGAGCCGGATTCCTTTGCGCAGCGCTTCGCACGCCAGCATGGCCCGAGCATCTGCGCGATCGCGTTCCGCGTGCAGGACGCCAAGGCGGCCTACGAACGCGCGATCTCGCTCGGTGCGTGGGGCTTCGCCCCCGGCGCCGGCCCAGGCGAGTTGAACATCCCGGCCATCAAGGGCATCGGCGACAGCCTGATCTATTTCGTCGATCGCTGGCGCGGCAAGAACGGTGCGGCCCCTGGCGACATCGGCAACATCGGCTTCTATGACGTGGACTTCGAGGCGTTGCCCGGGTTGACGGCGATCGAAGCGCTCGCGCCGGAAGGCCACGGCCTCACCTACATCGACCACCTGACGCACAACGTGCACCGCGGTCGCCTGAAGGAATGGGCCGATTTCTACGAACGCCTCTTCAACTTCCGCGAAATCCGCTACTTCGACATCGAAGGCCAGGTCACGGGAGTGAAAAGCAAGGCCATGACCAGCCCCTGCGGCAAGATCCGTATCCCGATCAACGAAGAGGGCAACGAGAAGGCCGGCCAGATCCAGGAGTACCTGGACAGCTATCGTGGCGAAGGCATCCAGCACATCGCTATGGGTTCGCGCGACCTCCCGCATTCAGTCGATGCGTTGCGCGCCTCCGGCGTGAAGCTGCTGGACACCATCGACACGTACTACGAGCTGATCGACAAGCGCATCCCCGGCCATGGCGAGAACGTGGCTGCACTGAAGAAGCGCAAGATCCTGGTCGACGGCAAGAAGGGCGCGCTGCTGCTGCAGATCTTCAGCGAGAACCAGCTTGGACCGATCTTCTTCGAGTTCATCCAGCGCAAGGGCGACGACGGCTTCGGCGAAGGCAACTTCAAGGCGCTGTTCGAGAGCATCGAGCTCGACCAGATCCGTCGCGGGGTGCTGGCCGCCGCACAATAAAGCTCCCTTTACACATAGGAGCTTCGCATGCGCCCGACGTCTTCGTTTCGTTCTTCCCTCTGTATGGTGGCTGCGGCCCTGACGCTGGGAGGCTGCGCGATGACGCCGCGGCAAGGCGACCCCACTTCGCGGCTCGACGCGGTGCAGAAGGCGGGCGTGGTGCGCATCTGCACGCCCGGCGACTACCGGCCATTCAGCTTCCAGAAACCGGACGCGAGCTACGAAGGCATCGACGTCGATCTCATGACCAGCTTCAGCGCGAGCCTCAACGCGAAGCCGGAGTGGGTCAAGACGACCTGGGCCAATCTGCTGCCCGACCTCGCGGCGGGCAAATGCGACATGGCGGTCGGCGGCGTGTCGGTGACCACCGATCGCCAGAAGCGCGCCTTCTTCAGCTCGCCCTACATGGTCAACGGCAAGACGCCGATCGCTCGCTGCGCGGACGTCGCCAAATATCAAACCGTGGAGTTGATCGACAAGCCGGAAGTGCGGGTGATCTTTAACCCGGGCGGCAGCAACGAGCGTTTTGCGCGCGCCAATTTCAAGCGCGCCAAGCTCACGCTACATGGCGAGAACGTGACGATCTTCGACGAGATCCTGGCGAACCGCGCCGACGTTTTCGTGACCGAATCGGCCGAAGCCATCACGCAGCAGAAGCTCAAGCCGGGCCTGTGCGCCATCAACCCCGACAAGCCGCTGCAGTACGGCGAGATGGCCTGGATGCTGCCGCGCGACGACGTGGCCTTCAAGGCGTACGTCGACCAGTGGCTGCACCTGTCGCTCGCCGGCGGCGAATTCCAGCGAACGATGGATCGCTGGCTCAAGTAACCCAACATCGGAGCTTTCATGGACACCCCCAAAGGCGCGGTCATGCCGGCCGTCTACGGCCAATCGGAGCGCCCTCCTCGCGGCGACTATTCCCGCGGGGGCGCCGTCCATGACGACTACACCTGCCCGCAGGACTGGGCCAGCTATACGCCGGCCGACCACGACACCTATCGGCGGCTCTATGAACGCCAGGCCGCGCAGTTGCCCGGGCTTGCTTGCGATGCCTTCATCGCTTCCTTGCCTTCGCTCGGCGTCAAGGATCGCATTCCGCGCTTCGACGAGATCAACGAACGCCTGTACAAGGCCACCCGCTGGGAGGTGGTCGCGGTACCCGGGCTGATTCCCGAACTGCCCTTCTTCACGCTACTCGCTAATCGCAAGTTTCCAGTGACCGATTGGATCCGTAAGCCTGAAGAATTCAACTACATCGTCGAACCCGATGTCTTCCATGACTTGTTCGGGCACGTGCCGATGCTGTTCGATCCGACCTTCGCCGACTACGTCCAGCGCTATGGCCAGGGCGGCATGAAGGCGCATGGCCTCGGCGCGGGAGAGAAGCTTGCGCGCCTCTATTGGTACACCGTGGAGTTCGGGCTCATTCGCCAGCAGGACGGCGTGCGTGCTTACGGCGCGGGCATCCTGAGTTCGGTCGGCGAACTGCAGCACGCGGTCCGCAGCAACGAGCCGCATCGCTTGCCGCTCGATCTGCTGCGCACGATGCGGACTCGCTACAAGATCGACAGCTACCAGAGCACCTATTTCGTGATCGACAGCTTCGCGCATTTGTTCGATCTCACGGCGCCGGACTTTACGGCGTTGTATGAGCAACTTGCGACACAGCCAGACATCGAGGCAGACGTGCTGCTGCCGGGTGAATCCGGATCCATCGCCTGATTGCACGGTCGGGCTCAGGGCTCCAGGAGCGCCAGGGTCTCGCGCATGACGCGAGGGTCGAAAGCCAACTCTACGTGGGCACGGCCTGACACTATGCGGTTGTCCGCACCCGGCAAGGTCGCCACCGAGGTGGGAAAGACAATGTTGTCGCAGTTGGAGTACCAGCAGGTGAACGGCACTTGCCGCGTGCTCGCCCGCTCGCCTTCGATTTTCTGCAGCCACTCGCCGCCGACGCGCATCTCGCGACCGTTGACTGTGCGACCGAAGCGCGCAAGCCACGTGCCGCGGTGCGGCGTGGCGATCGTGACGATGCGGTGCGCGCGCGAACCATCCGAATCGCGCAACCAGGCCCTCGCGGCCAAGCCTCCCATGCTGTGGCAGATGAGGAGCGGCGGCTGGCCTGTCGCAGCCGTCACGCGCGCCATGGCGTCCTCGACGATTTCAACGTAGTGATCGATGGAGCCGAAGGCCGGCTCGAGCGTGACTGCGACGAACGCACGACCTGACGCCTGCAACTCACGCAGCCATGGATTCCAGAAGCCGCGGTTGCCGACGAAACCATGAACGAGCACGGCGCCACGGCGCGCATCCGGCTGGAGCCGGTCCGGGATCGACTGCGAACGGAAGGGCTGACGCCAGCCGAAGACAGTCGGCGCCGCCACACACTCGGCCAACCATGCGCCGATGTACTGCGCGGCGCTGCCGCGAGGAATGGGATCTGGCGCATTCACGCGATAGCTGGCGAAGAACTCGAATGCCAGCACGCCTGCATGCACACACGCTAGGACCAGAAGGCCTGCGATGGCGATCCCCATCGAACGCCCCCACCAGAAGCTGGTCCACGCGATCGCGATCACGAGCCACCCCACCACCAACCATCGCTGTAGACGCGCAACCATGAGTCAGACTATCGCATGCGCGGCTGGTGCGGTGCCGCATTAGGACAAGCCCGCTGGCGGCGGACACGAGCTCGCTTCGACAATCCGCGCCAAAGGAGACCGCATGCAGACATCAGTGCTACAGAACTATCCGGCCGGCGTGCCGCACGAAGTCCACCCCGAACAATATCGCTCGCTAGGGCAAATGTTCGACGAGTCATTCAAGCGTTTTGCCGAGCGCCCGTTTTCGGTATGCATGGAGCGGTGGATGTCCTATGGCGAACTCGATGCCCTGTCGACCGCCGTCGGGGCATGGCTGCAGTCGCGCGGGCTGGAAGCGGGGGCCAGGGTGGCGATCATGCTGCCCAACGTGCCGCAGTTCCCGGTCACGATGTGCGGCGTGCTGCGTGCGGGCTACACCTGCGTCAACGTCAACCCGCTCTACACGGCGCGCGAGCTCGAGCACCAACTGACGGATTCGGGCGCGACCGCCATCGTCATTCTCGAAAACTTCGCGGCCACGCTCGAACAGGTGATCGACCGCACCGCCGTGAAGCATGTCGTGGTGGCGTCGATGGGCGATCTTCTCGGCGGGCTGTACGGCAAGTGGATCACCATCGCCGTCCGACACCTCGCGAAAATGGTGCCGGCCTACAAGCTGCCGCTCGACAACGGCCGGACCGTCACGCCGTTTTCAGAAGTGATCGCGGAGGGGCGCGGCCGCACGCTGGCGGCCGACCCGAGCACGCTCGATTCGATCGCCTTCCTGCAATACACCGGTGGGACGACGGGCTTGTCGAAGGGTGCAGTGCTCACGCATCGCAACATCGTTGCCGCGACGCTCCAGGCCGAGGCATGGTTCACACCGGCGCTGGCCCGTGCGGGCGATCTGTCCAAGGTCAACAGCATCGCGGCGCTGCCGCTTTATCACATCTTCGCCTTGACGCTGTGCCTGCTCGCGATCCGCCAAGGTTCGCACCTGACGCTGATTCCCAACCCGCGCGACTTCGACAAGTTCATCGCGGTGCTGAAGAAGCGGCCATTCCACATGCTGCCGGCGGTGAACACGCTGTTCAACGCATTGCTGATCCATCCCGAGTTCAAAACCGTCGACTTCTCGACCTTGTTCGTCTCGCAGGCCGGCGGCATGGCGGCGTCGGAAGGCACCGCGCGCAAGTGGTTCGAGGTCACCGGCTGCCCGATGATCGAAGGCTGGGGCATGAGCGAAACCTGCGCGATCGGTACGAACAATCCGGTTTCCAATACCGCCTTCACCGGCACCATCGGCCTGCCCTTGCCCGGCATCGAGCTCGCGATCAAGGACGACGAAGGTCGCTCGCTCCCCATCGGCGAAGCGGGCGAACTCTGCATCAAAGGTCCCAACGTGATGACCGGCTACTACAAGCAGCCCGCAGAGACCACTGCTGCCTTCACGCCAGACGGCTTCATGCGGACGGGCGACATCGCGGTGATGCAAGAAGACGGCTACAGCCGGATTGTCGATCGCAAGAAGGACATGATTCTGGTGAGCGGCTTCAATGTCTTTCCAAACGAACTCGAGAACGTGATCTCCTTGTGCCCCGGCGTGATCGAGTGCGCGGCAGTCGGTGTGCCCGATGAAAAGCAAGGCGAGGCCATCAAGGTGTTCGTGGTGAGGAAGGACTCTTCATTGACCGAGGATGCGGTCATGCGCTACTGCCACGACCAGTTGACCGGGTACAAGCGGCCGAAGCTCATCGAGTTTCGAGATGCCCTGCCGAAGACGAACGTCGGAAAGATTCTTCGCCGGCAATTGCGCGTGGGCGCGCAGGCTTGACAACCGTCGACGGTCTGCCAGCGCAGGTGCTGGTTCTCGAACGTGGATGGCTATCGGCCAACAACATCGTCTTCGTCGGGCGGGACGAGACTGCCGTAGTCGACACTGGCTACGCGACTCATTCGGTGCAGACGCTAGCGTTGATCGAGTCGGCCCTGGCCGGGCGGCCGCTCGATCTGATCCTCAACACACATCTGCACAGCGACCATTGCGGCGGGAACGCCGCGCTGCAGACGCGTTATTCAGGCGTCGAGACGCGAATTCCGCCCGGAGAAGCGTCTTCGGTAGAAAACTGGGACGAAGACGGCCTGAGCTTCAGAGCGACAGGGCAGACTTGCCCTCGCTTCCGCTTCGAAGCCCTGCTCCAGCCTGGCCACGAAGTCGTCTTGAGCGACATTCCATGGGAAGTCCATGCGGCTCCGGGGCACGATCCGCATTCAGTGATCCTTTTCGAGCCGCGTTCGCGAACCGTGATCTCCGCAGATGCGCTTTGGGAGAACGGATTCGGGGTCGTATTTCCTGAACTTGCGGGAGAGCCGTCTTTCGGCGAAGTCGCAGCGACCCTCGAACTGATCGAAACGCTCAAGCCACATCGAGTGATTCCCGGCCATGGCGCAGTCTTCAACGAGACTGCCGGAGCCTTGCGCTTGGCGCGAACCCGGCTGGACACATTCGCACGGAACCCGCCCAAACATGCCTGGCACGCAGTCAAAGTGCTTGTGAAGTTCAAGCTGCTTGAAATGCAGACGATGAGCGTTGACGAATGGAAGTCCTGGGTGCGGCAAACGCCTTATATGGAGACTATTCGCGCCCGCTTTTTCCCCACGTCTTCATTGGACGATCTGGGCGACCAGGCACTGGAGGCACTCGTCAAAATTGGAGCAGCATCCGCCAGCACAGAACAGATTCAGAATCGCTGAAGACCACGCAGAATTCCTGTCCGCAAGCGAGAGCATCGCGAGTGGTGCCAGGAAGCTTCAAACGCAAAAAAGCCCAGCCTTTGAGGGGCTGGGCTTTTCTGGGCTGTAAGAGCCTGACGATGACCTACTTTCACACGGGAACCCGCACTATCATCGGCGCTGAGGCGTT